>JAGAOV010000016.1 GCA_017623515.1 Ruminococcus sp. | reverse complement strand
CCGTATTCCTCCTGTGTCTGATTTAGTCCGGTTTACTCCATAGACTATTTTAGTCTCTCTAATTTGCTCTATGGACTTGCTTTGACTCTATTATACACTTTTCAACTTTCTTTTGGAAGACGCGCTTTATTTGACGCTTACAAATTAACACTTCTCTGGATTTACTTCTTTATGACCGTCTTGCTTTCGTAGGTGCTTTTTCTGCTTTTGACTGCCGTGCATCATCAAATCTTGGCTCTCTGTCAATAGTTGGGGAGGAAAGTTAAAAAGGAATTTACAAAGGAGCAGCTCTATTTTCAAGCTGCTCCTTTTTTATAACTGTTTACTTATTTTCATCTTCTGTTCTGCGCTGAAATTCATCAAGTGCGTTGTCAATGTCATCAGATTCTGAATTTACTTTCTTAACGAATATCTCCGGCTCATCATCATCGTCATCATCATCGGAATCCTTGCGGCGTATGCGTTCATTTATCCTATCCATAATATTTCCGAATCCGCTTTGCACAGAAGTGCGCATTTTATATACCATCTCTGTCGTTTTTTCACCTACAGCCGGAAACATGGGCGGACGGTTATCTTCTTCAACAGCCTCCGCAGCAGGTGCAGTTTTTTCACGAAGTACAGCGTAAATTACTGACATAAGCGGTACGCCTATGACCATTCCCATTACTCCGAACAATCCGCCGCCTACTGTAACTGCAAAGAGTATCCATATTGCAGGCAGACCCACGGAATTTCCTACAACTCTGGGATAAATCAGGTTGCTGTCGATCTGCTGGAGAACGATTACGAAAACTACAAACCATACTGCCCTCCACGGATCAATAAGCAGATATATCACCGCACCGGGTACTGTACCGATAATCGGGCCGATAATAGGTATGATATTTGTAACGCCTACAATAACGCTTATCATTATAGCATAGTCAAAATCCAGAATAGTCATGCCGATAAAGCACAGCAGACCAAGTATCAGAGCCTCCATAAGCTGTCCGGATACAAAGTTGGAGAACGTGCTGAAAGAGAGATTGCTCATATGGGCAATACGCTGGTATGTCGTCTGTGAGAAAAATGTCTTGATAATGCGTTTTGCCTGACGCTTCAGCTTTGCTCTGCCTACAAGAATATATACGGAAAATACAATGCCGAATACAATGTCTGTCAGAACTCCTGCAATACCGCTTGCCCATTCACCTACCTTTTCCATAAGATCGGGCATATAGTTAGGTATCATTGAAACAACGTTTGTGATCTGATCTATGATCTCCTCTGCATTAAGACTGAGCTGTTCAACAATATTCATTCCGCTTTTGCCGTTGAATTCGGTTACAAAGTCATCCATCCATCTCTGTATATTCAGCATGTATCCGGAGAATTTCATTGTAAACTCCTCAATACTGCTTATAAACGACGGAACGACTATCCATATAAGTCCGGTTACTATGCCGAAAAATAAAATGAATGTTATAAGCACTGCAACTCCGGTACATGGAAACTTTCTGCCCTTTGTAGCCTTTTCCAGAAGATGTGTTATCTTCACCGTAGGGCCGTAGAGTACAAAGGTGAGTATAATGCCTATTATAACTGGTCTCAGTATGCCTATAAACGTTCCTATCCATTCAATAATATTCTCAACACGCATGAGAACAAATGCCAGAAGTATAAGCACTCCGCCGCTGAATATAAGAGTCATTGCCAGCGTTTTGTTTATACTGTTATTTTTCTTTGCCATTACATATGTCCTTTCTTCAGCCTATGATCTCTTTTGCAATATCAACAGCCTGCTTTGCGTCCTTCGCATAATAGTCTGCCTTTATCTGCTTTGCATATTCAGGCGTAAGGACTGCGCCGCCTACCATTGTTCTGCACTCCGGATATTTTTCACTGAGAAGTACGATAGTATCCCTCATTGCGTCAAGAGTTGTTGTCATAAGTGCGGAAAGTCCTACCAGCGGAACATTATTTTCTATGGCAGCATTTACTATAGTCTCCGGCGGAACATCCTTGCCGAGGTCTATAACTGTGAAGCCGTAGTTCTCCAGAAGAACCTTTACAATATTCTTGCCTATATCGTGAACATCACCCTTTACTGTTGCAAGGACTATTTTGCCCTTTGAAACAGGTGCATCTTGAGATGAGGCAAGCTTTTCCTTTATAACGCCGAATGCAGCTTGTGCCGCACCTGCTGTAAGAATAAGCTGTGGCAGGAATATCTTACCCTGCTCAAAAAGTGCGCCCGCCTTATCAAGAGCCGGTATGAGCATGTTATTCACAATATCCATAGGCTCATGGTCTGCAAGGAGCGTTTCAGTTATTTTTCCGCATTCCTCTGCAAGTCCATGCTCCATTGCATAGCCAAGATCCGGCGTTTTGCTTTCGGTCTGCTGTGCAGCCTTTGCCGGCTGTGCAGAGCCGTACCATTCTATATAGGAAACGGAATTCTTATCAAGAGCCGTGAGGACTTTGTATGCCCTTACAGCTTCTGCCATGCTTGTAATATTCGGATTCAAAATAGGCAGGTCAAGTCCTTGCTGGAGTGCCATTGTAAGGAATGTTCTGTTTACAGCCTCACGGTTTGGCAGACCGAAGGAAATATTGGATACTCCCAGAACTGTTTTAAGTCCAAGCTCTGTTTTAACACGGTTAAGAGCTTTCAGTGTTTCCTGTGCGCCGGACTGCTCTGCTGATACTGTGAGCGTAAGACAGTCTATATATACATCTCTTTTGGGGATTCCTGCGTTTTCTGCTGCTGTGAGGATTTTCTCTGCTATTTTAAACCTTCCCTTCGCCTTATCAGGAATGCCATTCTCATCAAGGGTAAGACCTACAACAGCCGCACCGTACTTCTTACAAAGAGGAAGTATTGCGTTAAGGGAAGCCTGTTCGCCGTTTACGGAGTTTACTACAGGCTTGCCGTTGTATACACGGAGTGCGGCTTCAAGAACCTCCGGCTTTGTAGAGTCAAGCTGAAGAGGAACGTCCGTCACAGACTGGATAGCCTTTACAAGACGTACCATCATTTCCTTTTCGTCAATACCCGGCATACCTGCGTTTACATCAAGAATATCTGCTCCTGCGTCAGTCTGTTCTATTGCCTGACTGAGAACATAGGAAATATCATTCTCACGGAGAGCCTGCTGGAAACGCTTTTTGCCTGTGGGATTGATACGTTCGCCTATCATGCGTGGCTCTGTAATAGTCACAACTGATGAAGCGGAGCATACTGCCGCAGGTATATCCTTTTCCTGCAAGGGCAGTATAGCAATACTGTCAAGCTTTTCATATAAAGCTCTCATATGCTCCGGTGTAGTTCCGCAGCAGCCGCCGAATATACGCACTCCGATACCCGTCATCTCTGCAAGAGCCTCGGCAAATTCTTTCGGCTTTACGGAAAATTCACCTGTGACCGGATCAGGCAGACCTGCGTTAGGCTTTACGATAACCGGAAGATTCGTCCAGCGGCATATCTCCTCCGCAACAGGATAAAGCTCCTTCGGGCCGAGTGAGCAGTTTATGCCTATTGCGTCTGCGCCCAGTCCCTCAAGAGTCATCGCCATTGCCGCCGCACTGCATCCGGTAAAGGTTCTTCCGCTTTCTTCAAAGGTCATGGTAACAAGCACAGGCTTATTGCTGTTTTCCTTTGCCGCAAGAAGTGCCGCCTTTGTTTCATAGAGGTCAGTCATTGTCTCGATGGTGATAACATCTGCCTCTTCTCCGGCAATAATTTCCTCACGGAAAATATCATATGCCTCCTCAAAGGTGAGAGTACCCAAAGGCTCTAAAAGCTGTCCTATAGGGCCTATATCAAGAGCGACAAGTGCATTTGTACCCTCTGCCGCTTTCTTTGCATTTCTCACTCCGGCACGTATAAGTTCATCAGGGGAATAGCCTGTTTTTTTCATTTTAAGACGGTTTGCGCCGAAAGTATTGGCACAGATAATATCTGCACCAGCCTGTGCATATGCACGGTTCACCGCAATTATCCTTTCCGGCTCTGTAATGTTGTATACCTCCGGAACCGCTCCTGCCGGCATTCCGTTTTTCTGGAGCATAGTTCCTGTGCCGCCGTCAAGGCGGATGTATCCTTTTTCTTCTATAAGCTTTTTAAGCATTTCCGCAATGTACTCCGTTTCTTCTGAAATTGCATATATCTCTCATATTGCAGCTTGTACAGCCTGACCGTTTTTGGGGCAGCGGCTTATCTGCAATGCCTATAACTGCTGTAACCGATTTTTTCGGTATCATAAGGGATGTTTCCGTAACTGTAAGACCTATTTTCCGCTGTGCGTCAAGATATGCGGCAAGCTCTGACTGCAATTCTATGGGGAAATCACCATATCCGGCACTGTACCGCCATGTCATGTATTTCTCAGGGAACTGCTCCTTTATGAGAAACTCTGCCTTTCCGCATATCTGCTCTATTCCTGCGCCTGCAAGAGCGTCAAGTATATGAGCGTCGCCTATATTCCTTGTCTGGGTGCGTGAGATAAGCATATCAGTCTGTATGGAAAGAGTTGCCGCCATGAATACAACATGAGTGCATCCCTCAAGGTGCGCTCTTATGTCGTTTCCTGCAAGTATGATACCTCCTGCGGAAAGAATATCTTCGTCACTGACAAGAGGTTCGCTTTTCCATACAAATCTTGGTACAGCCGTTTTTATAAGCTCTTTTTCCATAGCGTTTATACGCTCAGTGAAATGGCTGTCCGGAATTCCCTCACCAAATCCCATATACCTCAGAGTCTCGGCTCTGTTTATGCTGTCAAGGCTCAGCATTTATCGCCTGTCTTTATAATTCCCGATACAGCCTCAGTGATCCTTCTTGCTACATAGGGATTATTCATGGTATAAAGATGTATTCCATCAACGCCCTCTGCAAGCAGATCAACTATCTGGTCAATGGCATATGCTATGCCTGCATCACGGAGAGCGTCAGGGTTATGTTCATACTTCTGGATGATACGTGTAAATTTTCTCGGCAGACTTGCACCGCACATTGAAACCATGCGTTCTATCTGCTTACGGTTTGTAACAGGCATGATTCCTGCTTCTATTGGAATATTAACGCCGGCTCTTTCAGCTCTCCAGCGGAAGTTATAGAATGCTTCATTGTCAAAGAAAAGCTGTGAGATAAGGTGTGTTGCACCTGCCTCCTGTTTTCTTTTGAGAAATTCAATATCTGTATCGAGATTCGGAGCTTCAAGATGTCCCTCTGGATAACATGCCGCTGCAATGTCAAAATCACCCTTTGAACGGATGTACTCAATAAGATCGCTTGCATGTTCAAAGTCCGTAGACGGCACGAGATCGGGTACTAAATCCCCACGTAGAGCAAGTATATTTTCAATACCATTCTCAGTGAATTCATGAAGGATACTGTCTATCTGCTCCTTTGTATGATGAATGCAGGGCAGATGTGCCATAGGCGTAATGCCGTGCTTTTCTTTAAGTCTCTTTGCAACAGCTATGGTATTCTCACCATTGCCGCTTCCGCCTGCACCAAGAGTTATGCTTACAAAATCCGGATGAAGCTCCTCTATAGCTTCAAGGGTTTCATATATGGATTCAACAGGACTTGTTTTCTTAGGAGGAAATACCTCAAAGGAGAATACTGTCTTGTTTTTGAAGAATTCTGTTACTTTCATGGGATTCACCTTGTCTTTCTTGAAAATCTGCATTCGTATATTGCAAGCTGGCAATGCTTGCCTCTACGTTTGTTTAATCACCGATACTCCAGTCGATCTCCGGCAGACCTTTACTTCTCAAAAACTCGTTGGTTCTTGAAAAATGCCTGCACCCGAAAAATCCGTTATATGCCGAAAGCGGACTCGGATGCGCCGCCGTAAGTACACAGTGATGTGAGCCTGTAATGAGAGCCTGCTTGGATTTTGCAAATGCTCCCCACAATATAAATACTATAGGCTCAGGACGTTCATTGAGCTTCTCTATTATACGGTCGGTGAGGATCTCCCAGCCTTTTCCTCTGTGGGAGCCGGCATTTCCAGCCTGAACTGTAAGCACCGCATTCAGGAGAAGTACTCCCGATTCCGCCCACTTTGTAAGCTGTCCATGCTTTCCCAGATTGTCTATTCCTGTATCGTTCTTTATCTCCTTGAAAATATTCTGTAGCGACGGCGGCGGTGCAACGCCTTTCTTTACCGAAAAGCATAAGCCGTGTGCCTGACCTTCGCCGTGATAGGGATCCTGTCCTATTATAACCGCCCTTACCTTTTCATAGGGCGTATATTTCATTGCATTGAATATATCATACATATTGGGATATATGGTTCTGGTTCTGTATTCGTTTATGAGAAACTGCCGCAGTTCCAGATAATATGGCTTGTCAAATTCGCCCTCCATTACCTTATCCCAGCTGTTGCCGAAGTTTACCACATGATCTCCTCCTGTCCCAAGTGCAGTTGCTTTAATTATAGCATATCCTTTCCTGAAATACAATAATTTTTACAGGATTTTTTGAGAAATATGAAATTAAGTTCCATGATTTTTTCCTTCTCCGCACATTGATTTTGACAGCTTTTCATGCTATAATAAAATTATAAAAATCACGCAAGGAGGTATATTCTTATGACAGTATCAGAAACAATGTTTCACCTCGGATGCAAAGCCGAGGAAGTTGGCAAATATGTATTCCTGCCCGGCGATCCTGCACGTACAGACCTTATTGCACAGTATCTCGATGATCCAAGGCTCATTGTCAGAAAACGTGAATTCTCCACATGGACAGGCTCTCTTGACGGTGTTCCTGTAAGTGTTACCTCTACCGGAATCGGCGGCCCGTCTGCTGCCATCGCTATGGAAGAGCTGGTCATGTGCGGAGCACATACATTCATTAGAATAGGTACATGCGGAGGTATGCAGTCCGAAATTCCAGCCGGTCAGCTCGTTATTCCTACCGGTGCAGTCCGCATGGAGGGTACTTCCCATGAATATATGCCTGCCGCTTTTCCGGCTGTTCCTGATTTCGGACTCACATGTGCTCTCTCCGATGCTGCTAAGGAACTTGTTCTTCCACATGTAACAGGCGTTGTTCAGTGCAAGGATTCTTTCTACGGTCAGCATAGCCCAAAGCGAATGCCTGTTGCGCAGAAGCTCCTGAACGACTGGGAAGCATGGAAAGCCGCAGGAGTTATTGCTTCCGAAATGGAATCAGCCGCACTTTTCGTTGTGGCTTCTGTTCTCCATGTAAGATGCGCAACTGTACTCAATATGATATGGAATCAGGAACGTGAGGCTAAATACGGTACGGAAGCTGTACCTCAGCTTGACATGGACGCTGCAATAAAAACTGCCGTTCTTGCTATGAGAAATGTTATCAGAAATGATATGAGATGATTTCTGGAAATTTATGCAAATATGCCAATTATGCACTTTACATTTTGGCGGGAATGTGTTATAATCTACTACAGGCTATAATTATACTAACGTTAATATAATTGCTATTATGAAAGGAAATGATTATGAGAACTGCAATCACAAATGACATAAAATATGTTGGTGTAAACGACCACATAACAGACCTTTTTGAAGGACAGTATATAGTGCCAAACGGAATCGCCTATAATTCATACGTTATTATGGATGAGAAAATAGCTGTTATGGATACTGTTGATGAAAAATTTACCCAGCAGTGGCTTCAGAATTTGAAAAATGCCCTCAATGGCAGGAATCCGGATTACCTCATTGTTCAGCACATGGAACCCGATCATTCCGCTAACATTGTAAACTTTATCAATGAATACCCCGACGCAAAAATTGCTGCCTCAGATAAAGCCTTTGTCATGATGAAAAATTTCTTCGGCACTGACTTCGCTGACAGACAGATCATCCTCAAAGAAGGTGATACGCTTTCTCTCGGCAGACATACCCTCACTTTCCTCGCTGCACCTATGGTTCACTGGCCGGAGGTTATTGTCACCTACGACAGCTTCGATAAGGTTCTCTTCTCAGCAGACGGCTTCGGTAAATTCGGCGCACTGGATGTTCAGGAGGACTGGGCTTGTGAGGCAAGAAGATATTATATCGGAATCGTGGGCAAGTATGGTATGCAGGTTCAGATGCTCCTTAAAAAGACGGCGGCTCTTGATATTCAGAAGATATGCCCTCTTCACGGCCCTGTCCTTGAAGAAAACCTCGGCTATTACCTGAATCTCTATAATACATGGTCAAGCTATGAGCCGGAGGAAGAGGGCGTTGTCATTGCATATACATCTGTTTACGGAAATACTAAAAAAGCGGCTATGGAGCTTGCTGAATGTCTCAAGGCTAATGGCTGCCCCAAGGTCGTTGTCAACGATCTGGCTCGCTGCGATATGGCTGAAGCTGTTGAGGACGCTTTCAGATACAGTAAGATTGTTCTCGCTACTACTACCTACAATGGTGATATTTTCCCGTTTATGCGTGAATTCATAAATCACCTCACAGAACGTGGATTCTGTAAACGTACCGTTGCGTTCATCGAAAATGGAAGCTGGTTCCCTGCGGCGGCAAAGATCATGAAGGGTATGCTGGAAAAATCAAAGGATATTACCTATGCAGAAAATTCCGTTAGAATTCTTTCTGCACTCAACAGCGAAAATATGGGGCAAATCAATGCTCTTGCGGAGGAAATGTGCAGATAATTACAGCAAAGGCTGGTATGATATTTTATAGTAAAACTTGACACATACTCATATTTTTCAACAGCGATGGCTGTTCCTCTAAGTTTAATGAAAAAAGCCATGACCTCCCAAAAGAAGTCATGGCTTTTTTCATTCTTCGAAACACAAGCCCCCAAGAACAACAACTCCCGAATTTTACTCAAATTCTCGTGTCACACCCGTGTCACCGAGCATTGAAAACCCTTGCAAAATACGGAAAATTTCTTCCGTATAGTGACATACCGTGTGACACAAAAAAGCCTGTATTCCGTTTTTTTACGAAATACAGGCTTTTTATATGGCAAGCTAATACAAAATAGATGACAGCATTAACTCAGGCAATTTCATCATAAATCTTCTTGCTTGACTTTATAATAAGCAAATTTACCCTTGCCAACCAGCAGCAGCATTTCATCATCCGTCATCTTAGAAAGCAGTCGGTAAGCCTGACCTTCATTCAGATGCAGAAGCTGCATAACATCTTTTCTGGTTACCGTGCCATGATTACTTTTTGCAAATTTTAATACAAGCTCCGGATGACGAATGCGGTCAATATCTGTCTGACGCACATATCCGGCAACATTGTCCGCATTCTTATAAAGTGCCGCACTAAGGATATATGCTCTGTTGATTCCATTGCCATCTGCTTCTACAAGCCCCGATTCCACCAGCTTTTCCACAGCAGTTCGTACCTTATGTTCATTCACATGAATCATCTGTGAAAGTTCTCCAAGCCGCAGTCTTCTGTTTGATTTCAAAGCGTTCAGGATCAGCAGTGCATTGATCGGCAGCGGTCTGCCGATTCGGCTTTGTTCCTCAGCAATCATTTTGATAAATGCTTTATCCGGCAGGCTCTTTGGAATGAACAGCTTAACCATATTTTCAGTAGATTCTGAATAGTCAGGCAGTGATTTGCCATAAGAGAGTGAACCCTCAAAGATACGGTCAATACCTCGTCCGGTACGTTCAGCAAGTCCGATCCGCTTCAGCGCATCCGCAAGTGCCGGATTTCTTCCATGCGGTTCAGCAGTCAATAAATTTTCAATGGTCACACCCTCAATAAATCCTCCGGGATTGCTTATGGTCAAGCCGTCATCATCCATCAGGACACGAACACGTCCCAGCATGGTGTAATCCCGATGGCAGAAGGCATTGACAAGTGCCTCACGAAACGCCCTCTTATCAAAATCCGGAATAGAAATGCGAAATAATCCTTCTTCCATTTCTTCTGTATGATTTCGGGCATCCATATAGGCTTCTATTTTCTCAAATGCAGCCAGCATAGGCAATATGAATGATTCATTTGCAGTTACATCTGTTCCCTGTAATTCCTGAAATGCAGCCTCTGCGGTGGGAACAAGTGCGGAAAGACGTTCTTTGCGTCCAATCATCAGCATACCGCAGTATGTGGGAACGAAATTACCGCTGTATTCTGTTGCCAGACGAAGTGCCAGATCCAGCTCTGTATCGTCAAGATCCAATAAAGAGGTTTCACCATGATAATTACGGATGATATTACGAAGACGTTCTCGTTCTACAGGATCTAAATCAGAATACACAGCTTCCGGAACAGGCAGTGCGGAGTAATCCAGTAAACGCAAAGAGGAGAGACGGGAATTCGTTTCATGAGGATACATAGGCACATTTTCCGGCTCTCCATCTGCTTTTATGCGCCGTCTCAGTACCTTGCCATTTGAGGCAGCAACAATACTGTGATATTTTGGAACTGTTATTATCAGATATTGTATATCATCTGCGTCAGCAAGTTCGGTTTGAACTGCAACAGGCGGAACGGTCTTATTGGCAATGAATGCAGCCAGTTTTGAGGGGTCTTGATGGGAGGGATGCAGTCCTGTAATATCACCATTGTCCTCTACACCAAGATAAAACTGACCGCCTTCAGTATTGGCAAAAGCAACAGTGCTTTCAATGATAACCTCATCGGACAGCTTTTTTTGATCACTTTTAAATTCAATAGTCAGACTTTCTCGGAATCCGATATTCATGTTAACACTCCTTTTTCGCTCGGTAAGCGTTAATCTACGGTTATTATAACACATTCGAGCGTTAAAATCAAGTGTTAGATTCATAGAAAAAATTTTCAAGGCGAAAAAAGTGCGTATTTTCGGTGATTATACAAATGCATCTTTAACGCTCGTCAACGCTCGGTGCGAGTGTTAAAGCGAGCGTTAGTACGTTAATGAATAATGATGATTTAAGTTATCCTTGTATTATACAATTTCCTTCAAAACCTCCCAATACCTTTTCTCCTCCGCCTCCACCACATCCATGGCAAACTGCTCTGCCTCATCCATACTCTCCTCCAACAACTCAAACCCCACCGCACCGCCGAACACATCCAGCGGAATGGTCATACTCTCATCGGCAAAAACTTTAAACCAGTAACCCTTACAAATCACCTCACGCCCTGCATCATCCGTACGCTTCAGATGACAGGGCGTGATTCTGATATTAAACCCATGATACAGCATACTCTCACTCCCATCCTATTAGGCAATATCGCACAAAGCCCGCCTGACGGCTCTGCACGTCATCTGCTTGCATATTTCCTGCCATATTTCACAAAAAGCCTCGTGAATACACAAAGTATTCACTGCGTTTTTTGTTTCATCTGGCAGTAAATCTGACTGCGCATCTGACGCACAGGCTTTATACGATATTGTCCATAAACATTTCTTCTTCCGTTTTCATCGTCTCCTCCGGCTCATAGGAACGCTGTAAAGCATCCTCCAGATATGACGTATCCAAGCCGTTTTCCAGATACCCTTGTCGGATGCAGGCGTAATAGTTGGCACTTGGCGGCTCTTGCTGACGGTCACCGTTCATGATATAAACCATCGCTTCCTGAGTCTCGCCGTCGATCTCCAGTTCCACATTTTCCTTGCGGTAAAGTCTCGGGTATCCCTCATAACTGTCGAGAGTGCGTTCATCCTTCTGCGGAAGTCTCCATACAAGAACCGGCGTTTCTGCATGTTCTTTCTTTTCAATGGTAGCCACCTGCTTGAACTGCAATTCGTAACCCTGCAGCATTGCAGTGCCAACAACTTTTGAATTAGGACACCGGTACGCCATCTGCTCTAAATTGATATTGCTCCCATAAGCTATGTATAATTTCTCTTTCATATGACCTCCTTAGTATGACATGCCGAAGCTGAGTTCTTCCTCATCCGGATCTTCCACAGAATCGCCGGACAGGGATTCGGTTTCTTCAGCGGATACTATCTCCACTTCTGCTGTTTCGTTTGACACAGTGGCGGCAGCTTGCTCACGTGCGGCGATCTGTCTGCGTCATTACCTTGTTTTCTTCGAATTTGTGCTAGTACTTCGTAAAACCTAAATCTTGATAACAGGATACAGATGTTTAAGCTTGATTCTGGCATCGTCTGTGGTGAAGTGCCAGTCAACACCCTTCTGTAATTCGTTTCTTGATGCAGCCCACGGCACAAGCAATGCTCTG
>JAGAOV010000015.1 GCA_017623515.1 Ruminococcus sp. | reverse complement strand
CGCATAAAGCCTGTACGTCAGATGTGAAGTCAGATTTTTCGTCAGATGAAACAAAAAACGCAGTGAATACTTTGTGTATTCACGAGGCTTTTTGTGAAATATGGCGGAAAATATGCAAGCAGATGACGTGCAGAGCCGTCAGGCGGGCTTTGTGCGGTATTGCCTTAACTATCTTGCATCAACAAAGCCAACCTTACGGTAAACCTTGCTTACAATGCGCTGTGAATAAGCGAGAGCTTTCTGTGCGTGAGCAGTATAGCATTCCTTGAGGAAAGCCTTATCCGCATAAAGACGCTTGAATTCCTCCTGCATGGGACTGAGGTGATCGGCAATAGTTTCGCCTACAGCGAGCTTAAAATCGCCGTAACCCTTGCCAGCAAATTCAGCTTCGATAGCAGCATAATCCTTTCCTGTAATGCTGGAATAAATGGTCATCAGGTTATTGATTCCATCCTTGCCCTCTGCATAGCGTACAACAGCGTCGCTGTCAGTAACAGCCCTCTTGCACTTGCGGATGATAGTATCCTTGTCATCAAGAATGAGAATGCATGCATTGGGGTTGTCATCGGACTTTGACATTTTCTTTGTAGGATCCTGAAGAGACATGACCTTTGCGCCTACAGGTGAAATATATGGATCAGGTATGGTAAAGAATTCGCCGTATTTCTGGTTGAAACGCTGTGCAATATTTCTTGCAAGTTCAAGGTGCTGTTTCTGGTCTGCACCAACAGGCACGAGATCGGCATTGTAAGCGAGAATATCCGCAGCCATGAGAACAGGGTATGTGAAGAGACCGGAGTTAACATCATCGGCATGGCGTGCGCTCTTATCCTTGAACTGAGTCATACGGGAAAGCTCACCAAACTGGGTGCTGCATCCGAGTATCCAGTTAAGCTCAGCATGAGTTTTAACATGGCTCTGGATAAAGAGAATGGACTTATTAAGGTCAATGCCGCATGCCATGAGGAGCGCATAAGCCTGAAGAGTATTCTGGCGGAGTTTAGCAGGCTCCTGACGTACAGTAATAGCATGCATATCAACGACGCAGTAAATGCAGTTGTATTCATCCTGAAGCGGGCCCCAGTTTCTGATAGCACCAATATAGTTACCGAGAGTAAAAGTGCCTGTAGGCTGAATTCCGCTGAAAATAAGCTTTTTTCTTGCTGTTTCTTCCATAAAACAGTTTCCTCCTTTTAGGAAATTAGTATTACATTATAAATATTATATAGCTTGAGAACATGTTTGTCAAGTCGCAGCGAGAGCCGTTCCGAGACGGCTGTAGATAGTTCTTGCGTCTGCGATATTGAGACCGGAGTAAGCAGCCTTGGCAGTGCAGAGTACATATTCTCTGCCGTCTATTTCCGCAAAGCTGCAAAGACAGCTTCCTGCTGCGCTGGTAGTGCCTGTTTTTCCGCCGAGGATATTTCCTCCGGTAACAGATGTACTGCCGTAATTATTGATAAGTGATTTGAACATAGTGCTTCTCATATAGAGACCATTTGCAGCAGTATGGCTCTGAGTTGTATCTACCTGACGGAAAATATCATTCTGAATGGCATAACGCATAAGCAGCGTCATATCATGTACAGTGGTGTAATGATTGCTGTCGGGAAGTCCTGTAGTGTTAGCGTAATGAGTTCCGGTCATGCCAAGCTCACGGGCTTTCTGGTTCATGAGTTCAACAAAAGCTGATTCTGAGCCTGAAATAATGAGTGCTGCACCGATACAGCATTCGCAGCCTGAGGGCAGGAGCATGCCATACAGGAGATCGAGCATTGGAACATAAGCACCGCCGGAGAAACCAGCAGTTGAACCGCCTCTTGAGTATGCAGCATTTACAGCAGCCGAGGGAAGGGTGACATACTGATTTACATCAGGGAAGTTTTCGATAGTTACGATGGCTGTCATGATTTTGGTCATAGAGGCAGGATACATAGTAGAATAGCCGTTTTTCTCTGCGATCACATCGCCTGTCTTAGCGTCCATGAGGAGGGCGTAGGTGCTGTTTATGCCGGACATGCTGATGTTTACATCAATACGTTCCTCGATGCCGAGAATACCCTCCAGAGTAACATTCATACCGGCAGAATACTGAGCATAATATGTAAGCAGGAAAGAAGCGTCGGTAAGTGTAACAGAGCCGTCTGAGTCAATATCAGCAAGATCATCTCTTATATAACTGCCCATACCGGCAGCTCTGAGGGCATATTCATTCAGGATAAGGAAAGCATCGTCTGTATTGACTGTTTCGTCTGAATTTACATCTCCGAGCATAGAAGCTGCGCCGCAAACAGGCATAGCATGTAATGCAGTAAAAGAAGCCACAGCGACAGCAGATAGAAGTGCAGTGGTTTTAATTTTCATATAAGTTTGCTCCTTTCATGCAGTGTAAGAAAGTCCCTCGCCTTATGGTGCGAGGGAACTCTGTGTTATATGAATTACTTTGTACCTGCTGCCTGATCCTTGAGCTGAGCAGAACGGAGAGCCTGAAGAAGCTGCTGGTAGAGAAGATAAATGGTCTGAGCGTTTTCGCTGTCCTGACGGATCGTATATGGGTCAATAGCACGTTTGAAAATGCCCTTCTTTGTGAGGAAGTGAACATAATGCTGTCTGCCCATAGGAAGCGGGAGAGCCTTGGCAGGCTGAGCTTCAGACAGAAGACGGGGAGCGTTTGCAATAAGCAGGCGAGCTGGCTGGATAACAGTCTGGTGACGTACAGCCGCACCGGTATATTCCGCACCGTTGTTGAAGTGGAGGTTGCTTGCGCCGTTAGCGTAAACGCTCATAGTGCAGAGGAGAACAGGATTCATGGGGATGTCGATAACCATGCCGTAAACCTCAGCGTTACCGAATTTTCCGAGTGTTTTAGCCGGATAGTGGAGAGCAGTATTTCTTGTGGAAAGGTAATTTGCAGTTACCATGTAGTTGTCGAAAGAGCCTTGTCTGTTGATAGCCATTTTAAAAATTTCCTTTCAATATTATTTTGATTATTCTCCGAGAACTTCCTTTGTCATTGCACCGAGGATTCTTGTACCCTCAGTGAGCTGTTCATCAGTGGGAGTAGAGAAGTTCATGCGGAAAGATGTGGTTTTATCGGACTCGTTTATGAGGAATGCATTGCCAGGAACGAGAGCGATCTTGTATTCCTCAACAGCCTTTTTGCAGAAAGCATTCATATCGCAGTCCTCCGGCAGAGTACACCAGATAAAGAGACCGCCTTCAGGCTTATTATATACTACCTTTTTTGAGAAGGTCTTATCCATTTCGGAAAGCATTATGTCACGTTTTCTGCGGTAGATGCATCTCAGACCGTCGAAGTGCTTATCGAGGTCTGTTATGCGCATGAAACGTTCGCATATAGCCTGCGCCCAGATATTGGAGTGAACGTCGGAGACCTGCTTGCAGACGGTTATCTTTGAGATGATGTCCTTAGGGCCGCTTACATAGCCGGTTCTGAAGCCCGGTGCAAGGATTTTTGAGAATGTACCGGTGTACACAACTCTGTTTTCGGTATCCATGCTCTTGATTGACGGAACAGCCTGACCGTCATAGCGGAGATCGCCGTAAGGGTTATCCTCAAGGATGATCACGTTGTACTGACATGCAAGGGCATAGAGCTTCTGTCTTTTTTCAAGGGACATAACGCCGCCGGTTGGGTTCTGGAAGTTAGGGATAACATAGATGAGCTTGCAGTTGGGCTGTGTTCTGAGAGCCTCTTCAAGAGCGTTGATGTTCATGCCGTCGTTTTCCAGAGGAATACCAACGAGGTTTACGCCATAGGATTTAAAGGCGTTGATAGAGCCGATGAAGCTGGGAGCTTCGCAGAGGAGGGTATCTCCTCTGTTAAGGAGAACCTTACAGGTAAGTTCATTAGCCTGCTGTGCGCCGGAAGTGATGATCAGCTCGTCCTTATCCTCATAGAAAGCCTTTTCACTTGCAAGACGCTCCTTGAGGAGTGTTCTGAGAGCAGGGTAGCCTTCAGTGATACTGTACTGCATAGCGAGAACAGGGTTTTCACGGAGAAGGTCAGCGGAGATCTGAGCAACTGTTTCTGTAGGGAAAGCCTCCGGAGCAGGATTGCCGGCAGCAAAAGAGATAACGCCGGGCATACCTGTAAACTTTAAAATCTCACGAATTGCCGACGGCTGAAGTGCGGCAACATTATCAGAGAATTGAAACTGCATATTATTCAGAGTCCTTTCTGTATAGTGATAGGAGCGCAATTCAGGATGATGGAACTGAAAATTACGCTTATCTTTATTATTATAGCACATATTTTCTTATTCTGCAACATAAATTTTAGAAAAATCCTCTGAACGGATAAAAAATATGTTAGCAGGATGAAAGGAGGGAATCTTCCTGAAAAAACAGACCTTTTTCAAAGGCTCACTGATATTGATGGTATCAGCAGCCATAGCGAAAGTGCTTGGAGCATTATTCAAGATACCGCTGACGAATGTGCTTGGCGGAATAGGAATGGGATATTTCAGCTGTGCATACGGACTTTTTCTTCCCATATATGCATTGTCGGTAACAGGATTATCCGCCGCAGTCGCAAAGAATACAGCAGAAGCGGCAGCTAAGGGATGCTGGAAGAATGTACGGCGTATAAGAAGCACAGCAAGACTGCTTTTTGCAGGACTTGGCGCATTGCTTACTATAGTGATACTTCTTGCAGGAAAACCCTTTGCCATGTTTGCGGCAGGAGACGGAAGCGCAGCGTATGCGGTTTACATGATAGCACCCTCAGCACTTTTCGGGTGTATGAGTGCGGTAGAGCGAGGGTATTATGAGGGCTTGCAGAATATGTACCCAACAGCCATGTCACAGGCAGCAGAGGCGGCAGTAAAAGTAATAGCCGGACTATGGCTTTCAGGCGTTGTTCTTGAGCATGAGCAGGCGGTGCTTTTGTATTTTCCGGCTGGAACAGACATTCTTGCAGTATCGGCAGCAGCGGCTGTACTAGGCGTGACTGTCTCAACAGCAGCAGGATTTCTGTATTTTCTGCTGCGCAATCTTTTCGGCGATGGTCTTAGGAAACAGGAGCAGTGCAGCGAGAGGGCAGATTCACATAGGAGCATAGGAAAGGCTCTTATCCGGACAATGCTTCCCATAGCACTTGGTTCAGTTGCAGCAACTCTTACATCAATAATAGACCTTTGTACAGTTATGCGCAGTCTCAGCTTTTCACAGGCGCATAATATGGATGAACTTACAAGACGTTTTGGAGAAGCTGCCGCCGAGGATACGTTTCCTGCGTTTGTTTACGGTGCGTTTACAGGAATGGCGATAACTGTCTTTAATCTTATACCGTCTGTAACAAATATGTTTGGCAGGAGTGTTCTTCCATGTGCGGCGAGGGCATGGGCAAGGGGCAGAACTGACTCACTGCGTGAGCAGGTACGTTCGGTAAGTCTTGCGGCAGGAATGCTTGCGATTCCGGCAGGAATGGGGCTTTTTCTTCTTGCCGAGCCGGTGATGAATGTGCTTTACAGCGGACATACAGAAGAGGCAGGGATCGCAGCAGCGGCACTCAGGTCACTTGTAATGGGAATGGTTTGTCTCTGCATGGTATCACCCTTATTCAGCATAATGCAGGGAATGGGAAGAGCCGATCTTCCGGTGAAAATAACGCTGTGGGGCGTAGGAGCAAAGCTTGTATGCAATCTTATCCTTGTACCAATGCCGGCGTTTGCGGTTACTGGTGCAGGTATATCCACAAGTCTTTGCTATGGGATTATGCTTATTCTTGCGCTTTATGAGCTTGGGAAAATGCTTTCCGGCGGACTTGGGTTCATGCGTACTATAATGCCTATAGTTTATGCATCCCTTATGTCAACAGGCGCAGCATATCTTATGAAATCATTTCTGCGAGGATACGGCGAGCTGTTTCAGCTTGCAGGAGCAGTTGGAGGAGCAGTTATTATGTATGCGCTTGTACTGTGGCTTATGGGACATTCAAGCGAGAGGATACGTGAATCATTGACGCTTCGAATGTAAAAAAGTGGGTGCAGTTCACGTTTTGCTTATGAGGAGTTACAGAATTTTCAAAATTTAACTTTTGTCAATGTATTGTTCACTATTTCTTAAACAATAGTAAGCCGAATCGTTTTATAATAAAGGATATAGAACACTGCGAAAGGCAAATTGTGCATTTTGCAGTAACAGAACGAAACCAGAAAAATTTGAAAGGATGAATAACTATGAAGACAAAAATTAAAAAGCAGTTGACGCAGACGATAGCAGTAGCAGCGGCGGCTGTTTGTGCGGTTACTGCGACTTTTGCAGGTGTTACGATTAATCATGCTGATGCGGCGGAAAGCATTGGTAATGCGTATATCTATTTTGCCGGTGGCAACTGTAATCGCTGGGAGGTGGAAGGTGAATTTGCAAATGTATCTGCTGTAGAGGATGCTGTAATTACTGGTGACGGTCAGTATACAGTTTCTGTTACATTAGAAGGCGGCACAGCAACATTTAATTTCCTGTCTGTTCAGACTAATTTAGGTTCAGGTGTATATAACGACCTTGAATTTACAGTTGATTCCATTGCTGTAGCAGGTGAAGCTGTAACAATTGATTCCACTCCTGTTTCAGATCAGTGGGGTGGTTCAGATGGCTGGAGATGTACAGTGATCAATGATTGGACAAATGCGGTGCCGCTTACAGTTGCGAATGGTGAAACTTTGAGTATAACATTTACATTAACAGGTACAGGTGTTGAGCAGGGCGAGGACACCACCACAACCACAACCGAAACAACAACCACAACAATTGAAACAACCACAACTACAACAGAGACAACAACCACCGCACCTGATACAACAGAGAGCAGTGAAACAACAACCACTGAATCTGATGTAACAGAGAGCAGTGAAACAACAACTACAACAACAACCACTGAGCCTGACACAACAGAGAGCAGTGAAACAACATCTACAACAGAGAAAACTGAATCTTCTGCAAGCGAAACAACTACAACTACTAAGGAAACAACTGCAACAACAACTACCACTACAGCAACTACAACTACACCAAAGGCAACAACAACTACCACTACAACTACACCAAAGGCAACAACTACTACATCTGTAACTCTGGAGACATCCATTGACTTTGTTCAGGAGAAAGAAAAGGGTGACAACGGTTCTTATCATGCTTTTGTAGAATTTGACCCTAAGGGTGCAGACAGAGTAAAGGTTGTATTCAAGGTATCCTCTTCTGATACTGAAGCCACCGTTTCTTACGGCTGCTGGAATAATGAGCTGAACGATTGGTTCCCAAATGATCAGAAGGTAAATGTTCCTACAAACAAGATCGTTTCATACACAGATGAAGTTCCGGCACAGATCGAAACAACAATGAAGATTTCTATCTACTGGCCGACTGCTGATTATGTTACTATTCAGAGCGTTACACTGATTTACGATAAAGCTCCTGTAGTAACAACAACAACTGAGTTTGAATCTGATCTTACATTTGAGACAGTTACAATAGGCGAAGCAAACAACAAGATTGATATGCTTGACAGATGCTACATCATTGAGACAATCAAGGCAGATCCTGGTTATAACATTAAGGGCGGTATGTACAGTGGTGTGAAAGGCGATACATATTATACTTACGATGAATGGGAAGCAACAGTAGACGAAAGTCAGATCATCGTAAAGGAATATGAAATTCGTGGTGCTTATGACGCATCCTACGGAATTTTCTATTACGGCAAGGGTACTGAAAAGAGAAACTCCGTTGAAGTAAACATCCAGACATTCTATACCGGCGACGCATCCATGAACGGAAAGGTAAACGGCAGTGACGTTCGTGCAATCGTAAATTACCTTATATCTGAAGAGAAGACAAATGCGCAGGATGTTATCTGTGACTATGACGATGACGGCGAGGTTGAGCTTACAGACGCAGTAGCACTCACAAAGGCACTTTTAAGTCCGGCAAAAACAAAGGCACTCGTTTCATAACAAAATAAACATATGAGGCTGGCACAGAGGTGTCAGCCTCATTTTCTTGTTCTTGACATATGAGTGAAAAAACGTTATAATAATATGCATGTGAAATAAAGCGGCGGCAGCCGTAATGATAAAAAATAAGGATGGTGCTAATATGAAGCTTGGTATGGTTGGACTTCCTAATGTAGGAAAGAGTACCCTGTTTAACGCTCTTACAAATGCAGGCGCAGAATCTGCAAATTATCCTTTCTGCACGATTGAAAAGAATATAGGTATCGTTTCTGTTCCGGATTCACGTCTTGATAAGCTGGCAGAAATGTATAATCCCGAAAAGTTTACTCCTGCAACACTGGAATTCGTTGATATTGCAGGACTTGTAAAGGGTGCGTCAAAGGGTGAGGGACTGGGAAACAAGTTTCTTGCGGATATACGTGAGGTTGACGCTATCGTTCATGTTGTGCGCTGCTTTGAGGATGTAAATATCATCCATGTTGACGGAAATATCAATCCTGCAAGAGATATTGAAACTATCAATCTGGAGCTTGTATTTGCGGATATTGACGTTGTGACAAGACGCATTGACCGAACAAAGAAAGCTCTCAAGGGTGACAAGAAACTTCAGGGACAGGTTGACTTCCTTGAAAGACTGAAAGCACATCTGGAAGAGGGCAAGTCTGCAAGAGGATTTGACTTTACAGACGAGGAAAGAGCATGGATAAAGGAAACTCCTCTTCTTTCCGCAAAGCCTGTTATCTATGCGGCAAATCTCAGCGAGGCAGATTTTACAGGCGGTATTGACGCTAATGAGCATTACAAGACAGTATGCGCTATTGCAGAGGAGGAAAAGTCCGCTGTACTGCCTATCTGCGCACAGATAGAGGCTGAAATATCCGATATGGACGCAGAGGACAAGGCAATGTTTCTTTCAGAGCTGAATCTTGAGGAATCCGGTCTTAACAGAATCATCCGTGAGGGATACAGTCTGCTGGGACTTATTTCCTACCTGACAGCAGGCGCACCGGAGGTAAGAGCATGGACTATTACCCGAGGTACAAAAGCTCCTCAGGCTGCCGGAAAGATACATACAGACTTTGAGAAGGGCTTTATTCGTGCGGAGGTCGTGTCATTCGACGATCTCATGGAATGCGGAACAATGGCTGCTGCAAAGGAAAAGGGCGTTGTACGTCTTGAAGGTAAGGAATATGTAATGCAGGACGGAGATATTGTTCTGTTCAGATTCAACGTGTAAATATGACAAAGAAACGGGACTGCGCAGACAGTCCCGTTTTTTGATCAATAATACCTGAAATCAGAAATATCAAATAACATGGCATGGTAGGGAGAGATCATATAATCAGTACGGCATATTCCGTTTGAACTAAGATGTATTCCCTGGGAAATATCAGCCGCAGGCAAACAAATACGATAACCTATATTGCCAAGGAATGTATATTTGCTGATTTTGCAGCTGTATTTATTCTGGAAAGCTTCTAATATTGTGCCGCAGTTTGCAAATTCAGGCGAATCCTTGTGAATAGGAGTGGAACGGCTGAGAAGAGGGGGAATATCCGGAGTTTCACCTACAGGAGAAGCGGAAATACCAATGGTAATAATTCCGTTGTTTTCCTCTCCGTTTATTACTATACGCAGGACTTCACTGGAGTTTCTGAAGATTTCTACAAGAAGGCAGAGCATTAAAAAATGCAGACGCTTTCCGGAAACGTTCACAGGCAGATCAGGTTCGGCATGGCAGATGATATGAGAGCCGTTTTTAGAGCCAATAACATATTTGCATTGTTTTACAAAGTCCTCGATGAGCATTGCGCAGTCAGTTGTTTCTGGTTCAGATTCCTCATTCTGATACAGAAGGACTTCATTGAAAATATAATGTTCTTTTAGAATATGGGAGCAGTGTCCCATAATAATATTGAGCTGCTGATAGAGTTCCTTTTCGGAATTTTCGGTGATGTCAAGTTCCTCAAATTTATCATTGAGTGAGGCGGCAGCAGCGGCAATACCCTGAGTATTCACAAATCTTGAGGACAGAATATTTTCCAAAGTTTTTCTTGAGTCACTGTTTCCTATGAAACGGATAAGGGCAGGTTCATAGCTGCATGATATGATGAAATACTTGTCTGATACATTGTTAAGATGGTATTCGTAAAGGATTCCATCATGATAATAGGAATAATCACCGCTGTCAGGCATTTCCTCAGACATAATATTCAGTTCAGCTTTGAAATCTGTATCTGATTGGATGGTGAATGGTGCGGGCTTTCCGTTGTGCCAAACAAGAGAAAAGCGGCTGTCGAGAATAAGAACACACACAGAATCATTTTGGTATGCTTCTTTGAAAAAACCGAGCAGTTCATCTGACATATCAAAAGTCTCCTTTCGTATCATATTTTATGCTTTAATTATACTATGTATTTTAGAATATTGAAAGCGAAATTTCTATATTTTTATCGAAAAGGAGTAAGATTGTGCTTTTTGTACAATACGCAAGAACATAATTTGGTTAAAATGGAGAAAAACATAGAACTTAGGTGGGTTAGACATTGTTTTTTTCTGAAAGTGCTTGAATTTTTTTTAGAATTGGTGTACAATAGAGATATAAAAATTTAGGAGGTAATTCCAATGTCAGTTAAAGTTGCTATTAATGGTTTCGGCCGTATCGGTCGTCTTGCATTCCGTCAGATGTTCGGTGCAGAGGGTTATGAGGTAGTTGCAATCAACGATCTTACTAAGCCTTCTATGCTCGCACACCTGCTGAAGTATGATACAGCACAGGGTGGCTACTGCGGTAAGATGGGTGAAAACCTTCACACTGTAGAAGCTGATGATGAAGCTGGTACAATCACAGTTGACGGTAAGACACTGAAGATCTACGCTAAGGCTAATGCTGCTGAGCTTCCTTGGGGCGAGATCGGTGTAGACGTAGTTCTGGAGTGCACAGGCTTCTATGTATCCAAGGCTAAGTCTCAGGCTCACATCGACGCTGGTGCTAAGAAGGTTGTTATTTCTGCTCCGGCTGGTAACGATCTGCCGACAATCGTTTACAATGTAAACCACGACACTCTGACAGCAGAAGACACAATCATCTCTGCTGCATCTTGTACAACAAACTGCCTCGCTCCTATGGCTAAGGCACTGAACGACTATGCTCCGATCCAGAGCGGTATCATGAGCACAATCCACGCTTACACAGGCGATCAGATGATCCTCGACGGTCCTCACAGAAAGGGCGACCTGAGAAGAGCAAGAGCTGGCGCAGCTAACATCGTTCCGAACTCCACTGGTGCTGCTAAGGCAATCGGTCTGGTAATTCCGGAACTGAACGGCAAGCTGATCGGTTCTGCACAGAGAGTACCGGTTCCGACAGGTTCTACAACAATCCTTACAGCTGTTGTTAAGGGTACAGACGTAACTAAGGAAGGCATCAACGCTGCTATGAAGGCTGCTGCTACAGAGTCCTATGGTTACACTGAAGAGCAGATCGTTTCTTCTGACGTTATCGGCATGAAGTACGGTTCTCTGTTTGATGCTACTCAGACAATGGTAGCTCAGATCGCTGAAGATCTGTATGAAGTACAGGTTGTTTCTTGGTACGACAACGAGAACAGCTACACAAGCCAGATGGTTCGTACAATCAAGTACTTCGCTGAGCTTGCATAAGTTTGTTTTAACTTGAATTTTAAAAGGAGTCTGTCCTTCGGGACAGGCTCTTTTTGCGTTTGTTGGTTTGGTTGTTGTGTTATAAATTGGAGTTTATCGTTGGTTCTTGTTTGTATTGAAGAGCGAATCGAAAGCCTCCCCTTAGTAAGGGGAGGTGGCACGCCGCAGGCGTGACGGAGGGGATTGTGTCAAGCGAGTATAGCTGAAAATTATAATCTGCTTCTCTCTCCGCAATCCCCTCAGTCAGCTATTGCTGACAGGCTCCACGAGCCGGTCCCCTTTGTCCCTTCGGGACATTTCCCCGCACTGCGGGGAATCACCCCTTACTAAGGGGAGCCTTTCGTGGTGCGCCTTCGGCGCATGCAAGCCACAATTTGCCACACGATCAGATAGCTGCAAAACAGGGAACAGTATTCCGCTTAATAATATTAAGTATCAATAAGCCTTATGAATGAAATAAAGCAGAAAGGGTATTATAGTTTTAAAAATAAATGGAATCAGCAAAAATCTATTGACATCATTGGTGAGATGTGATATTATTAGATTGGGTCAAAGGAAAGGTTATGGAATGCATTAAGCATGGTATTCCAGAGCTTTTCCGGAAACAAAAAATAATTTTTTGCTTAAAAAGCAAAGGAGAGATGACAATGGCACAGGTAATGCCCAAGGAATGGGAAGGATTTAACGGCGGTTCATGGACATCTATGATTGATGTACGTGACTTCATTCAGAAGAACTACACACCTTATGAGGGTGACGAAAGCTTCCTCGCAGGTCCGACAGAGTCTACAACAAAGCTTTGGGAGCAGGTTCTGGATCTGTTCCGTCAGGAAAGAGAAAACGGCGGCGTAATCGACATGGATACCAAGATCGTATCTACAGTTGATTCTCACGAAGCTGGTTATCTTAACAAGGAGCTGGAAACAATCGTAGGCTTCCAGACAGATAAGCCCCTGAAGCGTTCTCTTCAGCCCTTCGGCGGTATCCGTATGGCAGAGGGTGCATGCAAGTCCTATGGCTACGAAGTTGATCCGGAAATCAGTGAGATTTTCACAAAGTACCGCAAGACACACAATGCAGGTGTATTTGATGTATATACTCCCGAAATGCTTTCTGCACGTCACAATGCAATCATCACCGGTCTGCCGGACGCTTACGGCAGAGGCAGAATCATCGGCGACTACAGAAGAGTTGCTCTGTATGGTATCGACAAGCTGATCGAAGACAAGCAGGCTCAGAAGGCTTCCGTATACGGTACAATGACAGATGAAAAGATCCGTCTGCGTGAGGAAATCGCAGAGCAGATCAGAGCACTGAAGGCTCTGGCAAGCATGGCTTCCAAGTACGGCTATGATATTTCCAAGCCGGCTGCAAATGCTAAGGAAGCTATACAGTGGACATACTTCGGCTATCTGGGCGCAGTTAAGGATCAGAATGGCGCAGCAATGAGCCTTGGCCGTACAGCTACTTTCCTTGACGTATATATCAAGAGAGATATGGACAACGGCGTTCTTACAGAAGAACAGGCTCAGGAATATATCGACCACTTCATCATGAAGCTGCGTATGGTTAAGTTCGCAAGAACTCCTGAATACAACGCACTGTTCTCCGGTGACCCGCAGTGGGTTACAGAGTCTCTGGGCGGTATGGGCGTAGACGGCAGAACACTGGTTACAAAGACCACTTTCCGTTACCTCCACACACTTGAGAATCTGGGTACAGCTCCGGAGCCGAACCTGACAGTTCTCTGGTCTAAGAGACTGCCTGAAGCATTCAAGAGATACTGCGCTAAGCTTTCTATCAACACATCTTCCTTCCAGTATGAGAACGATGACATGATGAGAGTAACACACGGCGATGACTATGCAATCGCTTGCTGCGTATCCTCCATGAGAGTTGGTAAGGAAATGCAGTTCTTCGGCGCACGTGCAAACCTTGCAAAGGCTCTGCTGTACGCTATCAACGGCGGTGTTGATGAAAGAATCGACAAGAAGACAGGCAAGCACAATCAGGTTGGCCCGAAGTACAGACCTGTTGAAGGTGACTACCTCGATTACAACGATGTAATGGATAAGTACATCGACATGATGGAATGGCTGGCTAAGCTCTATGTAGATACACTGAACTGCATCCACTACATGCACGACAAGTACTGCTATGAGTCACTCCAGATGGCTCTCCACGACAGAGATGTAAAGCGTTACTTCGCTACAGGTATCGCAGGTCTGTCTGTAGTAGCTGACTCCCTGTCCGCTATGAAGTACGCAAAGGTTAAGTGCATCCGTGACGAATTCGGTGTAGTAGTTGACTTTGAGGTTGAGGGCGAGTTCCCGAAGTACGGCAACAACGATGACCGTGTAGACGAGATCGCAGTTGACATCCTGAACAGATTCATGGATATGGTAAGAAGCAACCACTGCTACAGAAACGGTGTTCCGACCACATCCATTCTGACAATTACTTCCAACGTAGTATACGGTAAGAAGACTGGTAATACACCTGACGGACGTAAGATGGGCGAGCCGCTTGCTCCTGGTGCAAACCCGATGCACGGCAGAGATACTCACGGTGCAGCTGCTTCTATGGCATCTGTTGCTAAGCTGCCTTTCGTAAACGCACAGGATGGTATTTCCAACACATTCACAGTTATTCCGGATGCTCTCGGTAAGGATGCAGGCGTATTCGCTGGCGACATCGACATCGAGTCCATCAGAGAGGCTATGAAGGACTAATTTTTCCTGACGAAAAGAGGTGAGGCGCAAAATGGCTTTTGAACCTGAAGCAAGACAGCAGGAGGATGACATAGTTGAAATGATCGAACGTCTTATGGCGAACGGTACAGGACACGTAACAGTGACACCGGAGGAGCTTGAAAAGGGCGGACTCAAGGTGGACACCTACCGCAGCATGGACTGCTCAAAGGGCAATATGGCTTGCTGCCAGCCCACTGAATTTATGGAAGAATATTGATATGATTTTTTAAGGAGGAACTTATCATGGCAAATGAAAAGCAGATCGACAATCTGGTAGAACTTCTCGACGGCTACGCTGAAAAGGGCGGCCACCACCTGAACGTAAACGTTCTGAACAGAGATATGCTTCTGGACGCTCAGCAGCATCCGGAAAAGTATCCGCAGCTGACAATCCGTGTAAGCGGTTACGCTGTAAACTTCATCAAGCTGACAAAGGAACAGCAGGATGACGTTATCTCCAGAACATTCCACGCTGCTCTCTAATTCAGCATCGGATTTCGTTCATTGAAGAAGATATGAATCTATGCGGGCGTGCTTTCGGGTGCGCCCGTATTTGTTTAGTTCTATTAAAGTATGAGGCGGTTTCAATCCCCTCAGTCAGCTTACGCTGACAGCTCCCCTTACTAAGGGGAGCCTTAGTAGGTGTGCTTCGCACATTTATTTTTGGAGGTAAAATATGGAAGGATTTGTTCACTCAACAGAAAGCTTCGGCACAGTAGACGGGCCGGGTATACGTTTTGTAATTTTCTTGCAGGGCTGTCCCATGCGCTGCCAGTACTGCCATAATCCCGACACATGGAAGCCGTGTACAGGCGAAAAGCGTACTGTAGAATCACTTCTTGAGGAATATGACGGACTGAAGGAGTTCCTTAAAAGCGGCGGCATAACCGTTACAGGCGGTGAACCTCTTATGCAGATGGAATTCGTGACAGAGCTTTTCAGAGAAGCTAAGAAAAGAGGTATTCACACTTGTGTGGATACATCGGGTATATTCTACCGTGAAAGCAATCGTAACGAGTACGATGAGCTTATGAAGTATACCGACCTAGTTATGCTGGATATAAAGCATATTGATGATGAGGAGCATAAGAAGCTTACTGCACAATCAAATAAGCATATACTTGAATTTGCAGAGTATCTCCGTGATATAGGCAAGGATGTATGGATCCGTCATGTAGTAGTACCGGGCATCACTCTGAAAGAAAAGCCGCTGCATGACCTCGGCTATTTCCTCGGCGGACTTACAAACCTCAAGGCTCTGGATGTATTGCCATACCATACTATGGGTATCGTGAAATATGAGCAGCTTGGAATGGAGTATCCTCTGGAGGGCGTTGAACCTGCCACAAAGGAACAGGCTGTATGGGCGAAGAATATCATCTTTGAGGGACTTAAAGAGAGACTAAGGGATGAGAATAAAAAAGCGCAGGAATGAAAAATTTTCATTTTCGCTATTGTCATGGAAGGGGAATTTTGCTATAATAAAAAGAGCGATTGATCGCAAATTTTAGAATCGGAGGTACATTATGAACGCTGACCCGTATCCTGCGGATAACAATTTTGGTGCAGGAATGCTGCTTTGTGAAAAGGCGGCACGACTAAAAAAGTAAAGGCAGCGGGGAGATGTACCCTGACGGTTGCTGTCTTTACGGAAAGGAAGTAACCGTGATAGAATATTACAAGACAGAGAACGGCAGACTCAAGGAGCTTGACAGAATGGAAGCAGGCTGCTGGGTGTCTGTTGTTGATCCTACTGCAAAGGAAATGAAAATGCTGATCGAGGACTATGGACTTGACAGCGGATTTCTCAAATCCTCATTGGACGAGGAGGAATCATCACGAGTGGAGCGTGAGGAGAATCAGACGCTTATCATCGTGGATACAGCGGTATCTGAAATATCCAAGAACGAAACACTCCGTTTTTACACCATGCCTCTGGGCATAATCATTACAGAACAGCAGGTGTTTACAATTTCACTCAGAAGCAGCAAGGTTGTGGATGACATTGTAGCAGGCAGACTGCGCAATCTGCAAACAAGCTTTCGAACTCAGTTTGTGCTGAAGCTTATGATGCACATAACCTCCACATACCTTGTATACCTGAAACAGATCGACAAGGCATCAGACGTGCTTGAAAGGCAGCTCCACGGCGCAGTAAAGAACCAGCAGCTTATTCAGATGATGGAGCTTGAAAAGTCTCTGGTCTACTTTACAACGTCCCTTAAATCAAATGATGTAACGGTAAACAGAATTCTCCGAGGACGAGTTATAAAGCTTTACGAGGAGGATCAGGAGCTTCTGGAGGATGTTCTCATCGAGCTTAAACAGGCTCAGGAAATGGCGAGCATTTACTCAGGAATTCTTGCCGGTATGGTAGACGCATGCGGTTCGGTTATTTCCAATAACCTGAATTTCGTCATGTGGAGACTTACCACTGTTACCATTGTGCTTGCAATACCGACCATGGTCTACAGCTTCTACGGAATGAATACGCTGGATCTGCCATTCTCAGATTACACCCTGTTCCCGACGATACTGTCAGTAGTTGCTACGGCAGTTGCGGCACTTATACTATTCAAATTCGGAAGATTCAATAGAAGATGATACAATAAACCGGCAGGAGTTATGTTCCTGCCGGTTTGTTTTTTATTTAATGATTGCTTTTGCAAAAGATAGTTTGCAGTTGGGTTAATTAGCTTAAAAGAGCAAGCTGAAAGCCTCCCCTTAGTAAGGGGAGGTGGCTGAGCGAAGCGAAGTCGGAGGGGATTGTACCCAGCGAAGCAGACTTAGAATTAAAGTTTGCTTGTCCTTGCACAATCCCCTCAGTCAGCTCCGCTGACAGCTCCCCTTACTAAGGGGAGCCTTAGTCGGTGCGCCTGCGGCAGATATAAACTAAAACTTACTCCTCATCCATCACAAACTCAAGAATATCACCCGGCTGACAATCCAGAGCCTTGCATATCGCCTCCAGAGTTGAGAAGCGTATTGCACTTGCCTTGCCTGTTTTAAGCTTGGAGAGGTTCACGTTGCTCACGCCTACCTTTTCACTCAGCTCATTAAGGCTCATTTTTCTGTCCGCCATAACACGGTCAAGTCTTACAATAATAGCCATAGTTACCTCCTTATACCATGTCGTCGTTTTCCTGCTGAAGCTTAGCACCGTAATCAAAGATCATTGCGATCATAAAGAACAGTGCGCCGATCATTGCAGTATCAAGATTGAATGTCACCATAACCGTTGTGATCGGGCCTGCTAAAACGCCTGCGATCTGTGCCAAGATAGAGGGAACAATGCTTGCTGCAATGATAAGAATGCCGATTATTTTCAGGCTCTTTGTGTTCTCTTCCTTGAAGGGAAGACCATCCTCGGAAATGCGCTTGAATATGCCTGCTGCAAGGAATGCACATGCAGAATATATCAGGAACTGTGCGATTCCATTGGTAAATCCGGCAATATAGTCTCCCGGTGTCTGGATCAGATAGCCGTCCATAGTATCAACCGTCATACCTGTGGGCATCAGAGTGGTGAATGCTGAATCATCCACTATAACCATTACCATGAGAAAAAGAGCAAAAATGCTTCCCATGATTCCGACAATACCTGTGATCCTTGCCAGAACAGTTGCTATCCTGCTGGACTTCTTGATTTTCAGGTTCAGTTCCTCTTTGCTTGCGATAGTAGTTGTTTTCATAATAAATACCTCCGTAAATGTTTTGATTTTGGTTTCTGGGGTTTGCGTTCTCAGCTGATGTATACAGTATATCACGTCACTTAATGAAAGTCAAGTACTTTTTATCGTTTTTCGATAAAAATGTAATATTGCACAATAAAAGCAGTGGCATATACCACTGCTTCTTTTGCAATATAAACGATAAAATTTTAATGTTAAACGATAATTAGCGTATTATCAGGAGGATCAGTCCTCGTTATTATCCTTATTCGGCAGAGGTTCAACGTAAAGCTTTACCTTGTTTACTGCAAGGTTATCCGCTTCAAGTACAGTGAATCTGAATCTGTCCCATTCTGCGGCTGCCCCCTTATCTGGAATACATCCCAGCAGCTCAGTTATCCAGCCGCCTACAGATGTTGATGTTGCATCCGGCTCATTTGTTGGAATATCCTCTTCATCCAGACCGTCACGCATATCGCTTATGCTGAATGAACCCTCAACGATATAGGTATGAGGTTCAATTTTCACGAACTCGTTTACTATCTCGTCACTTTCGTCGTAGATGTCACCAACAAGCTCTTCCAGAATATCCTCCAGAGTAACGATACCCTTAGTGCCGCCGTACTGGTCAACAACGACAGCCATATGTGTCTTTGACTTCTTCATTTCCTGAAGAATTTCGCTTATAAGCTTTGTAGACGGAAGATAAATAACATCCTGCATAATATCGTCAAGGCTCTGGTAAACGCCGTGTATAAGGCGGAAGAACTCCTTGTTTGTGATAATGCCCACAATATTGTCGATAGTCTTGTCATACACAGGGAAACGTGAGAAATGACTTGTGAGGAACATATTCTTGATAGTTTCAAGGTCAGCGTCAACAGGTACGCCCACTACCTTTACTCTTGGGATAAGTATTTCGTTTACAGTAGTTTCGTCAAACTGGAGGGCAGAGATAACAAGATCGCTTTCCTGTTCCTCAAGAACGCCCTCTTCCTCAATCTCGTCAATGATATATTTAAGCTCGTCCTCAGTAACAGAGGGTTTATCATCACCGTTTTTGAAAACACGTGACAGGAGATCGAATATCTTTACAAATGGAGTCATAAGAACGATAAGTGCGGAAAGTCCTGCTGAGAAGGCAAGTGCCACCTGATCGGCATGAGATTTAGCGTAAGACTTGGGAAGAACCTCGCAGAATGTAAGTACCAGAATAGTCATAACAACAGTAGAAACCACAGGACCTGCATCACCTACCCACTGGGTGAAGAGAACAGTTGCCAGAGAAGATGAACCGATATTTGCAATGTTGTTGCCTACGAGAATAGCAGTGAGAGCGTCCTCATAGCGTTCAGCGATTTTAAGTGCACGTGCGGCACGTTTGTCGCCCTGATCGGCACTGTGCCTGAGTCTGATTTTATTAACGCAGGCAAAGGCTGTTTCCGAACTTGAAAAAAGTGCGGAAAGAACAAGAAGTATAAGTAAAAGAATAATCATGTAGTCCTCCAAGGGTTGATTTTTTAATAATATAATGCTATAATACTATCATATTTCGCATGGAGAATCAAGAGCTTTTTGCGAAAAGAGAAAAATTCGGTATTTTGCACCGAAAAGAAAGGAAAAATCAAAATGAATCGACTGATTTTATGGTTCGTGAAGCTCATGCCCAAGCCGATACAGAATATTTACTTCAAATATGAGGAAATATGGCTGTATCTGTTTTACGGCGCACTTACCACACTGGTATCCATGATTACAAAGCTCGTGCCGCTGTATCTTGCAGATGAGGCTGCAATGGGGGACTTCTACACGGTATATTCCGGACTTTGTTCAACATTCTCATGGATATGCGCAGTAACCTTTGCATTTTTCACTAACCGTGCTTATGTATTCAAGAGTACAGCGAATACAAGAAAAGAGTTCTGGAAGGAATTTATGAATTTCTATGCAGGCAGACTTCTTTCATGGATCATTGATGTTGGAATCACAATGATATTTATCGGATGGCTGCGCTGGAGCGAATTCTGGGTAACACTTGCAGCACAGATAATTATTCTTGTGATAAACTATGTAATAAGCAAGCTGTTTGTATTCCGTAAGACGGAGAGTACAGAAGCCGCAGCAAAGAAAGAATAATTTCCGGACAGCAGTACATAATATAAGCAGAACAAGGCAGCACCGTTTCACGATGCTGCCTATTTGCGAGGTGACGCTGTGAGTATTATTTTTATTCGTTCGGCACTGTTGTATATAGTTGTAATATTTTCCGTACGTCTTATGGGAAAAAGGCAGCTTGGAGAGCTTCAGCCATCGGAGCTGGTAATAACCATTCTTATATCAAATATAGCAACGCTTCCGCTGGAAAATCCTTCTGTTCCTCTGCTTACAGGAATACTTCCCATACTTGCCCTTGTATGCTTTGAGGTGATAATGTCATGGCTGAGTCTCCGGTCGAAGAAGCTGAGGAAGCTTATTTCAGGCAGTCCGAAAGTTATAATACGAAATGGAAAAATCGTGCAGAAGACCATGCGTGAACTTAGATTTACTATAGATGATCTGCTTGTAGCACTGCGCAGCCAGCAGATATTCACGCCGGAGGAAGTACAGTTTGCCATAGTGGAGACAACCGGAACAGTTTCTGTATATCCTAAATCTGCATACAGACCTTTAACACAACTTGACATAGAGCTTGATAAACCTTCGGAGAATCCGCCGTCAGTTGTAGTATCGGATGGAATTGTTATAGAAAAGGCACTTACAGCAATAGGGCGGGACAAGCGTTGGCTGAACCGTCAGTTAAAGGAGCATGGACTTACTCCGGAGGAAACTTTTCTTGCAATGACAGACGGCAAGGAGCTTTCACCAGTGATAAAAAGGGAATGAAAGGAGCAGATGAAGTATGACGAGAGTGCGTATAGCTCTTGGTATTCTTGCGGCACTAATATTACTCAGTGTAGGTTCAGTTGTTTGTGTAAACAGAAGCTGTAGCCATGTTCAGAACACTCTAGAACAGCTAAGGCATGCGAAGGAGAATGGCGATCTGGAAGAGGCGAAAGCACTTTGCGGAGAGATAGAGAGAAGATGGGAAAGCTTTCAGGGAATACTGAAAATGTGTGTATCCTATGAAAAGCTTGCAGAGACAAGCAATATTATAATGCGGCTTGAACCTTTGCTTGAGGAGGACTGTGATGAATTTGCAGCAGAGCTTGCGCAGGCGGAATATATGCTCAGAAATATAACAGAAAGCGAAACACCTGATTTTGCAAATGTATTCTGATAAAATGATTAGCATACAGCTATGATAAAATGCTCCCGATTCGTAATGATTGGGAGCATTTTGGGGTAATGGAGCAGTTTTTGGGACAGATTAATTGACATGGCGGAATGTTTGTGGTAACATATAGTTAGAGGAGAGACATTTTGAGTATCTCTGACGTAAGGAGGTGTTTCCTCTGCAAAGTTACAGAGTAGGAATAGCAATAGTATGTCTGCTTATCGGACTCATATCGGTGATAATGCCGTTTCATACAGAGGTTTATGCAGACGATTCAGAAGAATTTTTGTACAACGATAATATATACTATCAGATAAACAATCATGATGAAATAGTAATAACACGATCAAGAGCAACGATAGAAGAAGCGAACATACCGGAGGAAATAAACGGTATGCCTGTAACGGAAATAGGAGTAAGTGCATTTCAGAAGAAAGAACGTCTTAAATCGGTGAGCTTGCCGGCAAGTGTCCATACCATAGGAGACTATGCCTTTTATCAGTGCAGAGCCTTGGAGACAATAGAGATACCGGAAACAGTTACGTATATAGGAACGAAATCATTCAAGGAAACGCTTTGGATGAAGAATCAGCCAGAGGGCTGTGTGATACTTGGGAATAATATTGTGGTAGGATTTCAGGGAAGTACATTGGAGGCTGTTATCCCCGATGGAACGACTGCAATAGCAGGAGGGGCATTTGAAAACTGTACTGAAATAATGTCAGTACAGATACCGGAAACAGTGCGCAATATAGGAGGACTTGCATTTTCGGGCTGTCGTAAGCTAACAGAATGCCGGATACCAGATGGAGTGGAGACATTGGGAGAATATGCCTTTAACTGGTGCGCAGCACTTCAGAAGATAGATATAGCGGACAGCGTTACATCAATAGGCAACCATGCATTTGTAGGCTGTACAGGACTTATACAGGTAGATCTTCCGAGAAATATAAGCCGTATAGAGACTGCGGTATTCCAAGGATGTTCAAGTCTTTCAAAAATACATCTTCCGTCATCGGTACGTGAAATAGGAAATGAGGCGTTTTACGGATGTATTTCCCTTACAGAATTTTCTGTAAGGTCTACAGTTATTTCAATAGGCACAGACGCATTCAGAAATTGCAGCAGTCTGTATAAGGTGTCGGTGTATAATGAAGACTGCAAAATAGCGGATTCAAGCGGAACGATAGATACTAATGCAGTGATTTATGGATTGAGGGAGTCTACAGCTCAGATATACGCACAGAGTTATGAACGGCAGTTTGTGGTTATTCCGTATTTGGCAGGAGATATAAACGGAGATACATATGTAGATATAAGTGATGCAACGCAGGTACTTGCAATTTATGCGTCTATGGGATCGGGTACAATGCATGAGCCGAGTGAATATGAACAATTTGCAGGTGATATAAATGAGGACAACAGCCTTGATATTGCAGATGCAACTGAAATATTGAGGATATATGCGGAAAATGGTGCAGGAATGTGATGGACGTATAACAAGGGGGGATGTGGTTGAAAAAAGTGATGAGAAAAAGGTTGAAACTAAAGAAAAAGAGAATGGATGTGGAGCAATGAAAAATCTAAAGAAAGGAAAAAGGGGATTTGCATTATTAGTTGCTGTTTGTGTTGGATGGACAGCAGGATGTTTTTCGGCAAGCACAAGTATTGCATCAGAAAAGGCATACGCAGAAACGGCACAAATGTCGGATGGAACGCTTATTTATGAGCAGTATGATACGCTTTCTGTGCTTATGGTGACAGGTACTGTAGGAGAATGTATAGGTGAGCTGGTTATACCTGACGTTTATTCAGGAATGAGTGTAGTGGAGATAGCAGATGGCGCATTCAGTGAACAGACGGGTATGACAAGAGTGAATATGCCTGAAACGATCCAGAAGATCGGAGCGAATGCGTTCAAAGGGTGTGTATCTCTTGAACAAATAGAGATCGAGGGCATTGTTAAGTCAGTAGGAGCAGGTGCATTTGAGCAAACGGCATGGATGGAGGCTCATAAAGCAGACGAACTGGTAATACTTGATGATACCGTACTTGTTTCAGTATCAGATTCTGTGGAGGAGCTTTATGTACCGGAGACAGTGCGTGTAATAGCTGATGAAGCCTGTAAGGAAAATAAGGATCTGAAAACTGCTGTAATGACAAGCAGTACTGGATATATAGGAAATAAAAGCTTTTACGGCTGTACATCACTTACGGATGCGATTTTACCGAACGGCGTGAAGAATATAGGTGACTATGCCTTTACCGACAGCATGATAAGGAGAGCAGTAATACCTGCCACCGTTCTGTCAGTTGGAAAGGGAGCATTTCAAGGGTGTACGGAACTTGAACAGATAACCCTGTGGGATGGCATAGTGCGTATAGGCAGCAGTGCGTTTTCGTCATGTACATCTCTGAAGCAGGCTGCGATACCGGACAGTGTAACGGAGCTAGGCTCTTCCGCATTCAAGAAATGCAGCAGCCTTCAGACAGTATCGCTTGGCATACATATAACATCAATAGCAGACTATACGTTTCAGGGCTGTACGTCACTAAGCAGCGTTACAATGGGAAGTAAGGTAACACGTATAGGAACATTTGCGTTCAACAAATGTACTGCACTTCAGAGCATAACACTTCCGGAGGGACTTGTTAAAATAGGCTCTGATGCATTCCAGTCATGTATGAGCCTTAGAGATGTGAATATACCTGAGAGTGTATTGGATGTAGGAGTACGTGCATTTTTTGATACAGCTTTCTATGATGAGCTTTATGAAGCAAGAGGAGACAGCAGCTTTGTAATATATAATGGTACGATTCTTCTTGGATATTACGGAGAAGATGAATATATAGAAATTCCGGAGGGAGTAAAAGTCATCGGCGGAGGAGCATTTGCGTCAAATGAGACTATAAAGAATGTGATACTTTCTGATTCAACATTAAGCCTTAGCTCCTACGCATTTGAAAATCTGTGGAAAGCAGAAAGCATAACCGGACTTGAACAACTTCAGTATGCAGGAGAATACGCATTTGCGGAATGTCTGTCTCTTACACAGCTTGATCTGCCGGGCAGTATAGGAATAATATCTGAGGGAATGGCTATAGGATGTGAAAATCTTGCGGAGGTGAATATTTCAGAGGGCATAAAGGGAATTGAATCCGATGCATTTATATTTTCAGGCGTAACTCTTTTTAATATACCGAAAAGCGTAGAATATATAGAGATAGGTGCATTTGCAGAATGCGATAATCTTGAGAAGATAATTATTAATAATAAAGAGTGTGAGCTTCATGAGGAGTTTGTTTCTGCCGGAACGCTTATATGCGGATATGAGGATTCAACAGCTTATGAATACACTCTTATCTACGGTCATCCGTTTGAGGTGCTTGACAAAGCGGATTTTCCTGCAACAAGCACATGCACTCAGACTACAACTACAACTACAACTACAGCTTCTGAACAGTTCGGTATTGAAGACGATCAATGTATTCTTGAGCTTGGGACTGTGAAGATTTCCGAAGATGAGCTGAGAAACTGCGGATATACAGTGGAAATACCTGTTTCAATAAAAAATACAGGCGGATGGAAGAGTATGGGGTATGGAATATCCTTTGATCCGTCAGAGCTTGCTGTGAAATCAGTGAAGCTGAACAGTGAAATTATTGATCATATAATCAATAATGAAGGTCAGTTTTCTCATGTACCGGCAATAAATCAGAACATGGGCATTATGTGGCATGGAATAGGAGTGACAGGCAGCGAACTGTATTGTCCGGATGGTATTTTTGCATATATAACATTTCAGGTCGATCAGGCTGCATGTTCCGGAGATGAATATAAAATAACCCTGCTTGAGGAGAATAATGGAGTAAAGCAACTGGTGTATACGGTATCCGGTGAGAAAACATGCGATCTGCTGGACGGGTATATAATAATTGAAGGAAAGGCAGCCGTCATTGAACCTCCTGTATCATCTGTTGTTTCATCGTCTACCGCCACCACAACAACAGTAACCGTCATTGAAAGTACACATACGACAACATGTACGACAGTATCAGAAAGCACAAGTACGACCGAGGCTTCACAGACAGCACCGGTTCAGTGCGGAGATATTGATGGCGACGGCATGATAGCCATATCAGATGCAAGCGAAATATTGTCAATATATGCACAGTACACCGCAGGAATGATAATGAATGAGTACATGGCAATGTGGATTCCGGCAGCAGATACGGACAGGAATAATGCTATTGAAATAAATGATGCAGTGCTTGTTCTGACATATTATGCAGAGGTCTGCGCCGGAATAACAGCGGAAAGCTTTGAAAACTGGCGTACTGCGCAGTAACAGGCATGAAAAGCAGTGGTTTTTTAGGAAAATGTGAAAAATACAAAAAAGCACTTGACAAAGGGAAATTTGAGGTATATAATAAGGTGGTATGCGGAATAATACGCATACCATCTTTTATATTTTTTGAAAAGGAGGAAGATTAATGCCTACGTTTAATCAGTTGGTACGTAAGGGAAGAAAGCAGCTTGAGGACAAGTCTACTGCTCCGGCACTGCAGAAGGGTTACAATTCTAAGAAGAAGGTAACTACAAATCAGAGCTCACCGCAGAAGAGAGGCGTGTGTACAGCTGTTCGTACAGCTACACCTAAGAAGCCGAACTCCGCTATGAGAAAGATCGCCAGAGTAAAGCTCACCAATGGCTACGAAGTAACATCTTACATTCCGGGTATCGGACACAACCTTCAGGAACATAGCGTTGTTCTCATCAGAGGCGGACGTGTAAAGGACCTGCCTGGTGTACGTTACCACATCATCAGAGGCGCACTGGATGCACAGGGTGTTGCAAACAGAATGCAGGCTCGCTCAAAGTACGGCGCAAAGCGTCCGAAGGCTGGCAAGAAGTAAGAAATACTATCTGCCGAAAAAATAAGAACAGGACAATAACAACCACAGGAAACATGTGGAGATCATATAGATTGCTGCAAATGCAGCACTGCGATCCTCTGCATTGGCTCCTGACGGTCGGCGGAAATAAAACCGCCTGAACGAGTACCTGTGAATTCATGAATTATGTGAAGGAGGGAAGCGAAAATGCCAAGAAGAGGTAAAATCGCAAAGCGTGACGTGCTTGAAGATCCGATCTACAAATCCAAGCTCGTTACACGTCTGATCAACAACATCATGATCGACGGTAAGAAGGGTGTCGCTCAGAAAATCGTTTACGGTGCATTTGACATCGTAGCTGAGAAGACAGGTAATGACGCACTTGAAATGTTCCAGCAGGCTATGGAAAACGTAATGCCGCAGCTGGAAGTTAAGGCTCGCCGTATGGGCGGTGCAACATATCAGGTGCCTATGGAAGTTAGACCTGATCGTCGTCAGACACTGGGTCTGCGCTGGATCACAAAGTATTCCAGACTGCGTAACGAAAAGACCATGAAGGAAAGACTTGCTGGTGAGATTCTTGATGCTCTCAACAATGTTGGCGGCGCATGCAAGAAGCGTGACGATACACACAAGATGGCAGAAGCAAACAAGGCATTCGCACATTACCGCTGGTAATTGCACTGCTGTGTGAAATAGAGGAGGCTAACTATGGGCAGAGATTGTTCACTGGAAAATACCAGAAATATTGGTATTATGGCTCATATCGACGCTGGTAAGACAACTACAACAGAGCGTATTCTGTTCTACACCGGCGTAAATCACAAGATCGGTGAAACACACGAAGGCGCAGCTACCATGGACTGGATGGAGCAGGAGCAGGAAAGAGGTATTACAATTACTTCTGCTGCTACAACTGCTTATTGGGCAGGACACAGAATCAACGTTATCGACACTCCCGGACACGTTGACTTTACTGTAGAAGTAGAGCGTTCACTGCGTGTACTGGACGGTTCCGTAACTGTACTTTGTGCAAAGGGCGGCGTTGAGCCTCAGTCTGAAACTGTATGGAGACAGGCTGATAAGTATCAGGTTCCGAGAATGGCTTATGTCAACAAGATGGACATCATGGGCGCAAACTTCTACCGTGTTGTAGAAATGATGCGTGACAGACTGAAGTGTAATGCAGTTCCGATCCAGCTCCCTATTGGTGCTGAGGACGAGTTCAAGGGCATTATCGACCTGGTAGAAATGCAGGCATATGTATATTACGATGATCTTGGCAAGGACATCCGTGTTGAGGAAATTCCGGAAGACATGGTTGAAAAGGCTGAGGAATATCGTGAAGCACTCATGGAGTGCGTTGCTGAACAGGATGACGAGCTGATGGAAAAGTACTTCGCAGGTGAAGACATCACTATCGAAGAAATCAAGGCTTGCATCAGAAAAGCAACAATCGCTAACAAAATGGTACCGGTAGTTTGCGGTACTTCATATAGAAATAAGGGCGTACAGAAGGTTCTGGACGCAATCGTAGATTACATGCCCTCTCCGCTGGACGTTCCGGCTATCAAGGGCGTTAATCCGGATACAGACGAGGAAGAAGTTCGTCATTCTTCTGATGAAGAGCCTTTCGCAGCTCTGGCATTCAAGATCGCTACAGACCCGTTTGTAGGTAAGCTCTGCTTCTTCCGTGTATATTCCGGTAGTGTACAGGCTGGTTCAACAGTTCTGAACGCAACTAAGGATAATAAGGAGCGTCTGGGCAGAATTCTTCAGATGCACGCTAACCACAGAAAGGATATTGATGTTATCTACGCTGGTGATATTGCCGCTGCTGTTGGTCTCAAGAACACAACAACAGGTGATACACTCTGTGATGAAAAGCATCCTGTAATCCTCGAATCCATGGAATTCCCAGAGCCTGTTATTCAGCTCGCTATTGAGCCGAAGACAAAGGCTGGTCAGGAAAAGATGGGTATTGCTCTTGCAAAGCTTGCTGAAGAAGACCCGACATTCCGTACCTACACTGACGAAGAAACAGGTCAGACAATCATCGCTGGTATGGGTGAGCTTCACCTTGACATCATCGTTGACCGTCTGCTCCGTGAATTCAAGGTAGAAGCTAACGTAGGCGCACCTCAGGTATCCTATAAGGAAACTATCAAGGGCGATGCAGATGTTGATTACAAGTACAAGAAGCAGTCCGGTGGTAGCGGTCAGTACGGTCACGTAAAGATCCGTGTTACACCTAACGAATCCGGTAAGGGCTATGAGTTCAAGAACTCTGTAGTCGGCGGTTCTGTACCGAAGGAATATATCCCTGCTGTTGACGCTGGTATTAAGGGCGCAATGAAGGCTGGTATTCTGGCAGGCTACGAAGTAGTAGACTGTAAGGTTGAGCTTTATGATGGTTCTTATCACGAAGTTGACTCTTCTGAAATGGCATTCAAGATCGCTGGTTCAATGGCGTTCAAGGAAGCTATGCGTCAGGCAGAGCCGATCCTCATGGAGCCTATCATGAAGGTTTCTGTAACTGTTCCGGACGATTATACAGGTACTGTAATCGGTGACCTGAGCTCTCGCCGTGGACAGATTCAGGGTCAGGAAGCAAGACCTGGTACTGTACAGGTTGACGCTCTTGTTCCGCTTTCTGAAATGTTCGGCTACACAAGTGATCTTCGTTCCAATACTCAGGGACGTGGTCAGTATTCAATGGAGCCTCACAGCTACATGGAAGTACCGAAGAACATTGCAGAAAAGATCATGACTTCCAGAAAGAAGTAAGATTTTCTGAAAAAAGTTGATAGAAATCACTATTTTTTCAAAAAAAGACTTGAAATTTACTTTTAAATCTGGTACAATAGACTTAACACGTGCAGTCTGTAAGGCTGCACGGTAAGTTGAACTATAAATTTATAGGAGGAATATTCCAATGGCTAAGGCTAAATTTGAAAGAACCAAACCCCATGTAAACATTGGTACCATCGGTCACGTTGACCACGGTAAGACAACTCTGACTGCTGCAATTACTAAGACACTGGCTCTCAAGGGTCAGGCTCAGTATGAGGCTTACGATATGATCGATAAGGCTCCGGAAGAAAGAGAGCGTGGTATCACAATCAACACAGCTCACGTTGAGTACGAGACAGATGCTCGTCACTATGCACACGTTGACTGCCCTGGACACGCTGACTATGTAAAGAACATGATCACTGGTGCTGCTCAGATGGACGGTGCTATCCTCGTAGTTGCTGCTTCTGACGGCCCGATGGCTCAGACTAAGGAACACATCCTGCTTGCTCGTCAGGTAGGCGTACCGGCAATCGTTGTATTCATGAACAAGGCTGACCTCGTAGACGACGAAGAGCTTCTCGAACTCGTTGAAATGGACATCCGTGATACACTGAGCGAATATGAGTTCCCTGGCGATGACATTCCGGTTATCACAGGTTCTGCTCGTGCAGCTCTGGACGCTCCCGATGATCTGTCTGATCCGGCATACGCTCCTATCCTCGAACTGATGGAAAATGTTGACTCTTACATTCCTACACCTGAGAGAGATGACGCTAAGCCGTTCCTGATGCCTGTTGAGGATACAATGACAATCTCTGGCCGTGGTACTGTTGTAACAGGCCGTGTAGAGAGAGGTAGACTGAACGTTAACGAAACAGTTGAAATCGTAGGCCTTTCTGATGAAAAGCTTTCTACAGTTGTAACTGGTATCGAAATGTTCCGTAAGACTCTGGACTTCGCTGAAGCTGGTGACAACATCGGCGCACTGCTCCGTGGTATCACACGTGACAACGTAGAGCGTGGTCAGGTTCTTTGTAAGCCCGGCTCCATCCAGCCGCTGACAAAGTTCAAGGGTCAGGTTTACGTTCTGAAGAAGGAAGAAGGCGGCCGTCACACACCGTTCTTCAACAACTACAGACCGCAGTTCTATTTCAGAACAACTGACGTTACTGGTATCATCACTCTGCCTGAGGGCACAGAAATGTGCACACCTGGCGACAACGTTTCTATGGACGTTGAGCTGATCTCTCCGATCGCTATCGAAGAAGGTCTGCGTTTCGCTATCCGTGAGGGCGGCAGAACTGTAGGTTCCGGCGTTGTAACAGCTGTTATTGAATAAGTTAAAATTTGGTTAAAATGAGGGGTGAGTTATGCTCACTCCTCTTTTTATGTTTTGCTGATCTGATATAAAAACGCTTAACTTTTGTCATAATGCACAAAAAATGGTTATTTTTTTCGGCAAGTTTTTTGAGTAATTTCTGTGAGTGCTTATTGATTTTTTTTTGAATATAAGGTATAATAAGAATACAGTGGTGAAAAGTGGTGCTGAGTGCCTTAAAGTGGTTACAAAGTGGGTACACTTACACCTCACACCCATAGAAAGGCGGAATAAGTAATGACATCATTGATGGGTACATACTATCATAATATAGATGTCAAGGGACGTCTTAATTTCCCTACTAAGCTCCGTGAACAGTTGGGTGTGTCTTTTTATATAACAAAGAGCATTGATTCGCCGTGCCTTACCGTGTATTCTCAGGAGGGATGGGACAAGCTTTCTGAAAAGGTTGCCGCTATTCCTGCATCAAAGTCCGGCATGATTCAGCGTTGGCTTTTTTCAGGTGCATGTGAAGTAACACCCGATAAGCAGGGACGTATCCTTCTGCCGCAGGAACTGCGTGCATTTGCAGGTCTTGATAAGGAACTTGTAATTATCGGCGCAAACGATAAAGCTGAAATATGGGACAAGGCTCGCTGGGAGGAAATGAATTCCAATATAGATATGGCTGATATGCTCCAGACTATGATGGAACTTGGATTCTAAGGCGGTGCTGTAATGGATTTTGTGCATATTCCCGTTTTGCTTGACGAGGTTCTTGAAGGTCTCGACATCAAGCCGAATGGTATATATATTGATGGAACTGTAGGCGGTGCTGGTCACTCAAGGGAAATAGCAAAAAGATTGTCTGAAAACGGTCTGCTTATCGGTCTTGACCGTGATCCCGATGCCGTTGCCGCTGCCACAGAAAGACTTAAAGGAATGCCGGCTAAGGTGTTCCACTGTAATTATGATGAAATGAGCAGTGTGCTGTCAGAATTGGGGATAGACTCAGTTGATGGTATACTTATGGATCTGGGCGTTTCCTCCCATCAGCTTGATACAGGCTCAAGAGGATTTTCCTATCATGTTGACGCTCCTCTTGATATGCGTATGAGCCAGACAGGTCTCAGTGCTGAAGAACTGGTGAACACATGGTCAGAGGACGCTATCGCTCAGATTCTTTTTAAATATGGTGAAGAAAAGTTCGCACGAAGTATTGCAAAGAAAATTGCAGAGGCTCGTGCTGAAAAACCTATAAAAACAACAATGGAGCTTGCAGAGCTTATCAAAAGCGGAGTTCCTCAGCGTGTCAGACGTGAGAAAAATCCCTGCAAAAAGTCCTTTCAGGCTATACGAATCGCTGTAAACGGCGAGTTTGAACATCTTGAACAGGGACTTGAGGCTGCCTTCAGAAGCCTTAAATCAGGCGGCAGACTTGCAGTAATAACGTTTCACTCCCTTGAAGATCGTATTGTCAAGAAGCAGTTTGCACAGTGGTGTCAGGGTTGTATTTGCCCGCCCGACTTCCCTCAGTGCGTTTGCGGAAGAGAGCCGGAAGGAAAACTCGTGAACAGAAAACCGCTTACAGCTTCTGAAGCAGAGCTTGCGGATAATAACCGCAGCCGAAGTGCAAAGCTTAGAGTTATAGAGAGGAGATAAATCTTTTATGGCTGAGCAGCGTGAAGTGAATCAGACTGGAAATACGCAGCAGACAGCCGTATCAGAGAACCGGTCTTCCCAAAATAAAGCAGTAAAAACCAAAAGAGGTATCTTCTATATTGCCCCTAAAAAGAGAGGGCAGGCTGCAAAAATAAGCCTTGTAAGTATTCTTGCAGTCGGACTGTTTTACTTTGTTATCAACAGCTATGTGCAGCTTAATGAGGTGTATTCAGATATTTCAGCCGCAAGCACACAGCTTAATGAGCTAAGAAGTGAAAATGTACGTATGCAGACTGAACTTGAAGGTCAGGCATCTATCCGTAATATCAAGGAATATGCGGAAGAAAAGCTGGGACTTCAGAAAATGGATCAGTCTCAGGTTCAGTACATTCAGATACAGACAGAGGATGAGGTCATCCTCGAAGAGCCGGAGCAAAACATATTCATAAAGATTAAAAACTGGTTTTTTGACCTTATAGAATATCTCAGAGGCTGACCGGCATACAATGTACAGATATATCCTGCGTCTGTATAATAATTTGTTGCTGCTACCGGCGTTGCGAAAGCAAACATAAAAAAACCGCCGTTAGTAATAAAAAGAAAGAGATACAAAATCGGGTGTCGAAAATGGAACAATGCCGTGTATTCCGCAGCCATCGGACAGATGATGCATACACGGCGGCGTTCCGCATGTAAGTTAAACAGGAACTGATAGCTTCCTGTTTAATGAATGTTTCTGTCTGGGAAGACAGTTGAAATAAGGGCAGGGTATTTTCACGGATTCCCTGCCTTATTCTATTTATTCGGAAATATCTGACGGAGAGGAGAAAAGCTGTGTCTAAAACAGAAAAAGATGAAATCATAAGCTCAGGTGCTGTCAAGAATGAAAAGCCTACTGCACGTATGAAATCTCACCTTAATGTGGGTGTAATTATACTTATGACAGTTATATGCTGTGCAGTAATAGCGAATCTTTTCAAGGTATCAGTCCTTGATCATTCAAAGTACGAAAGCCTTGCGAATAACTATCACTTCGGAACTCTTACTCTGGAAGCACAGCGTGGAGGAATTTACGATTCAACAGGAAAGCCTCTTGCATGGAGTGCTACAGTATATAGTGTATATATAGATCCGACTCTTTTCCGAGAAGAACTTGAAGATATTGAAAAAGCAAATCAGCAGAAAAGAGAGGATGCACAGGAAAACGGCGTTACTCCTGAAAATCTTATAAATATAGAAAATCTGAAATCCTCCATCGCCTCCTATCTTGCAAATAAGCTCGACATTAAGGAAGAGGATGTAATGAAAGCCTATGAAGAGTCCGGACGCTACTATGTACTCCAGACTCAGGTCGAAAAGGATACCGCAGATGAGATAATGGCATATTTCAGCGAAATGAACCTTGTTTCTTTTGCTACTCAGGCTGCAACAAGAAGATATTATCCTCAGAATGAACAGGCAGCAAGCGTTATAGGTTTTACCAACAGTGACGGAAACGGTCAGTACGGCATTGAATATCAGTATGACTCCTATCTGTCCGGTGTAGACGGAAGAGTTGTATCTGCTCAGGCAGCTAACGGCGAGGAAATGCCATACCGCTATTCAACGACATACGACGCTGAAAACGGCGATTCCCTGTATCTTACAATTGATATTACCATTCAGTATTACCTTGAAAAGGCACTTAGCGAAATGGTAACAAAGTTCAATGTACGTGAACGTGCCTGCGGAATTATCATGAATCCCAAGACAGGTGCGATATACGCAATGGCAACCTATCCTTCATTTGATCTGAATAATCCTTCAGAGATATATGATGAAAAGACAGCAAAGGAGCTTGCTCTCCTTACAGGTCAGGATTATACTGATGCATATCTTGCTGCAAGAGAGCTTCAGTGGAAAAATAAGGCAATATCTGAAATATATTACCCTGGTTCTGTATTCAAGGTAATCACAAGTGCGTCAGCGTTTGACGAAAAGCTTATTGACCTCAAGGCTGGTATGTATGAATGCTATGGCTATCTTCAGGTCGTGGACGCAAAGATACAATGTTCAAACAGAGGCGGTCACGGAGTTCAGAACTTTACAACTGCACTTACAAATTCATGTAACCCTGCATTTATGAAGATAGGCATGAGTCTTGGTACAGAAAGATTCTATCAGTACTTTGACGGCTTTGGTCTTACAGCTAAAACAGGAATAGATCTTCCTGGTGAATCAAACAGTATTCACATAAATGAAAATATGAGCAAGGTTGACCTCGCCTCCTCCTCCTTCGGTCAGGCAAACAAGATCACTCCCATCCAGATGATCACAGGCTATGCGGCTGCTGTCAACGGCGGTTATCTCGTTACCCCCTATGTCGTTGACAGAGTTGAGGACGAGGACGGAAATATCGTTTTCCAGAATGAAACAGTTATCAAGCGTCAGGTAGTATCCGAGGATACCTCAAAGATAATGCGTGAACAGCTTGAAAAGGTTGTTGAAAACAATAATGTAAACAATGCATATATTCAGGGACAGAGGATCGGCGGTAAGTCTGGTACATCTGAAAAGCTTGACCAGTACAAGACAGAAAGCGGAATGGAATATGTAGCGTCATACGGCTGCTTTGCACCTGCTGACGATCCGGAGATCATTCTTCTTATGATGGCTGATGAACCTGATACAAATATAAACTACTACGGCGGTGCTGTAGTTGCACCATATGCAAGAGAGGTTATGGCGGATGTACTCCCGTATCTTGGATACTATCCGGAAACCGGAAATGCAGTAGAATCAAACAATGTGACAGTTCCCATGCTTCAGGATAAGTCTGTTGAGGATACAAAGACTACCCTCACAGATCTTGGACTTGAATATGAGATAGTAGGTTCAGGCTCAACTGTTATACGTCAATGTCCGGCAACAGGTTCAAGTGTTGCAAAGGGCGGAATAGTACTGGTATATACAGATGACGCTTCTGAACCGCAGTATGTTGAAGTTCCGGATGTTCTCAATAAGACAGCTGCTGAAGCGGAGGAAATTCTCCGTCAGGCTGGACTTAATATTGTTACCATAGGCGTGTCTGCTGACAATGCCGAGGCAAGAGTACAGTTCCAGTCCGAGCATGAGGGAACAAAGGTTGAAGTGGGAACAGTTGTAAGCCTTACAATGACAATAAGCGATGAAACAGGTTGATAAGGTTCTGCCCTTATCTGGAAAAAACAAAGCGGTATATTAGAATGCATAGGAGAAATAATAGGCATTAGCAGAACATACGAAAGGCGGTATTACCATGCGGTTATATGAATTGCTTGACGGAATAGCACAGACAAAGCTTGCGGACAAAGAAATAACTACACTCACCGACGATTCCCGCAAGGTACAGGAAGGATGTCTGTTCATATGCGTAAAGGGCGGAAGCTTTGACGGTCACAGCGTTGCGGAGCAGATGCTGGAAAAGGGTGCTTATGCAGTTATTGCAGAACGTGACCTCGGACTTGGTGACAGACAGATCCTTGTTCAGAATTCCAGAGAAGCCTACGGCAGACTCTGTGCAGCGTGGTTTGGTCATCCCGAAAAGAAAATGCGCTTTATCGGCGTAACAGGCACTAACGGCAAGACCACTATAACAAGCGTTATAAAGCGTCTGCTTACTGCAAGCGGCAAAAAAGTAGGTCTTATCGGAACTATTCAGAATGAGATAGGCGACCGTGTTGTTCATACTGAAAATACAACGCCTTTTGTATTTGATCTTATGAAGCTCTATGCTCAGATGGCTGAAGAAGGCTGTGATTATGTAGTAATGGAGGTATCCTCCTTCGGATTGGTGCAGCGTCGAATCGGCCCGACACATTTTGAGACAGCGGTTTTCACAAACCTCACTCAGGATCACCTTGATTATCATGGTGACATGGAAAATTACTATCAGGCAAAGCGCATGCTCTTTGATGTGTGTGACTATGCTGTGATAAATACAGATGATGAGTACGGCAAACGTCTTTTTGAAGAAATCAACTGCGAAAAGGATTCATACAGCTGCTGCGGACGAGGAGATTTTTATGCAGATGCAATAAAGCTCCGTGCTGACGGCACAAGCTTCTGGCTTTGCTGCGGGGAAAAGTCCTATCAGCTCAGTCTCCTTATGACAGGTACATTCAATGTGGCGAATGTAACAGCTGCAATTGCGGCTGGACTCCGTGCAGGTCTGACAATGGAGCAGATGATGAATGCTCTCGACGGTTACACGGGTGTAAGAGGCAGATGTGAGATAATTCCGACCGGAAAGGATTATACTGTGATCTGCGATTATGCCCATACTCCTGACGCTGTTGAAAATATACTCAGCAGTGTAAAGGAATACACCAGCGGCAGACTTATGTGTCTTTTCGGCTGCGGAGGAAACCGTGACCGCACCAAGAGACCTAAGATGGCAGCGGCGGCTGCAAGGTATGCCGATATGCTTATTGTTACTTCGGATAATCCAAGAGATGAATCACCGGCGGAAATTATAGAAGAGATACTCACAGGACTTGAGGGAACAAATGTTCCGTATGTTGTGGAGGAAGACCGCAGTGAAGCAATCTTTAAGGCGATGAAGCTTGCACAGTCCGGCGATGTTATCGTACTGGCTGGCAAAGGACACGAGGACTACCAGATACTTGCAGGAGGCGTACATGTTCATATGGATGAACGTGAGATAGTAAAGGAATGCCTCAAGCGTCTGGACGCTGAAAAATAATTTGGGGGAAAACGACATGGAAATGCTGCGTTTGACAGAGATAGCAGCTGCACTTGACAGTACTGCACCATTTGAAGCAGAGATAACAGAGGTCTGCACAGATACACGCAATATGCCGGAGGGATGTTTGTTCCTTGCACTCAGAGGAGCAAATTTTGACGGACATAATTTTGCGAAGCGTGCAGTGGAAAACGGTGCTGTAGCAGCTGTAACTGAATATGAGATCGAGGGCTGTCCCTGTATAGTTGTGCCGGATACACGCCGTGCACTGCTCAGTATAGCTGCGTATTACAGAAAGAAGTTCACACCTGTTCTTGTAGGTGTAACAGGCAGCGTAGGAAAGACCACATCAAAGGAAATGATCGCTCTGGTGCTTTCCTCACAGTATGAAACGCTGAAAACACAGGGAAATCTGAATAATGAGATAGGTCTGCCTAAAACACTAATGGAGCTTAAAAGCAGTCATGAGGCGGCTGTAATAGAAATGGGAATGTCTGATTTCGGTGAAATACACCGTCTCAGCTGCACCACTCAGCCCACTATAGGCGTTATAACAAATATAGGCTTTTCCCATATCGAGAACCTTGGTTCTCAGGAGGGAATACTGAAAGCAAAGCTTGAGATACTCGACGGCATGGCAGAGGACTCGCCTCTTATCGTAAGCGGAGATGATCCGTTCCTTGCACCGCTGAAAAATGAGCTTACACGACCTGTATATACATACGGCATTGAAAATGAAAACGCTGATGTACGTGCGGCAGCTATTGAAGCAGGTGAGGGCAGCACGGAATTTGACGTTATTGACAACGGTGAAAAGACCTGTCATGTGATACTTCCATGCGTGGGACTCCACAATGTACTGGATGCACTGGGCGCATACTGCACCGGACGGCTTGCAGGCATAGCTCCGGAAAGGATCGCAGAGGCACTTGGCAGCTACAAGACAGTAGGCTTCCGTCAGAATATCGAACAGCACGGAACATATACAGTAATTGCAGACTGCTACAATGCAAGCCCTGATTCAATGAGAGCAGCCCTCCATGTACTGAAGGAAATGAAGTCCTCCGGAAGAAAGCTTGCAGTTCTGGGAGATATGCTGGAGCTTGGCCATCTTTCAAGAAAGCTTCATGAAATGGTAGGTGCAATGGCACTGGTAAGCGGTGCAGACCATATATTCTGCTACGGAGAAAATGCAAGGTATATTGCAAATGCAGCAGCAGAGGGCGGAGCGTCCGTATTCCATACTGAAGATAAGACTGAACTTTGCAGTGCAGTACGTGCATATCTCAGAACAGGGGATCTTGTTCTTTTCAAGGCAAGCCGAGGTATGCATCTTGAGGACTGCATAAAGGAAATTTTCAGACAGGAGGATGAACAAAATGCCGTTCTGGATTGAGCTTATAACAGGTCTGCTTTCCTTTGTGATTGCAGCGATATGCGGAAAAATGCTTATACCGTTCCTCCACAAGCTGAAATTTGGTCAGCCTATCAAGGTTGAATTCGGCCCTAAGTGGCATGAGGGTAAGCAGGGTACTCCTACAATGGGCGGTATCATGTTTATTATATCAGCAGTAATTTCTGTAGCAGTGGGGTATGTTGTGTACAGAATGTTTGCAGCACCAAAGCCGGCAGATACTGCTGCCATGAACGATTCAGCAATGAGACTTCTAAGCTGTGTGCTGTTCTGTATGCTTTTCGGACTCATGGGATTTATCGACGACTTTACAAAGGTTGTACGCAAGGACAACGATGGTCTCACACCATGGCAGAAGATCGCAATTCAGGTTATAATATCCGCAGGCTGGCTCTTTGCAATGCGTTTCTTTGGTGATACAAATACAACTATTGATCTTGCATTTATTGAGTTTGATCTCGGATGGTTCTACTATCCGCTTATTATAGTAGTCATTCTCTATCTTACAAATGCAGTAAATCTCACAGACGGCATAGACGGTCTGTGCGGCACGGTAACAATGGTAAATATGCTGCTGTATACCGTAATATTCCATATGCTCAGCAATAATGAGATGTCAGTTTTCACGATTGCTGTAGCCGGCGGATGTCTTGGATTCCTTGTATGGAACCTTCATCCGGCGAAGTGCTTCATGGGTGATACAGGCTCAATGTTCCTTGGAGCAGCAGTAACCTGTGCCGGTCTTGTAACAAGACAGCATTTAGTTCTGGTGCTTCTTGCCCTTGTTTATATAATTGAGGCACTTTCAGTAGTTATTCAGGTAACATATTTCAAATACACCAAGAAGAAATACGGTGAAGGCCGCCGTATCTTCAAGATGACACCTATACATCATCATTTTGAGATGAGCGGATTCAGCGAATACAAGATAGTTATCACATTTTCACTGTTTGCTGTTCTTGCAGGTGTAGGAGGTATGCTGCTGGTTCATCCTCTTGTGTAAGAGGTTCAGATTAAAAGGAGGTTCTATATGGCAGAAGCCGTGAGAAAAAAGAAAGAACGCCTCAGTCTCCGTTTTCCCTTTGTTCAGAAGGGAGTGCGATACGGCGAGGTAGATGTTCCGTTCTTCCTGACAGTGCTTGCACTGCTTGTAATGGGAATAATCATGATGTTCTCTGCAAGCTATGCATGGGCGATAGCGGAGGGATATGATGGAACATACTATGCTGTAGAGCAGATAAAGACCGGCGTTATCGGTCTTGTGCTTATGTATGTGCTTTCCGTAGTAGATTACCGTATATACAGAACACCTCTCATTGCAATAGGCAGCTATGTTATACCGGTAATACTTCTTATACTTGTACTTGTAGCCGGAAAAAGCGTAAAAGGTGCTCAGAGATGGCTTGTTATAGGAAGCTTTAACTTTCAGCCGTCGGAGCTTATGAAGATCGGTATAGTGATCTTTTTCGCATATCTTATTGAAATGAATTATGACCGTATGGGTAAATTCCGCACAGGAATAATGCCCTATCTTCTGGCACTTGGAATAGTAGCAGGTCTCCTTATGCTTGAGCCGCATCTTTCCTGTACTATCCTTATCGGACTCATTGGCATTACACTTATCTGGGTAGGCGGTGCAAAGGTCAAGCACTTCCTTATACTCATTCTTCTGGGTATAGGTGCGATCATAGGTATCGTATTGTTTCTTTCTATTTACGAAGGATACGGCTACATTCAGACACGAATCGAATCGTGGCTTGATCCGTTTTCAGACAGTCAGGGCGGCACATGGCAAACCTGTCAGTCACTTATTGCAATTGGTTCAGGCGGACTTTTCGGACTTGGTCTTGGAGAATCAAGACAGAAGTTCCTTTATCTTCCTGAAACAAAGAATGACTTTGTATTCTCCATCGTATGCGAGGAGCTTGGATTTGTAGGCGCACTCACAGTAGTACTGCTTTTTGCATTTCTGGTATTCAGAGGCTTCCGTATAGCGACACAGGCACAGGATAAATTCGGTATGCTTCTTGCAGTAGGATTTACAATGCATATCGGACTTCAGGCGTTTATAAATATCGCCGTTGTAAGCAACCTTTTCCCCAATACTGGTATCAGTCTGCCGTTCTTCAGCTACGGCGGTACTGCGCTTATACTTCAGCTTGCTGAAATGGGAATCGTTATGAATATATCACGAACCAGATATAAGGCAGCATATACTGAATCACGCCGGAAAAAGATTTCGGCAAATGCGGAGGCATAGGTTATAGGAGGAAAATTATGAGAGTATTGTTAGCAGGCGGAGGAACAGGCGGACATATAAATCCGGCACTTGCCATCGCTTCAATAATTCAGGCACATTGTCCGGAGGCAGAGTTTCTTTTCGCAGGAACACCAGATGGTATGGAAGCACGTCTTGTACCGCAGTCCGGATACCAGCTTACGACCATAGAGGTTGCAGGCTTTCAGAGGAGTCTTTCCTTTGAGAATATCAAGAGAAATATCAATGCAGTGCGTCTTCTCGCAAAATCGGGAAAACGTGCCCGTCAGATAGTAGAGGACTTCAAGCCGGATATAGTTATCGGTACAGGCGGTTATGTATCAGGGCCAGTAGTGCGTATGGCTGCCAAAATGGGCGTTCCATGCGCCATACACGAGCAGAACGCTTTCCCTGGTGTTACCAATAAAATGCTTTCCCAGCAGGTTGACCATGTAATGCTCACTGTAAAGGAAGCACTGGAGTATATGGAATTTGACTGTCCCTATACTGTAACAGGACTGCCGGTTCGTTCAGGCATATCCCATAAGTCAAAGGCGGAAGCAAGAAGAGAGCTTGGCTTTGATGATAATATGTGCATCCTGTCATTCGGCGGAAGCCTTGGTGCAGGCTGTATAAACGAGGTTATGGAGCGACTTATACCATGGCATGTAAAGAATAATATGGGAATCAATCATATTCACGGCTACGGCGGAATGGGAAGAGATTCCTTTCCGGAGGCTATGGAGAAAGCCGGCATACCAATGCGCAGCAAGCGTCTGAGAATAACAGAATACATCAATGATATGGCAACCTGTCTTGCAGCAGCAGACCTTGTAATATGCCGTGCAGGAGCAAGCACCCTTGCAGAGCTTGAAGCCGCAGGCAAGGCATCTATTCTTATACCATCTCCTATAGTTGCAGGAAATCATCAGTTCCATAATGCAAACGTTCTGGGCAAGGCTGGTGCGGCGATCGTTATCGAGCAGAAGAATGTAACTGTGGAAGGTATAATCCGTCATGTTAATAATCTCTATTCAGAACCCGACAAGCTGAGAACGATGTCAGAAAAGGCAGCGTCACTCTGTATAGACAATACACCTGACAGGATCTGGACTGTGATCGAGGAGCTTCTTGAGATAGGAAGAAAGAGAAATGGTTCAGTAAAATCCAGTGCTGAGGGCGGTGCAAAGGAAAAGCTTACAGCAAAGGAAGCCGCAGGAAAGGCTAAGGACGCATTTCTATCATGTATTCCACGTATGCTGCCCGAAAAGGAGTATACTGATACAGAGGATACAGAGTAATCACCAAAAACGTCATCTCTGCATAGCATGTAAAAAAAGCAAGAGGTGATGCAGGTGCAGAAGCTTGTAATAAAAGGCGGCAATGCTCTTTGGGGCGAAATACTGCTCCGTGGTGCAAAGAATAGTGCATTGCCCATCCTTGCAGCGTCATTGCTGTGCAGCGGAGAAACTGTACTGGAAAACTGTCCACGTCTTACAGATGTGTTTGCGGCACTTCGCATACTGACTCATACAGGGTGCCGGTGCAGCTTTGAGGAGCATACAGTTACTATACATGCAGAAAATATCGTCCGCAGTGAGATTCCTGAACAGCTTATGCAGGAAATGCGGTCATCTATTGTATTTCTTGGCGCACTTCTGGGAAGAACGGGCGCATGTCAGGTCTACTATCCCGGCGGATGTGAGCTTGGGCCGAGACCGATAGATATGCACCTTGATGCACTGAGTAAAATGGGAGTGTGTATCCAGCGACATGAGGGCAGGCTTGACTGTACTGCACCATGCGGACTGAAAGGCGCAAGGATACATCTTAGGTTTCCTTCGGTAGGAGCAACTGAGAATATAATGCTTGCGGCAGTTCTTGCAAAAGGTGAGACTGTACTGTGCAATGCGGCAAGAGAGCCTGAAATATGCGATCTTGCAGAATTTCTCAGGAGAAGCGGAGCATGTATAAGCGGCGACGGAGAGAGTACTATACGCATAAAGGGTGTAAAAAAGCTTGGCGGCTGTGCGTATCGTGTCATGCCCGACCGTATAGCAGGTCTTACCTATCTTTGTGCGGCGGCTGCCACAGGCGGCACTATCCGGCTTAGAGGAACAAACGGCACAGAAATGGAAAATGTCCTGCCGGTGCTTGAGCAGTCAGGCTGCCGTGTGGATAGAGCAGAGGATTCAGTCTATCTCCATGCACCAAAAAGGCTTAAAAGCTGTTTCAGGCTGAAAACAATGCCTCATCCCGGCTTTCCTACAGATATACAGCCGGTGATAATGGCAGCGATGACAACAGCAGAGGGAACAAGTGTTTTTGAAGAGAATATCTTTGAAAACAGATACCGGCATGTAGACGGACTCGTGCAGATGGGTGCGGATATATGCGTATCAGGAAGAACCGCTGTAGTCAGCGGAGTGAAGGAGCTGTACGGAGCACATGCGGCGGCGACAGACCTCAGAAGCGGAGCTGCACTTGTAGTAGCAGGGCTTTGCGCAGCCGGAACTACAGAGGTAAGGCAGATATGCCACATAGACAGGGGATATGAGAAAATAGAAGAGGTGCTGAAGGGTGCAGGAGCAGATATAGCACGGGTTCAGCAGTAAATGCATAATCAGAACACATCCGCAGACCGTGCGGCGTTTGCGGATGTGCTTTGTAATATTAAGGAGGACAGCTATGGCAATGCATGATGTCGAAAAGACAAGTGTACGCAGCGGCTACCAGAACGCCAAAAGAATGCGCAGACGAAGGAGACTATTGCCGATATATACACTTACAGTGCTGCTGCTGACAGCATGTGTGGGTGTGGCACTGTCAATGACTGTTTTTTTCAATGTAGCATCTATCGGGGTAAGCGGAACAGCTCCTCAGTACACACCGTCAGAAATAGTAGAGGCAGGCGGAGCGCAAAAAGGGGACAACCTTCTGAAGCTGAATGTGGAACAGATAGAGGAGAATATTGAGACAGAGCTTATATATATTGAATCAGCAGAGGTTTCAAAGGAATATCCGGATGCGGTTTCAATAGAAGTAAGAGCATGCCGTGAATCATTCAACATATTTTTTGACAACGGTATTCTGCTGACAAGCGAAAGCGGAAAGATAATAGCAAACAGCTCTGAGGTTTCCGGAAAGCTGCCGGTAATATACGGCTTTAATCCTACAGTACTTACTCCGGGCAAGCATGTGGAGTCATCAGATGAGGTAAAGAATGAGGTATTCCATACCTTTGCAGAACTTATGAGCAAGGAATTCAGTGTGCCTATAACATCCATTGATATGTCGGACAAGTATAATATTGTAGTAATATTTGATGACAGGATTGAATTTGCAATGGGTAACTGGAATGAAATATCATACAAGATAACTCTTGCAGAATCGGTAATAAACCGTCTGGGCAAGGATAAGAAAGGCTATCTTACAATGATAGGAAACAACCAGTGTTCATTCAGAGATAAGGCTTCAGTTGAGCTGGCAAATCAGGTTGCCGCAGCCGGTACAACAACTGCCACAGGTGCAGACAGTGCAATGTCACAAACAACAAGCACAGAAACTGTCAGAGAAGCAGGAAATATAGTGCAATAAACCGAAAAATGGCAAAGTCTGCTGAAAAAGAGAAAAAAATTTCTAAAATCACTTGAAATGCAGGCTGAAGTGTGTTACAATATGAAGTGTATTTATGAGCAAAGGTCAGACCACGGCGAAGGAAAGTCCAAAGGTCTGCGGCATAGAAGCAAAACTTAGGAGGAAGCAGAATAATGACAGATTTCATTTATGAAGATGCATTTGAACCGGATGTATGTATAAAAGTAGTTGGTGTAGGCGGTGCCGGCGGCAATGCCCTCAATTGCATGGTTCAGTCCGGTGTACAGAATATTGAGTATATCGCAGTTAATACAGACGCTAAGGCTCTGAATAATTCCAAGGCAAGCACAAGAATCCAGATAGGTGCAAAGCTTACACGAGGCAGAGGCGCAGGAAATAAGCCAGCTGTAGGTGCAAGCAGTGCCGAGGAGAATGCAGAAGAGATCGAAAGTGCACTGAGAGGTGCAGACATGGTATTCATCACTGCCGGCATGGGCGGCGGTACAGGTACTGGTGCAGCTCCTGTAGTAGCACGTATTGCTAAGGATGCAGGCATTCTGACTGTTGCAGTTGTAACCAAGCCCTTTGCATTTGAGCGTGAGCAGAAGATGATTCAGGCTGAAAAGGGTATTGAAGAGCTGAAGAAATATGTAGATTCTCTTATTGTGATTCCTAATGAAAAGCTTCTGGAAGGCGATGACAAGCCGCTGACAATGCGTGAGTCCTTTGCAATGGCAGATGCAATTCTTGAGAAGGGCGTTCGCAGCATTTCCGACCTTATTGTTGAGGAAGGCTACATCAACCTTGACTTTGCAGATATTACAACTATCATGCGTGGCGCAGGCTTTGCACATATGGCTATTGGTCATGGTTCTGGTAAGGACAAGGCAAAGATCGCAGCTGCCGAGGTTATTGCAAGCCCGCTGCTTGAGACATCTATTGCAGGTGCAAAGCGTCTGCTTATCAATATCACAATGAGCGAGGATGTACTTTCTACGGATGTAGATGCAGCAACTAAGCTTATCACAGAAAAGGCTGCTGATAATGTTGAATCTATTTTCGGTACTGCATTCAAGGAAGACATGCACGACGAAATGACAATTACAGTAATTGCAACTGGCTTTAACGATCCCGATCCCGATCCTGCTGAAGTAGCTGCAAAGAAGGCTGCTGAGGAAGCACCTGCTGCTGAAGCACCGGTAGTAGTTGAAGCACCTAAGGCTGAAGTAAAGCCAGCCGCACCTGTACAGCAGGCTGCACCGGCTCCTGCAAAGCCTGCTGCATCCAGAACACCTCTTCTTAATGAGGATGAATGGGAAACAATTTTCAAAATCCTTGATGAAAGATAATGATATAACAGGTGCGGAGAAATGCCTTCGCACCTGTTTTTTTAAAAAATGATGTGTGCATTATGCCAGAATTTCATGTGTAAAATCTGTCTGTTTTGCTGTTTTTTCTCGGATAATTTTTGATTTTTGTGGAACTATATTGACAAGAATTCTCTTTTCAGATATAATAAAAAGGTACAGACTGAACAGAACATCAGATATGGGAGAGCATGGATTTGAAAAATGCAGAGCTTGATCAGCTAACGGATGAAGAGCTTGCTTTAGCGGCAGAGAGCAATCCGGATGCGATATATATTCTTATCGGAAGATATACTCGTTTTATACGCTGGAAGGCATCACAGCTAAGCGGAACAGCAGAGGCAGATGACCTTGCACAGGAAGGTTTTCTTGGACTGCTGTCAGCAGTTGCCGGATTTGACCGCATGAGAAAGATCAAGTTTTATACTTATGCAAGCACATGTATAGTAAATAGAATGCTTACCCTTATCCGCAGCAGCAGGCGAAATCCCATGCCTGTTGGTGACATAAGCGCACCGGAGTTTGAGACAGAGGATACGTCGGCACAGCCGGATTCAATTGTTGTGCAGAGAGAAGAATGGGCTGAGCTGTGGAGGAATATGGTTTCACGGCTTTCCTCACGGGAATATCAGGTGTGTATGATGTTTATGGGCGGCGCAGGATATGAAGAGATCGCAAGAGAACTTGGAATCCCGATAAAGTCCGTAGATAATGCCTTTCAGAGAGCAAAGAGAAAGCTCAGGAGAGGTTAAGTGAAGCAGTACAAAAATATGAGCCGGTAGCTTAACAGCAGAGCAAGACGTAATGTCAGGTGTCGGTGTGAATCCGTTCCCGGTTCAAAACAACTCAGGTAAGCTGCTGTCATGACGCAGCAGCGGATTTTCCAAAATGGAAAATTCAGAAAGGAAAGGTCACTATGTACGAAGATAAGACTTTAGTATGCAAGGATTGCGGCGAGGAATTCGTTTTCACATCCGGCGAACAGGAATTTTACGCAGAAAAGGGTTTTGTAAATGAACCGAAACGCTGCAAGGCTTGCCGTGATGCAAAGAAGGGCAATGCCGGCGGTTCTGCAAAGCCGGAGCGTGAGATGTTCACTGCTACATGCGCATCCTGCGGCGGCGAAGCAAAGGTTCCGTTCCAGCCCAGAGAAGACCGTGCAGTTTACTGCAGCGAGTGCTTCGCTAAGATGAAGGCTGAATAAAAGGAAAATGAAAGCGGGGCATGGCGAAAGCTGTGCCTTGTCTTGCATAAATAAGCAAATTACCAAAAACAGGAGGAAAAAACAATGGCTGTAACTATTACAAAGGATACTATTATCGGAGATATTCTGGACATTGCACCGGAAACTGCACCGACATTTCTGGAGATCGGTATGCACTGTCTTGGCTGTCCTGCATCCCGTGGAGAGACAGTGGAAGAAGCTTGCATGGTTCATGGCGTGAATTGCGAGGAGCTTCTGGAAAAGCTGAATGCACAGCTTGCTGATAAGTAAGAACAAGACTTAAAGCTCAAGCGGCTGTCTCCGACGGCCGCTTGATTTTTGGGTTTGATTTAATTATTGAAAGGCAAATTGTAGTTTATATGTGTCGCAGGCACACCACGAAAGGCTCCCCTTAGTAAGGGGAGCTGTCAGCGAAGCTGACTGAGGGGATTGTACCCAGCGAGGAAAACTAAGAATTACAGTCTGCTTTCCTTTTTGCAATCCCCTCCGTCACGCTTGCGGCGTGCCACCTCCCCTTTCTAAGGGGAGGCTTTCGGCTCGTTCTTTCAAGTTGATATCATACAGCGATAAATTACAATTCACCCCATCAATCAGAATTAAACCAGAATGAAATCAAAATTCGGAAAGGACTTTATTATGAAAAAAGTAAAAAATGGGAATTGGATTCTTGTTATGTCGATGCTTGTCATTTTAACCGGATGTAATGATGAAATACAACCGGAACAAGATAAATCCATAATTCCTGGCATAAAAACCGGAATTACCAGCGAAGAATTATTCAAAGTTATGGGTGATGATTACGACAACAGCGTAACAGATGACTTTTATAAGAATACGATTGAGTATGATTACTATGTTGATGCTGGTGAAGCATTCGATATAGATATTGAGGGGTATATGTTTTTTGAATTTGATTTGCAGACAGAGATACTGATTACTTTCGGATATCATCTTGGTCAAAGCGGAAGTTTTGATGCTCCTGTTTATCCTTATTCCGAAGAGGAACTCAAAATCGCCTATGATACTATAAAAGGCACTCTGTCCGAGTGGTATGGAGATGGAAACCAAAGTAATGAAAACGCTGAATATGGCGTAAAAGAAGAATATGCATGGCAAATAGAAGAGGATCAGATATGGGCGGTATATGGCGTTAATCTGTGGGCGATGGATGAACCGGCTGCGTATGAAAGCGGACTGAATGAAATCGTGGTTTCCTGCTCAAGCAGATTCTGATTGATACAAATGCATATAGTAAAACCATAGCCTGAGAACAATGGAATATTCCCAGGCTTGAATGTATGGGAGTTTATTTTTTGGTGAGGTGAAATAAATGCTTACAAAAAGACTCAGTGCATGTGCAGAGCTTGTATCAGGAAAGGGCATTGCCTGTGACGTAGGAACAGACCACGCCTATCTTGCAGCGGAGCTTCTGAGAAACGGCACATGCAGAGAGGTTATAGCGTCAGACGTAGCGGAAGGGCCTCTTCAGGCGGCAGAGAGAACTCTCCGTCAGGCAGGACTGCTTTCTAAAGCGCAGCTGATACTTTCAGACGGTCTTATGCAAGTGCCCTCTGACGGTGTTACAGATGTTATAATTGCCGGCATGGGCGGAGAGACTATTATTCATATACTGGAGGACTGCCCTTGGATAAAGGGCGGGGTGAACCTGATCTTACAGCCTATGACAAAGGCTTCTCTTCTGAGAGAATGGCTTTGCGGAAAGGGCTTTGATATACATGAAGAGAGAATAGTCAGTGAGGGAAAGTTTTTCTATACAGTGATAAAAGCTATGTTCAGCGGCAAAAAATATACCCTTTCTGATTTTGAAAAGGAGCTTGGGAGACCTGACTGGTCTGATGAGACAGTAAAGGAATACGGCAGGTTCAGGCTTTCCCACTACAGGAAACTTTCACAGCAGATGGCAGCAGCTCTGCCTGAAGCGGCAGAATATTACGGAAAGCTTGCAGAGGAACTTGCAGGAAAATGCTCAGAGGAGGAAGATACATGATAACAGTTGGAGATATATACAAGGCAATAGACAGCTTTGCGCCGTTCTGTACTCAGGAAAAGTGGGATAACAGCGGACTTCTGGTTGGCAGTATGGATATGCCTGCGGATAAGATCTATATTACTCTTGATATTTCAAAGGAATCCATAGAGGCAGCAAAGGCGGCAGGCGCACAGCTTATAGTTGCACATCATCCCATTATTTTTTCACCATTCAAAAGCCTTGCGCCCTCTGATCCGGTGTGGCAGCTTGCAGCGGCGAATATGGCGGCGATATGCGTTCATACACCTCTGGATATTGCGGAGGGCGGTATAAATACACGCCTTTATGATATGCTTAAAGGTACGCTTTCTCTTGGTGAGATTACAGGTTCTCCTGACGGCAGCGGTTTAGGCTGGACAGCTGAAAGCGGCGAGGAATTTTCCGCAGAGGAGCTTGCGTCTATTCTGAAAGAAACCCTCGGCTGTCCTGTAGTGCGTTTCTGCAAGTCAGACCATCCAATAAGAAAGATCGCACTCTGCGGAGGAAGCGGCAGTTCATTCCTTGAGGATGTTATAGCGCAGGGCTGTGACGCACTTATAACGGGTGACATAAAACACGACCGCTGGTATACCGCACGTAATGCAGGAATCGCACTTTTCGACTGCGGTCATTATCATACGGAATGCATAGCGCAGGATATTTTTTCTGAAAGGCTGAAAGCAGCATTTCCTGACGCTGAAATTATCTGCGATAAGGGCGGCGATCCTGTTTCCTATGTGTTCGGAGGAGATGAAGCATGAGCCTGTGGCAGTGTCCCGTATGCGGTGAGATCCTGACGGAAGAGGGAAGAACCCTTTTCTGCGGAAAAAGGCATACCTTTGACCGTGCAAGAAGCGGTTATGTAAATCTTCTTCCGGCGAATAAGAAGCGCACGAAAGATCCCGGCGACAATGTTCTTATGGTGCAGGCGAGGAGAAGTTTTCTTACCAAGGACTACTATAAGCCTATGAGCGACGCTCTCTGCCGTATAGTGTGCGGATACATGCCCGATAAGGGAACACTTCTGGACGCAGGCAGCGGCGAGGGCTATTATACGAGGAATGTATGCAATGCTCTTACAGAAGCCGGAAAGACGGCAGATGTATACGGAATAGATATAGCGAAATGCGCTGTGGACGCAGCAGCAAAAAGCTGTAAGGCGGCAGATTTTGCCGTGGCAAGTATATTCCATCTGCCAGTAGTAAATGAAAGCTGCGATGTACTGATGTCCCTTTTTGCGCCCTATTGCGGCGAGGAATTCAGCCGTGTTCTTAAATCTCATGGAAAGATGATACTTGTTATACCGGATGAAAATCACCTTATGGGACTGAAAAAGGCTGTCTACGATAAGCCCTATGCAAATCAGGTGCAGAATTATGAGCTTGACGGCTTTAGGTTTCTTGGTGCAGAGAAGATAGAGGGTGAAATTTTCATGGATAATTCTGATGATATACAGAATCTATTCTCTATGACACCCTATTACTATAAAACAGGACGTGAGGAGCATCTCCGGCTTGAAGCATTAAAAGAACTTCGGACGGAGACCGCATTCCAGATATTACAATACGAAAAGGAGGTATAGCCAATGGCTTTGGACGGTGCATTTTTATATGCAGTCAGACAGGAGATGAATTGTCTTATCGGCGCAAGAGTTGAGAAGATACACCAGCCTGCGAGAGAAGAGATAATCATTTCCATGAGAACCCGTGAAGGCGGCTACAAAGTGCTTATATCAGCGTCAGCCGACCGTGCGAGAGTTCATCTTACGGAGGTACAGCCTGAAAATCCAAAAGTACCGCCTATGTTCTGTATGCTTCTGAGAAAACGTCTTGGCAGCGGAAAGCTTCTTGCGATACGACAGGACGGACTGGAACGTGTGCTGTATCTTGACTTCTCATGTATAAACGAGCTTGGAGATGTAGTGCAGATTACCCTTGCCTGTGAGATAATGGGCAGGTACTCAAACCTTATCCTTATAGACGAAAACGGCAAAATAATTGACAGCATAAAGCGAGTTGATTCTGAGATGTCCAGCAAGCGTCTTGTACTTCCGGGAATGATTTACGAGACACCGCCGAGGGATGAACGTTTAAACTTTCTCAGCTGCACTCAGAATGCCCTGAGAGACACTTTGAAGGCATGCTCTGGAAGTTTGCCTAAAATGCTTTTAAACTCGTTAGAGGGCGTTTCTCCGGTGCTTACGAGGGAGTGGGCGTTCTATACAGGACGAGGTGCAGACTGCCGGACAGAAACCATGACAGAGGATATGTACGACAGACTGCTCTATGCGATAGGACGAACGAAAACCATGCTTACAGAGGGTGAATGTCATTTTACTATTGCCTCTACAAAAGAGGGACAGCTGAAGGACTTTTCATTCCTGCCGCTTCACCAGTACGGTACACTTATGGTAACAAAGGAAATGCCCTCAGCCTGCGCACTGCTTGACCATTTCTATGCCCAGCGTGACAGGGCGGCACGTATGAAGCAGAGAGCAAATGACCTTTTCAGGCTTCTGGTGCAGACTACCGAGCGAACATCCAGACGAATCTCCTCACAGACAGAGGAGCTGGAGCAGTGCAGGGAAAAGGACAGTTTAAGAAAAAAGGCAGACCTTATTTCAGCGAATCTTTATCGTATAAAGAAGGGCGATACCGAAGCAGTGATTGAGGATTTCTACGAGCCGGACTGTCCGACAGTTACAATAGACCTTGATCCAAGACTTACGCCGCCGCAGAATGCCCAGAGATATTACAGCGCATACAAAAAGGCATGTACAGCGGAGAAGATACTTGCAGAACAGATAGCTGCTGGAAAGTCAGAGCTTTTGTATCTTGACAGTGTTCTTGATGTGCTTACCCGTGCGGAGACTGAGAATGATCTGGAGCAGCTCCGGCTTGAGCTTAGCGAACAAGGCTATGTACGTGCAGCACGGCTTAAAGGCAAGCCGCCGAAGTCTCTGCCGCCTATGGAGTATGTCTCCTCTGAGGGTTATAAAATTCTTGTGGGACGCAATAACAAGCAGAATGACAAGCTTACTCTTAAAGATGCGGAGAAGCTTGATATATGGCTGCATACCCAGAATATTGCAGGTTCACATGTAATAATACGTGCAGGCGGTGAGGAAGTGCCCCTTAAAACGATCATTGAGGCGGCATCCCTTGCGGCGTATCACAGCAAGGCACAGACATCAGCGCAGGTGCCTGTTGATTATTGCCTTGTGAAGTACGTAAAAAAACCGGCTGGTGCAAAGCCGGGCATGGTAATATTCTCGAATCAGCATACGGTTTATGTAACGCCGCCGGATGATTTGGGGAAGTATAAGAAATAGTATATAAAATCGGACGTTCCGCATGAGGCTCCCCTTAGTAAGGGGAGCTGTCAGCGAAGCTGACTGAGGGGATTGCGTATGGACAAGCGGACTTTAATTTTTAGCTTTCTGCGCTGGGTGCAATCCCCTCCGACTTCGCTTTGCTCAGCCACCTCCCCTTACTAAGGGGAGGCTTTAGCGGTTGTAACATGTTTATTATATCCATCAAAGAAAGGACATCAAACCATGCCGCAAAAACTATGCTCCGACTTCTACCATCGTGACTGCCTTGAAGTCGCTCCTGATCTTGTGGGCAAGATCATCTGCCGGAGACTTCCGGACGGCAGTATTCTCCGTGAACGCATTGCTGAAACCGAGGCATATCGTGGAGAGGATGACCTTGCGTGTCATGCTTCAAAGGGCAGAACGCCAAGAACTGAACTTCTCTACCGTGAAAGCGGAATTATCTATGTGTATCTCTGCTACGGAATGCATTGGCTGATGAATGTAATTACAGGCGAACCGGAACAGCCGCAGGGTGTTCTTATACGTGCAGGAGAAGTGCATAACGGGCCTGCTAAGCTGACTAAATTCCTGCAAATAGATAAGAGCTTCAACGGCGGAAGCTTTGCATATCATCCGGAACTCTGGATAGAGGATGATGGATTTCGGCCGCAGATGCGGACAGATGTTCGTGTAGGCATCGACTACGCCGGCGATTACTGGAAGAATATGCCTTGGCGATGGATAATGAAGTGAGAATACCGCAAAAAAGGACTGCCCGAACGGACAGTCCTGATTTTTTGCAATAAAGCTTATTCAGCGTCAGCAGCTTCTTCAGCTTCTGCTGCCTCAGCAGCATTGTCTTCGAGAAGAGCACGGATAGAGATGCTGATTCTCTTGTTTTCCAGATCAACGTCGATGATCTTAACATCAACAGTATCGCCAACGGAAACGATGTCCTTAACATTGTCAACACGCTTGTTAGCGAGCTGAGAAATGTGGATCAGACCGTCAACGCCGTCAATGATCTGAGCAAATGCGCCGAAAGGAGTAACAGAAACGATCTTAACAGAGATAACATCGCCTACAGAGTATTCAGCACTGAACTTGTCCCAAGGATTGTCCTCGGTCTTCTTGTAGCCCAGAGAGATACGGCCAGTTTCCTTGTCCATTTCCTTGATGTAAACTTCGATGAAATCGCCTACATTAACAACCTCAGACGGGTGCTTCAGACGCTTCCATGACAGCTCAGAAATGTGAACCATACCGTCAATGCCGCCCAGATCTACGAATGCGCCGTAGTTAGTGAGGGACTTAACCTCGCCCTTGTAAGAAGAGCCAACCTCAGCTTCTTCCCAGAACTTAGCCTTAGCAGCGTCTCTTTCAGCCTTGAGAACAGCCTTGATAGAACCAACAGCACGTCTTCTGCCTTCGTTTACTTCGAGGATAACGAACTTAGCCTTTGTCTTCAGGAGAACATCCAGCTCAGCATTTCTCGGCAGACCGCTCTGAGAAGCAGGGATGAATACACGAACGCCAGCATAGGTAACGATAACGCCGCCCTTAACAACGCTCTGTACGATTCCTTCCAGAACAGTTTCTTCTTCCTTAGCCTTGATGATTTCCTCAAAGCCCTTCTGCTCGTCAACCTTCTTCTTGGAAAGCATAGCAATACCTTCCTGATCATTGATCTTGATTACAATCAGGTCGATCTCATCGCCGACCTTAACAACGTCAGCAGGTGTAAGTGAAGGATCATTAGTCAGCTCTTCGAGTTTAACATAGCCTGTGTGCTTAGTGCCAACTTCAACAACAGCCTCGTTGCTGTTAACAGCAACTACAGTGCCCTTAACTTTCTCTCCTGTATGTATTTTCTTGAAGGACTGATCAAGAAGTTCTTCAAAGTTCATGTTGTCCTCATTCATGATTTCAGTCATAGTGGTTTTTACCTCCTCAATAATATGTGCCGGTGTGGACGCTCCGGCGGTAATGCCGATTGAACGTGCATTACGCAGGTCGAGAGTATACAGCTCATCCGATGTCTCGATATGATAGGATCTGCAGTTCTTCCTGCATACGTCAAACAGCTTTACAGTGTTTGAGCTATGCTTTCCTCCAGCGATTATCATGAGATCTGACCGCTTGGAAAGCTCGTCTGCATCGGACTGCCGTACCTGAGTTGCATGACATATTGTGTCATAAACCATTATATTCGGGTCGTCTTTTGGTAGAGCATTTATACACTTTTCCCATACTAAAATATTATACGTTGTTTGAGCAACAATTGCAAGCCTTTTTCCCAACTTTTCATACTTTGTTCTGAAAAAGTTTAAAAGTGATTCATCATCTTCAAAAACGGTGCAGTTACCCTTGCAATGACCAACGATTGCAGCAACCTCCGGATGATTTGCATCACCTGCAATAAGAACATAATCGCCTTCAGCAGTATGCTTTGCAACAATTTTATGAATTTTTGCCACGAATGGGCAGGTAGCGTCAATGTATGGATTTCCCATAGCTTCAAGCTCATCATATACGCTTCTGCTTACGCCGTGTGAGCGTATAACAGCACATTCTCCGTCACGAAGCTCTGAAACATTGTCAATAATACGTGCGCCTCGTCTGAGCATGTCATCAACCACGTTGTTGTTATGGATTATAGGTCCGAGTGTAGCCACAGCCGGATATTTATCCAGTGCCTCGTAAGTCATTTTAACTGCACGGTCAACGCCGAAACAGAATCCGGCGGACTTTGCAACAGTGATAACAGCCATATTTAGTTCTCCTTGGCAGCTTTTTCTTTATCTCTTGCTTCCCTTGCTTTTTCTCTGGAGGATTTATGTTTGGGTTCGTCATGGATAATTTCAAAGGGTGGATTTTCCTCTACCATGCTCTTTATAGAAGCCATAACGTCATCCTTCATCTGTTTCATCTGAAGAGGATTTGAGTCAGGTGTAATACCATAGTCCTCCGGATAGAAAGGCTTGCCCATACGAACACATATCCTGCTGCGGAAATGCAGATTATTGGAATCGAATATGATACCCACAGGAACGATGGGCATACCGCTTTTTGCTGAGAGAACGCACATGCCGGTTTTGCCTTTGCCTACTTTGCCGTCTGTGTGGCGTGTGCCTTCAGGGAAGATAGTCATGTAGCGTTTATTTTTGAGACGGCGAGTTGCCTCAGCGAGCATGTCATAGTTCGGGTCAGTGGAAGAGGACGCAGGAAATGCGCCCATAAAACGGATAAGGTGAGAGAAGCCTGGTGTTTTGAAAAGGGATTCTTTAGCTATGTAATTGAACGGATGAGGTGCAGCCATTGCCACAAGAACCGGATCGAGATAGCTTCGATGGTTTGAGGCAAAGATAGCTGACTTGGTTTTGGGACGGTTTTCACGTCCTTCAAAGCGTATGCTGTAGACTGGAAAAAGCGCAATACGCACCAGCCAGTAGGCAACATGGTAGAAGAACCATACAATATAATACCTCATGACGATCACTCCTTATACTTCGATGTCGAGACGTTCTTTAATGAGGTCGAGTATCTCCTCGCAAACCTCATGGAAACCCATGTCAGTTGTATCAATGAGAACAGCGTCATCAGCCTGTTTAAGCGGAGCGACGGCACGGTGGGAATCGTTGTAGTCACGCTTTATAATGTCAGCTTTTATTTCCTCAAATGTAGGGCAGTCAGCCTTTTCCTTGAGTTCAAGATAACGTCTGCTTGCACGTTCGTCAGCGGAAGCGGTGAGGAATATTTTCAGGTCTGCGTCTGGGAGAACAACCGTGCCAATATCTCTTCCGTCCATAATAACATCATGTTCACGTGCGATCCTCTGCTGGAGGTCAAAGAGAAATTCTCTTATCTCTGGTATAGCAGAAACTCTTGATGCACCCATTGAGATTTCCGGAGTACGAATATCGTCTGTAACGTCTTCACCGTTCAGAGAAATACGCTGAGTGCCGCCGATGAAGCTGAGGTCAATGTCGATCTCATCAAGGCGTTCAAGAAGCTCGTTGTCTGAATCGGGGCAGTTTTCCTGAGCGAAGAGGGCAACTGTACGGTAGAGTGCGCCGGTATCAACGTAGATAAATCCAAGCTCTGAGGAAATCTCTTTTGCGATGCTGCTTTTGCCGGCACCGGCGGGCCCGTCAATAGCGATGTTTGTAGTTTTCATGTGTTTCTCCTTTAGAAGTTTAATTTGTGTCGTCCGCCTGTGTCATGGAAATTCCAGCGCAGTAAGCGGTTGAGAATGCAATTTGCAGATTGAAGCCGCCGGTGTAGCCGTCAGCGTCGATTATCTCACCGGCGAAATAGAGACCGGAGCATATTTTTGATTCCATAGTTTTAGCGTTTATCTCCTTAACGGAAACACCGCCTCTTGTGATTATCGCCTCATCAATGGAACGTGTTCCTGTTATATGAAGCGGCATAGCCTTTATGGTTTTCACAATAGCTGAGCGTTGTTCCTTGGTGAGAACGCTTATGCGCAGATCCGGCTGAACGCCTGAAATGCTGCATACAGGAGCGATAAGCTGCGGCGGCATGAGTTTTCTCAGGATATTGCCCAGAATACCGTTTTTAGAGTCATTGAATTCACGGAGTATTCTTGCGTCAAGCTGCTGTTCTGTGAGAGCCGGTTTCATGTCAATGAAAGCCGTATACTGTTCCTTGGACGGCTCTTTGAGAACTGCGCTTGCACTGAGAGTAAGCGGCCCTGAAATGCCGTATGCCATAAGCATGACCTCACCCTGATCGTCATATCTGCGCTTGTTTTTCTCAAAGATGGTGAGCCTTACATTTTTAAGAGTAAGCCCTGCGGCTTCTGCGCACCAATTCTCTTTTGTTTCAAGAGGAACGAGAGAGGGAACAGGTTCAATGATAGTGTGACCTGCCTGTTTTGCAAATTCATAGCCGTCGCCGGTTGAGCCTGTTACGGGATAGGATACGCCGCCTGTGGCGAGGAGTACTTTTTCGGCACGATAAATTTTACCGTCTGCGGTAACTGCACCTGTACATCTGCCGTTTTCAATGAGCAGTTTTTTTACTCTTGCCCTTATTACAGGTATCCCTGTTTTTTTCAGAGCATTTTTCAGTGCACTGCATATATCCTCCGCCTTATCGCTTACCGGAAACACACGGTTTCCACGTTCTGTTTTCAGCGGAACGCCCATAGTCTCGAAACGTTCCATAACATCCAGAGGAGAGCATTTTGCGAATGCACTGTAGAGAAAGCGTCCGTTTCTGGGAATTTTTGAAATAAGGGTATCTGTATCGCAGTTATTTGTGAGATTGCATCTGCCTTTTCCGGTTATGCGGAGCTTTCTGCCGATATGCTCATTCTTTTCAAGTATAAGGCATTTTCCGCCGTTTTCAGCGGCAGTGAGAGCCGCAAATGCTCCTGCTGCTCCGCCGCCTATAATAATAATATTCCTGTGTTCTGCTTCCATATGAGCCTCACCTGTTACTCATTCTTTTCAGACGTTCAAGAACAGCATTTCTTCGTGATGCCGTTTCCTCAGCATCATAAATATACTGTCCGTTTTCATAACGGAGTATACTGCCCTCCTCTGCGTCCGGAGGGATATATTCTCTTGGAACGGCAGTCTGACTGCAATCATCATCAGCAATGAGAACTGCCAATTCGCTTTCAAATCTATCAATACTGTAGAACATGTTTATCTGCCTTCCATAGTCCATGCAAGATTTCTGCCGTCAGTGGTACATGTGATAGTACCTTCAAGATCGGTACGGTATATCTCATTGGTATGCTTTTTAAAACGTGTGAGAGCGTCCTTATTGGGATGACCGTAGCTGTTTCCTGCACCGCAGGAAATAACCACATACTGCGGTTTTATCTGGTTTAGGAATTCCTTTGATGAAGATGTATCGCTGCCGTGATGTCCGGCTTTAAGTACAGTTGCAGTAACGCCGTCTAAGTAACCTCCTTCAAGAAGGTCTTCTTCTTCAGGAAACTCCATATCTCCTGTAAAGAAGAAGGATGTATCTCCGCAGTCAAGGTGAGCGCATACGGAATAGTCATTGAGTGAGCTGTAGTTCTTGCCCTCAGCAGGCGGATATATGGTAAGGATACTGCTGCCAGTGTCAATAGTCATTTCATATTCAGCGAATGTAACAGACAGGTCATTTGCTTCGATACCGTCAAGCAGCTTTGTAAATATTGCAGTGGTGGGAATATCACTTTCGGGAATATCAGGCATAATTACCTGCTTTACTTCGAGGTCATCATTTTCTGCTGCATACTGCAATACATCCGGCAAACCGCCTATATGGTCGGAATGAGGGTGAGTAGCGATAATGCAGTCGATAGTATCAACGCCAAGCTCCTTTATATCAGCAATAACAACTTCGCCCTGATCTCTTTCTCCGGCATCAATGAGGATGTTCTTTTCAGTACCGCAGATAAGGATACTGTCTCCCTGACCTACATCAAGGAAGTGAACGGTAGTTATACCGTTGTCAACGACCTCCTCATTTTCATTTTCCTCAATAGTCTCCATGTAGCATCCGGAGGCACGATACAGAAATGCAACTACGATAACGATACATGCACCGACTATCATAACCCTTGCTTCGGGCATTTTCTTTTTGCCGTTGTTTTTTTTGCGTTTGTTTTTGCCGCCTTTGCCGCCGGCTGATTTTTCAGCGGCTTCGTGGATCGCTTTTGCGGCTTCGAGACCTTTTTTGATTGCTTCGTCCATTTTTCTGTTCCTCCTTTGCTTTTTTGATTTGTGTTCTGTGTATCCGGAGCAGCAAGGCATCCAGCCCCTGTTCCGATAAGATCATGTCTTCCTGCACGTCTGAGAGCCTCCAGAACCAATGCACGGTTTTCCGGCTTGAAGTACTGAAGGAGTGCACGCTGCATAGCCTTATCCTTTGGAGTTTTTGGAACATAGACCGGCTCCATAGTATAGGGATCAAGCTCTGTGTAGTACATGCAGGTAGAAATAGTGCCGGGCGTAGGGTAGAAGTCCTGAACTTGTTCCGGATGTATCTTGTTGTCACGGAGATAGAGTGCAAGGCTTATTGCCTCTTTAAGAGTGCTGCCCGGATGTGATGACATAAGGTAGGGTACAAGGTATTGTTCCTTGCCTATGCTTTTTGTAATTTCGTAGAAACGCTTCTGGAAACGGTTATAGGTTTCGATATGGGGCTTGCCCATTTTGTCGAGAACGACATTGCTGCAATGTTCGGGAGCGACTTTAAGCTGACCGCTTACATGCTCCTTGACCAGCTCCTTGAAGAAGCTTTCGTCCTCGTCTGCGAGAAGGTAGTCAAAGCGGATACCGCTTCTTATGAATACACGCTTTACCTTAGGCAGCGCACGGAGCTTGCGGAGCATACGGAGATATTCTGTATGGTCTGCTTTAAGTGCAGGGCATGGAGTGGGTGCAAGGCATTTTTTTCCCTTGCACATACCGGCGTTCATCTGCTTTTCGCAGGATGGATGACGGAAGTTGGCAGTCGGGCCGCCGACATCGTGGATGTAGCCCTTGAAATTTTCCATTTCTGTGATTTTCTTAGCTTCTTCTATGACAGACTCTTCACTGCGGCAGGTAACACGTCTGCCCTGATGAAGAGCGATGGAGCAGAAATTGCAGTAGCCGAAGCAGCCTCTGTTGTGAGCGATAGAGAACTGCACCTCTGCAATACCCGGAACGCCGCCGTCTTTGTCATACATGGGATGAACCTTTCTTGTAAAGGGCAGGCGGTAAACCTTGTCAAGCTCTTCCTGAGTAAGAGACAGAGCCGGAGGATTCTGCACCAGCATTTTATTTCCATGACGCTGAATTACGGTTTTGCCGTAAACCTCGTCCTGCTGATCATACTGCTGTCTTGTAGCCTTTGCGTAAGCCTTTTTGTCGGCGCAAACCTGTGCGAAATCGGGACACTGCACTGCACCCCACGGAGTTTCTGAGGGGGTGCACATATAGCATGTACCACGTATATCCCGCAGCTGTGAGATATGCTCACCTGCACCGAGACGGGTGCAAAGCTCTGTTATCTGATGCTCACCCATGCCGTACATAAGAAGGTCTGCACCGCTTGCGTCGAGTACGGACGGATGAACAGCGTCATCCCAGTAGTCGTAATGGGCAAAGCGTCTTAGGGAAGCCTCCAGACCGCCGATTGCGATTGCAGCATCAGGATAGGCTTCACGGATTTTCCTGCAATAAACTGTAACCGCACGGTCAGGTCTTTTTCCAGCCTTGCCGCCGGGTGAGTACATATCATCACTTCTTATTCTTTTTGCAGCGGTATAATGTGCAACCATAGAGTCGATATTACCGCCTGTAACGAGGAAAGCAAGCTTTGGCTTTCCGAAGCGCATGAAATCCTTTGTACTTTTCCAGTCGGGCTGAGGGAGCATACAGATAGTGAATCCGAGCGATTCGATAAGGCGTGATACGATAGCCGCACCGAAGCTTGGATGATCAACGTAAGCGTCGCCGGTAATATATACAAAATCCGGCTGGTCAATGCCTGCCTGTTTCATTTCCTCATAGGTAACGGGAAGAAATCCGTCCATTCTGTATACTCCTTTCTGAGTATAATTGATTTGATCTTGGTTTTCAAATTTATGTGCACATCACATCGTACAAGCTGACTGAGGGGATTGAAAACGTATGGACACCCTGAAAAAATTTATTTCAAATTATAATTCTTTCGTTCGGCATTTTCCTGAGGTGTAAGGAGAACACGTCTCGGCTTTGCACCCTCAGACGGCCCGATAACGCCCATTTTTTCAAGCTCATCCATAATACGTGCAGCTCTTGCATAGCCGAGCTTGAGTCTTCTCTGGAGAGAGGAGGTTGAAGCCTGTCCCATCTGAACCACAAAATCAATAGCCTGTTCAATGAGTTCGGCATCGTTTCCAGCATCGGATGAGCCGTCGGAGCTGTGAGAGGATCTGTCGCCCTTTGTAACGGGAATGCTCTGTTCGACCTGTGCAATGATTTCAGGATCATATGTGCTTTCAGACTGATTCTTGATATACTCAACGACCTTTTCGATCTCGCTTGTTGAGGTATAGCAGCCCTGAACACGTATAGGCTTTGGCATACCATTGGGGAGATAGAGCATATCGCCGTGTCCGAGGAGCTTTTCCGCACCTGTCATATCAAGAATAGTTCTTGAGTCTATCTGCGACATAACGGAAAGTGCGATACGGCTTGGGATATTTGCCTTGATAAGACCAGTGATGATGTCAGTTGTAGGTCGCTGTGTAGCAATAATGAGGTGCATACCGGCTGCACGAGCCATCTGAGCAAGGCGGCATATAGAGTCTTCAACCTCCTTGGAGGCTGCCATCATAAGGTCAGCAAGCTCGTCTATAGCAATTACGATCTGAGGAAGTCTTTCGAGGTCATAGCCGGGGAATGAAGCCTTTTCGTTGAAATCGTAGATGTCACGCACATTGCTGTCAGCGAAAAGCTTATATCTGCGGAGCATTTCCTGAACTGCCCAGTTAAGCGCACCAGCAGCCTTTTTAGGATCGGTGACTACAGGGATAAGCAGGTGAGGTATGCCCTCGTATACTCTGAATTCAACTATCTTCGGGTCAATAAGGATCATTTTAACTTCATCAGGAGAAGCATTCATGAGAATACTCATGATAATGGAGTTTGTGCATACAGACTTACCAGAACCGGTTGAGCCGGCAATGATCATATGCGGCATTTTTGCAACATCGCCTACTATCGCACTGCCTGCAATATCCTTGCCGACAGCAAAGGTAAGCTTACTCTTTGAGTTCATGAATTCCCTGCTTTCCAGAATATCACGGAGAGCAACAGTGTCCTTGGTTGTATTGGGAACTTCAATGCCGATAGCAGCCTTGCCCGGAATGGGAGCTTCAATTCTTACTCCGCTTGCAGCGAGATTAAGTGCAATGTCATCAGCAAGGTTTGTTATTTTTGAAACCTTTACACCGGGAGCTGGCTTTACTTCGTATCGTGTAACAGCAGGGCCACGGTTTATGCCGTTTTCAGTCTTTTCAACGGTTACATTAAAGCTGCCGAGAGTGTTTATAAGGCGGTCATATGTTTCATTTTGTTCGCTCTTGACTGATTCATCATTTACATGAGTAGTACCCTTTTTCAGGTAGTTTGTAGGCGGAAGCATATAAGCAGCACTTGGAAGCTCCGGAAGCGGTATCTCAACAGGCTGAACCGTTTCTTCTTCTTCTGCAACAGGAAGACCGTATGGTGTTCTGAGTATGCCTTCAACGCTCATTTCATCAGGCTGTATAACTTCAACAGGCTGAGGGCTGTGTATTATAGCGTCGAGTGTGTTGGGATTTGAGGTTTCGCTTTCCTCTGCCGGTTCTTCAACGGGCATATAGTCAGGATGAAGACCTTCATAAGGGTTTTCCTCAAAATCCGGATCGGCAGCGGCAGGTTCTTCTTCAATGGGAGCTTCTTCTGCTGATGGAGCAAGCTCCTGTGCGGCAGCACCTGTATCATCAATGTTATCTTCAGGATTTGATGAGGAGAAGAAGCTTCTGATTCTTTTTCTGAGAGGAGTACGTTTGCCGGCAGCAGGAGCGTCGCCGTTTACATAGTCCATAGGAACGTCAGGCTCTGCATTTTCTTCGGCTGTTTCCTCGTCATCCTCATTGCCGCCGAACGGATGCGTCATCATGTAGATAAGGTCTCTTGGACTTTTCTTTGAAACCCAGAACATAAGAGTGAGTATAAGGAGTATGATAACGATGCGTGCGCCGGTAGTTCCGAGAAATGTAATGAGTGGGTATGCAAGTATCACGCTTACAACACCGCCGCTTCCGAAAGTATTGTCCACACCGTCTTCATAAAGGTACTTTATGTACTGGAAGATATTTTTTTCGCCGATGTCTCCGTTAAAAAGAACCTGAATTGCACCTGCAATAATTATAGTTATTATGATGCTCCATTTTGGAGTAGCCTGAATAGCGTCTTCCTTATCAGAGTCAGCACGCCATGCAGCCATTCCTATTAAAATAGGGATCAGCAGTGTGGTTACGCCGAAAAATCCACGCAGTATATTGTGGAGGAGTTTCCAGCCGGAATTGCCTTCAACGAATACTATCATGAGGAACAGCACCATTATCAGAAACAGTGCGGCAGCCCGAAATTTATCAGGCACCTGCGATTCCTCCTTGCTTTTTTTTGCAAGTCCACGTTTTTTCAGTTTATCGAGAGCCTTTGCAGCAGCGTCTTTCGGAGAAGCTTTCTCCTTCTTTTCTTCGTCATTTTTTTTCTTAGCCACGATTTTTCCTTTCTGCTTAATGCCGTACCGCACAAATACCGCCTGACGGCTCTGTACGTCATATGCTGTTTTGCATCTGACGCACAGGCTTTATGCGGTGCAGTCTTAAAAGCCTGAGTCTTGATTTAGATTGTCGGGATAGCGCATATCTGTATTTTCTATCATTGAGTAGAGCCGTTCGAGTGCATCATGGAGAGAACCGGTTTCATCAATGAGACCGATTTCTGAGGCTTCTGTTCCGTTAATGATAGTACCTAGGTCAGTAGTAAGAGCCTGAGTATTATGCATAAGCTCCGTAAGATTTTCTTCAGAAATATTGCTGTGAGAGGTGATGAAGCCTGTAATGCGTTTTTCTATCTGGCGCAGGTACTCCATGCTCTGAGGCACGCCAAGAACCATGCCGTTTGTGCGTACAGGATGAAGAGTCATAGACGCAGAAGGAACTATCATCGAAAGCTTTGCGCTTACAGCGAGAGGAACGCCGATAGAGTGACCTCCGCCTACTACAAGTGAAACTGTGGGAGTTTTCATGCCTGCGATCATTTCAGCTATAGCAAGACCTGCCTCCACATCTCCGCCTACGGTATTCAGGATAATGAGGAGTCCCTCAATGCTTCTGTCCTGTTCAATGGCAACCAGAGCCGGTAAGATATGCTCATATTTAGTTGTTTTTGTCTGTGACGGGAGAATGTCATGACCTTCTATCTGTCCGATGATATTAAGGCAGTGTATGAGGTGCTTTGCGTTCTGAGAACGGACGCTGCCCGTCTGTTTTATTATATCCGCCTGATCCAGCTGCTCCTGAGATTCGTTTTCGGTATTTTCTTCAGCCGTATCCTGTGAATTACTGTATTGTTCCATAGTACTGCTCCTTTCGTGATAAGCCTGAGTACTCTTAGTGTTTCAGGTTTTTATCAGATTATACGGAGCATCTACAGATACACTCTTTATTATAGCATCCTATAAATGTAATGTCAAGGAGCGTTTCGGATAATTGGCGCAGAAAAAAGCCGCCTCGGTGTGAGAAGGATGTTGGCATAAAAATCAATAACAAGCTATAATATCTGTGTCGGATACCTTCCGTTAGGAGGGAGGTGTTGATTTGTTCTATTACATATTTTCTCTCATTTTCTCTGTTGCAGTAGAGGTGATCCTGCATCTCTTTTACAAGTGGCTGAACAGAGACTAGGGAGTGTTGACACTAAAATAATACGCAGATTTTCGAGCAGAAATTTCATGCAGACAAGGCGAAAAGGTGCAGGCAGGCTGTCGCCTGTCAAACCTTTTCAACGCAGGATGCGTGAAATTTTGCCGAAAAGATGCGT
>JAGAOV010000014.1 GCA_017623515.1 Ruminococcus sp. | reverse complement strand
GTTATCATAAGAGCAGTCTTATCCGGATCGTATTCGCCGCTTTTCAATGCCTCCATGAACTGTCCCACTACCAGCAGTGCAGGATAGCAGGTATCATTATGTACGTTCTTCAGACCCTCCTCCACTACTGTTCGTGAGGTGGATTCAAGAAGCTTCATATTGTAGCCGAACTGCTTGAATATAGCGATAAGCAGTCTGAAATGAATAGGCAGCATATTGGGGATAAGTATGGTATGAGTCTTCTTCATGGACTCTGTAAATATTGCATGTGACATCTGTTTTGTCGAAGCCTCCTTTTCCGGCTTATGCGTCCATTGCAGCAACAAGACTGCGCAGGCGTATCTTTGCCGCACCAAGATTGTTTATCTCATCTATTTTAAGCTGTGTGTAAAGCTTGCCCTTTTCTTCAAGGATACGGCGCACCTCATCTGTAGTAATAGCGTCGATTCCACAGCCGAAGGATACAAGCTGAATCATCTGCATGTCAGGCTGAGTTGTCACATATGCCGCCGCTCGGTAAAGTCTGGAATGATAAACCCACTGGTTAAGTGATTTCAGCTCCGGAGTTTCAGCAAGAGCCGCAACGCTGTCCTCGGTTATAACAGCCATTCCAAGACTTGCAATAAGCTTGTGAATGCCATGGTTTATTTCCGGATCAATGTGATACGGTCTGCCTGCAAGAACGATAATAGGCTTGCCGGCACTGCGGGCTTCCTTTATAATACTCTGCGCCTCATCTCTTACCTTTTCTCTGTATTCATCAAGAGCGTCGAAGCCCTTCTGAAGTGCGGCTTCAATTGCCTTTTTAGATGCATACGCTCCGAAATAATCATGGAGAACCTTTACAACATGCTTTCTTCTGTTGAGGTCGAGGAAAGGATAGAGGAAATTCTTCACGCTGAGCTTTTCGTTATTCGCCATGAGAAGCTCCGGATAATATGCAACTACCGGACAGTTGAAGTGATTATCCGAGCCTCCCTCGTCAATGGTGTAGCTCATACATGGATAGAAAATGAAGTCAACGCCCTGTTCCAGCAGACTTTCAATATGACCGTGGGTAAGCTTTGCCGGATAGCATACTGTATCTGACGGAATGGTACTCTGTCCCTTGTAATAGGTTTCTCTTGTACTGTCCTCGGAAAGCTTCACCTCAAAGCCAAGTTCCTTGAAGAATGTCGCCCACAGCGGCATCTGGTCATAGTAATGAAGAGCCAGCGGAAGTCCTACCGTTGCAATAGGTGAGAAAGGCTGACGTTCTCTGTAAGATGTTATCATCTCAAGCTTTTTGTCGTAGAGATTGGGCAGTATCTTTTCAGGCTTAATTCCTGCTCCCTTTTCGCAGCGGTTTCCGGAAATAAATCTTCCGCCGCCTGCGAATCTGATTATGTTAAGGCTGCACTTTGCGGTACATCCGCCGCAGTTTGCAGTCTGTGATGTGTATGAGAACTCACGGAGCTTCTTTGCGTCAATAATGGTGCTTTCGCCAGTGCTCTTTTCCTGAGCGTAGATCGCCGCACCGAATGCGCCCATAAGTCCTGAAATAGCCGGACGGATAACGTCTCTGCCCATTTCACGTTCAAAGCTTCTGAGTACAGCGTCATTGAGGAATGTTCCGCCCTGTACTACGATATGCTCTCCCAGTTCATCGGGAGAATTTGCACGTATAACCTTGTAGACCGCATTCTTGATAATAGAACCGGAAAGACCTGCGGAAATATCTGCAACAGTTGCGCCGTCCTTCTGAGCCTGCTTGACGCTGCTGTTCATGAATACGGTACAGCGAGAACCAAGGTCTACGGGATTTTCTGCAAAGAGACCGAGATTTGCAAATTCTGCAATATCATATCCAAGAGCCATTGCAAAGGTCTGGATAAATGAACCGCAGCCGGAGGAGCATGCTTCATTGAGCATGATACTGTCAATTGCGCCGTTCTTTATTTTGAAGCATTTTATATCCTGACCGCCTATGTCCATAATAAAGTCAACCTCAGGGCAGAAATGGGATGCTGCCTTGAAGTGTGCAACAGTTTCAACAATACCGTGGTCAAGTCCCAGACCTGCTTTCAGAAGCTCTTCGCCGTAGCCTGTTACTGCACTTCCTGCAATAGTAAGAGCCGGATTTTTTTCTTTATAAAATGCAGACAGTGCCTCTGTGATACAGTCAAGAGGCTGTCCCTTGTTTGTTGTATAGAATTCGTAGAGGAGAGTTTTGTCCTCTGAAAGAACTACCATTTTCGTTGTGGTAGAGCCTGCGTCAATTCCGAGATACGCCTTGCCCTCGTATGTACGGAAATCTCCACGCTTTACATCATGGGAGGCATGTCTTGCCTTGAAACGCTCGTATTCCTCCGGATACGAGAAAAGCGGCGGATCAGCCATAACAGCATTTTCGCTTACGGCATTTGTTATTTTATCTATGAGAGTTTCTATTTTATGGGCTTCATTCTGATTCATTGCGGAAAGTGCGCAGCCATATGCAACGAATGTTCTTCCGTCCTCCGGAAATACTGCATTGCCAGCATCCAGATGAAGAGTCTCCACAAATGCATTGCGCAGTCCCCCAAGGAAAGACAGCGGGCCTCCTAAAAAGAGAACCTTGCCCTCAATTCTTCTTCCCTGTGCAAGACCGGATACAGTCTGGTCAACTACTGCCTGAAAGATACTTGCTGCAACGTCCTCTCTTCTTGCGCCTTGATTGAGGAGCGGCTGGACATCTGATTTTGCGAAAACGCCGCAGCGTGAAGCGATTGGGTATGTTTTCTCCGCACGGAGAGACATCTCATCAAGCTGGTCTGCGGTGACATTGAGGAGAGTTGCCATCTGATCTATAAATGCACCCGTTCCGCCGGCGCATGTGCCGTTCATTCTCTGCTCAACGCCGCCTGTGAGAAATATTATCTTAGCGTCCTCACCGCCAAGCTCGATAACAGCGTCAGCGTCGGGATAACGTCTGTTTACCGCAACGAATGCGGCATGAACCTCCTGAACAAAAGGCAGCTTTGCAGAATTCGCAAGTCCGAGACCTGCCGAGCCTGTTATGCATACAGGAAATACTTCTTCCGGATATACACCGGCGATCTGGGAAAGCTGTGCAGCAACTGTCTCCTTAACCTTTGAGAAGTGTCTCTGATAATTTGAATATACCACCTGATGATTGCTGTCCAGAATTACAGCCTTTACAGTGGTTGAGCCTACGTCTATGCCAAGTGCGTAGGAATGTCTTTTTGAATTTGCCTGTAAAATATTCATAATGCTTGCAGCTCCTTTCCCTATACCTGATACTATTATACAACATGTGCTGAAAAAAAGAAAGTACGATTTTCGACTTTTTTTAAGAAAACTTTTGCCAGCAAAGTTGAAAGTGTTGGGTAGTATGATATGCAGATTCACCGCACCACAAATTTCCGGCAATAAGCCGTTCTTTTCCGCAGAAAATATCTGCATAAAAACAGGAAAGGAATAAAAATCATGGCAATATCTCTTGCACGAGGAAGCATTCATCTGGAAAAACCTGTATACATTTCATCTTACTCTTCAACCGCCGGCAAAAAAGAGGGAAGCGGCCCTATGGGTGAATGTTTCGACCGGATAGAAACAGACAGCCACTTCGGACAGAAAACATGGGAACAGGCTGAAAGCCGTATGCAGCAGGAGACTGTTTACAGGGCAATGGAAAAAATAAGCCTTACTGCTGATGATATAGATATTATCTTAGCAGGCGATCTTATAAATCAATGTACGTCAAGCACATACAGTATACGCCCTTTCGGGATACCGTTCCTCGGTTTGTTCGGTGCATGCTCTACTATGGCAGAAAGTCTTATAACTGGTGCGCTGTGTCTCATCTCCGGTGCGGCGAAACGTGCAGTATGCGTAACATCGTCCCACTTCTCCACGGCTGAAAGGCAGTTCCGCTTCCCTCTTTCCTACGGCGGACAAAGACCGCCTACAGCTCAGTGGACATGTACGGCATCCGGTGCTGCTGTCCTTGACATGCAAACAAAAAATGCACCTGCAATAGAAGGGGCATGTATCGGAAAAATAACAGACCTTGGAGTATGCGACGCAAACAACATGGGGGCGGCAATGGCACCGGCGGCGGCTGATACCCTTACCAGATGGTTTGAGGCAACCGGTACATCTCCTATGAATTATGACGCTGTAGTTACAGGAGACCTTGGACTTTTCGGCGGTCAGCTTTTCCTTGAACTGATGATGAAACAGGGGTACGAGGTTCATCCGGTATATCATGACTGCGGCGTTATGATGTTCGACATGGACAGACAGGACGTTCATGCAGGCGGTTCAGGCTGCGGCTGCGGCGGAAGTCTCCTTTGCGGTCACTTTCTTCCGCTGGTACAGAGAGGAGTTATCCGAAGAATGCTGTTTATTGCAACCGGCGCACTTATGTCACCAATGCTGGTGCAGCAGGGCGAAAGTATACCCTCTGTTGCCCATCTTGTGGAAATCGTTTCAGGAGAGGTGGATGAAAATGCTTGATTATATATGGGCGTTTATTGTAGGCGGTGCGATATGCGCCGTGGGACAGGTGCTTATCGACTACACAAAGCTTACACCGGCAAGAATACTCACAGGATTTGTTGTTGCAGGAGTACTGCTGTCGGGACTTGGACTTTACGAGCCGCTTATTGAATTTGCCGGCGGCGGTGCGACTGTGCCGCTGACAGGCTTCGGGCATCTTCTCGCTGACGGAATAAGAAAGGCTGTTGCGGAAAAGGGCTGGCTTGGGATATTCTCCGGCGGACTTACAGCGTCATCTGCTGGCATAACTGCCGCTATGCTTTTCGGTCTTGCGGCATCTGCGGTGTTTAAGCCAAAGGATAAATAAATTGCAGTTTATATGTGCCGCAGGCACACCACGAAAGCCTCCCCTTAGAAAGGGGAGGTGGCACGCCGTAGGCGTGACGGAGGGGATTGCGAAGAGGAAAGAGACTAAAATTCTTAGTTTTTCTCGCTGGGTACAATCCCCTCAGT
>JAGAOV010000013.1 GCA_017623515.1 Ruminococcus sp. | reverse complement strand
CCCCTTAGCAAGGGGAGCTGTCAGCGAAGCTGACTGAGGGGATTGTGAAGAGAGAATCAGACTATAATTTTCAGCTATACTTGCTGGGTGCAATCCCCTCCGTCACGCCTGCGGCGTGCCACCTCCCCTTACTAAGGGGAGCCTTTCGTGGTGCGCCTGTGGCGTATATAAACTACAATTTATATCCCAAGATTCAGAATAGAGCCCAAAAAAACACCGGCATTGTCCTGCCGGTGAATCTTAGTCCGATGATATAAAATGTTTATCCGCAGATATATGATTTTACCAGAACCTGAAGCAGTTCATCTCTGTCTATGTGACGGATAATGCTTCTTGCGTTATTATAAGTGGTTATGTAGGTCGGATCTTCAGACAGAATATAACCTACAATCTGATTTACCGGATTATAACCCTTCTGAACCAGTGCGTCATACACAATGGTCAGGTTCTTCTTCATTTCAATTTCCTTCTCATCGTTTACGGTGAATTTCATGGTCTTGTCATACATGCGTATCCGCCTCCTTAAAAATTTTTATAATTCTATTATACCCTATTTCTGCAATTTATACAAGGGATTTTTCATAGTTTTTTCTAAAATGTCACCCAATTTTCTATTTTGGTTGAAATCACTCATTCAATATTGTTTATTTTGCACAAACAAACATGCATTTATTTACAGCAAGGTAAAAAACAAACGGCGGCTTTATTGCCGCCGGATGTTTCAAATGTGCTTTTATCGGGAGCAGCCTTCACCTGTGCATGCTCCTGAACGCTTTACAAAGCTTTCGCAGTCTGTACATTCAGGAACTGTAGGGTTCTTTTCATGAGTGCCAACACGAATGCTGTCCAGAACACAGTAGTTCTCGGATACCATATTATGCTGACACTGGCTTACTGTACACTTGATACAAGGATTCTTACGTGTTTCCATTATAAATACTTCCTTTTCTGTAAAATCCGCCTTGTCCGGCGTGATTTTAGTATATCACAAAGCTTCCGGTTTATTCATTTTTTTATTGTGATGAATGCTGTTTTTTCTTTTCAATGCCTTTTCAGCGTTATTTCACATGATTCTCACAATAAATGGGTATACTATAACCGTACTCTTGAAAGAGAGTATGTAACATCCTCTAATGCTTCTGTATTCACCCCAATGCAGAAGCGAATCCCCAATAATCCCTATATCATAGCAGCACGCCTCTACCCCGGGGCGTTTGCTGTTATGAAACTTATCGAACATATCACCCTTTCAAATATATCAAAAAAGCGTTTGCCATGCGGCAGACGCTTTTTTGTTTTTTATGAACTTACAGAAACCTGTACAGCTTCATTTCTTTTTATCAGACACTTCACTCCATACACCATCGCAATGACAACATCAATACAGAAGAGATATGATCCTATTGCTGTGAGAACAGTCGCCCATGTTGACATTAAATTTTCCTTTTTAATGCGTATAGTGCAGCCTAAAGCAAACGTACCTGAAACAACGATTGCAGCAAAATCTATTATAACTGCTGCCATCAGAAGTCCTATTCCCCATACGCTCATAAGCAAGCCTATAAGTCCAATGACAAAATGGAATATATATGCCGGTATCTGAACGCCTTTAACGATCATATTCATTAAGGCGGCATCCTTTGCTGTGACCGCACCTCGTGCCGACTGCACTATATGATATATTATAACAGCAAGCACGAGAATGTGGTATACAAATACAAGGATCATAAGGATAACAAACTGAGCGTCATCTGTAATGATATTATCCGGAGCATACTCTAAAAGAGACATGATAGCACCTGCAAGTATATACCCATAGGGATAAATTGCAACGGGAATACACATCCACTTTTTCATATGGTCTCCGCCTTTACAACAGGTTTACGGAGATTCACGATACATCCTCTCGGACATTCCTTAGCGCACATGCCGCAGGAAACGCACTTGTCATAATCAATAACAGCGTGAGCATCCTTTATCTCGATTGCGCCAAACTTGCAGATCTTCACGCACTTTCCGCATGCAATACATGAGTTCTTGCAAGCCTTTACAGCAGCCGCACCAACATCCTTGGACGAACAGCGCACATCAACCTTTTTCTTTATGCTTCTCAGCTCAATGAGACCGTTGGGACAGACCTTAGCGCACTTGCCGCAGGAAATACACTGCTCAGTGCAGAATGCCGCAAGACCGTTCTTTATGGTGATGCAGCCCTCAGGACAGACTGACGCACAGTCGCCGAGACCTAGACAGCCGTGCATACATGCACCTGTACCGCCGTAGAAGCGTTTTGCAGAAGCGCAGGTCTGTACGCCGTCGAAGGTAAACTTCTGCTGCATAGCGTCGCAGTCGCCGCTGCAATGGATAACAGGGAGTTTTTTCTCAGCGGCAGTAACCTCTGCACCCATTATCTTTCCGATTTCAGAAGCCGCACCTGCACCGCCCGGCAGACATGCGTTCATAGGTGCACCTTTTGTGACGATAGCGTCTGCATAGTCAGCACAGCCTGCAAATCCGCATGCACCGCAGTTTGCACCTGGGAGAGCCTCTGTTATCTGCTCGGTACGAGGATCAGTCTTAACAGCGAAAACCTTTGACAGAACAGTCAGAAGTACGCCGAAAACAACGCCCATTACTATAAATATAACTATCGGGTAAATATAGCTTTCCATTATTTTACCTCCTTACTGACCGAGACCGCCAAATCCTAAAAAGCTCATGGAAACGATCGCCGCTGCAACCAGAGTTGCAGGGATGCCTCTGAACATTTCAGGAGTTTCGCTGTCTGCGTCGTCAACTCTTGAACGTACACCGGAGAAGATGACCATTGCAAGGGCAAAGCCTATGCCGGAGAATGCGGCATTTACCATTGACTGCGCAAAGGTGTAATTCTCGTCAATATTCATGATGGTAACGCCCAGAACTGCACAGTTGGTTGTAATAAGAGGCAGATATACACCGAGTGTCTTATACAGCGGCGGCATAAGCTTCTTGATAACGATCTCCAGAAGCTGAACGAATACCGCAATTACCAGAATAAATGCAACTGTACGGAGATAGGTAAGGTCAAAGGGCTTCAGAATAAAGTAGTAGATGGGATATGTAACGAGAGAAGCGCATATCATTACAAAGATAACTGCCGCACCCATGCCGATACTGGAATCTATCTTCTTTGAAACGCCGAGGAACGGACAGCAGCCGTAGAACTTGGACAGAACGAAGTTGTTTGTCAGGACTGCCGCAATAATAATACCGATCATTGTGTTCATGCCTGTACCTCCTCACATTTTGCGCTGCAAGCGGCAGCATTGGGACAGCCTGCGCAGCCCAGCTTCTTGGGCGGCTTACGTTTGGAAAGCTTACATACAACGGCAATGAGTATGCCAAGAACGAAGAATCCTCCGGCGGGCATAACGAACAGTGACATTGTGTGACCTGTCATGCCGGGAACGGTGAGACCAAGCCATGTGCCTGAACCAAATATCTCACGGACACTGCCCATTAGGAACAGTGCCAGCGTGAAGCCAAGTCCCATTCCTGCTCCGTCAAGGATAGACGGGATGACCTTATTCTTGCTTGCGAACATCTCAGCACGTCCGAGGATGATACAGTTTACTGTGATAAGCTCAAGGAATGCACCAAGACTTGTATACAGTGACGGTACAAAGCCGTGAAGCATGAACTGAATGAGAGTTACGAATGTAGCAATAATTACAATATAACAGGGAAGCTTTACCTGTGCCGGAATAGCCTTTCTCAGCAGACAGATAACGAGGTTTGAACATATAAGTACAAAGGTTGTTGAAAGTCCCATGCCGATACCGTTGAATGCGCCTGTAGTTACAGCAAGTGTGGGACACATGCCCAGAAGTGATACGAATACGGGATTCTCTTTAAGAAGTCCCTTTGTAAATGTGTTTAAGTTATTCATCCGAGAATCGCCTCCTTATTAAGCGCAAAGGTTTCCAGTGCGCATTTTACTGCGTTTTTCATACCATTTGAGGAGAATGTAGCACCTGTTATGCCGTCTGTGTTCTGAACAGCTTCAGCATCGCTTACGCCTATGAGGTTGTCTATAAACAGCTCCGGATTGGACTGAACCTTAGTACCGAGACCGGGTGTTTCCGTTACAGAAACAAAGCTTATTCCGGTAAGCTTGCCCTCACTGTCAATGCCTACAGCAACCTGCAAGCCGCCCTTATTGTAACCATCAGCAGTAACCAGAACCGCCGCCATATCATTTTCGTCAGCATAGAGAGCAGTCGCCTGAACCTTTTCCATTTCAGGGGCAGTAAAATCGGTTATCTCTTCGAATGTTCCTGCGTCCGGAAGACCGGAAAGACTGTCCTGAACAGCCTGAGCCTCAGCCGCAGCTATCTTGTCCTTGGTAATACTGTTTGCAAAGGCAAGGAGTCCGCAGCATACAGCACATACACATGCAAGGACAACGGGAGGCATTATCATATTTTTCTTTGACATTACTTAGCAGCCTCCTTTTTTTCTTTTTTTGCACCGACAGGAGTTGTTCTTGTGAACTTGTCTATGTATGGAGTGAGCAGATTCATAAGCAGGATGGAGAATGAACATCCCTCAGGCATACTTGCAAACTCACGGATAACAAATGTGAGGATACCGCAGCCTATGCCGAAAATGATCTTGCCCTTTACAGTGATAGGAGTTGTAACGTAGTCTGTAGCCATGAAGAATGCGCCAAGCATAACGCCGCCGCTGAGAAGTGCGTAGAGAACTTCTGTCATTTCGCCGCCGGTAACGAGAACCTGAACGAATGTAAGAGCCGCCAGTGAGCCGAGATAAGCAGCAGGAGTTGACGGATGGATAAGCTTTGCAGCTATCAGGAAGATACCGCCTATGAGAATAGCAAGTGCAGATGTCTCGCCGATAGAGCCGCCTACATTACCTATAAACAGCTCCATAAGACCTGCGTCACCTGATGCAAGAGGAGTTGCGCCTGTGAGACCGTCCAGAGCCTGACTTCCTGTTGTCTCAAAGAGACCAAGTGCAGGAGCGTCGAGGTAATAGAAAGGCTTTACCCATGCTGTCATATCGCTGCCTACGGACAAAAGCAGGAAGATACGTCCTGTGATGGCAGGATTTGCGAAATTGCAGCCGAGACCGCCGAAAAGCTGCTTTACAACAGCGATTGCAAATATACAGCCGATTGCCGCCTGCCACAGAGGAAGAGTTACCGGAAGATTCAGTGCCAGCAGAACGCCTGTAAGCATTGCGCTGCCGTCTGAGATCGTTCCCTCTTTTTTCATAAGGGCACGGCACACCAATTCCGTGAACATGGATACAACTGCGCAGAATACTACCAGAAACAGCGCACGAGGCCCAAAGAATATTGTACCTGAAATGATTGCAGGCACAAGTGCAAGGACTACCATGAGCATTATTTTCTGGGTAGTCATGGCACTTCTTATGTGAGGTGATGGTGATACTGTAAGTAAGCCCATTTTATCTGCTCCTTTCTTACTTTTTGCCCTCTGCCATTACAAGAACCTTTGCGAACTGGTTTGTTTCAGCAACAGGTCTTTTGGCAGGACAGGCATATGTACAGCAGCCGCAGTTCATGCAGAGCATGACTTTCAGCTTATTAAGAGAATCTGTATCCTTTGCGGCATATGCCCTGCAAATATCCGGCGGCATGAGATTCAGAGGACATGCGGAAATACATCTTCCGCAGTGAATACATGCAGAAGCCTTTTGAGAAGCCTCTTTACTTGGGAATTTCTTGAATGCAAGAATAGCATTATTCGCCTTGATAACCGGATCTTCTGCATCGCTTATGCTTACGCCCATCATAGGGCCGCCGTAAAGCAGGCGTTCTGCCCTTTCCATATCGCATTCAGCAAATGCAAGAACATCCTTTACAGGAGTACCTACCGGCACGACAGCATTGCAGCGTTTGCCTATAACATCATCTCCGTCAACAGTTACCATACGGGAAATCATGGGCATACCTGTTTTCAGGTAACGGCTTATAAACGCTACGGAGGAAACATTCATTACTATCGCACCCTGATCAGCCGGCAGCTGTCCTTCCATAACGATCCTGCCCAGTGTATTGTAGATGAGAACCTTTTCTGCACCCTGAGGATATGTACATGGAAGAGTGTGAACGGTAATTCCGGAATGTGCCTTTGCCTTTTCTGTGAGAATGCGTATAGCCTCCGGCTTGTTTGATTCAATGCCAATAACGCATTTCGGAATAGACAGATACTTCATTACCTGAAGAACGCCGTCAATAACCTCCTCCGGTGCTTCAACCATCTGTCTGTAGTCGGATGTGATGTAAGGCTCGCATTCAGCCGCATTTATGCAGAGAGTGTCAACCTCCTGCTTAGGTGCAAGCTTTACATGAGCCGGAAAGCTTGCACCGCCCATGCCAACCAGTCCGCTTTCACGGACAGCTTTCAGGAAACCAGCCTTGTCATTGACCTCCGGCGGCTTTACATCGGGACAAACCGACTGCTCGCCGTCTGTCTGGATCTCAACTATTTTACAGGTTCTGCCGTTTGACAGGCGGTAGTCTGCAATAGCTGTAACCTTACCGGAAACGCTGCTGTGGATTGGTGCGGACATAAAGGCTTCGGTATCGCCTATCTTCTGTCCCACGGTGACAGTATCGCCCTTTTTCACAAGGGGTTCGCATGGCGCACCGATGTGCATACTCATAGGAATGCGCACCTTTGCAGGCAGCGGAAGACTGACGCTTTTACAGTTCTCCGTGTTCTTATGATGGGAAAGCTTTATTCCCCCAAGTTTTCTCATGGATGTTCCTCCGTTCTGTTTATTCTTGTATAAAAACAAGTCCGTCGCTGACATAGACATTTCCGTCATTGTCTGCTGCGACAAGCTTGTATTCATCAGAGCTGAGATGTTTTCCAATGGACTTTGTTCCGTCCATATAGATAAGAGTAGAGAGATAATCGGACAGGAGACCGTTTTCGCAGAAAACAGTAACTGTTTCAAGGTCTGTTTCTACGGGATAGCCTGTCACAGAGTCAAGTATATGAGAATAGTTTTTTCCGTTTTCGTCAGTGAAGAAGCGTTCGTATCCTCCGGATGTGGAAAGAAAGCAGCTATCTGTTTCCACAGTTCCAAGAATCTCACCATCATCTGCACCTCTGATGGCTATTCTGAAAGGCTCACCCTCCGGCTTTTCACCATATAGAAGCATAGAGGAGGTCATGGAAACAACTCCGTAAGCTGTCTCGTCCTCATCGAGAAGCTCCTTTACACAGTCAAGGGCATAGCCTTTAGCAGCAGCACCAGTATCAATTTCCGTTCCGCTGTCGAGTGAAAATCCTTCATCAGAAAAATGCACATGATCCGTGCCTACAGTTTCAAGTGCGGCATTTATATCCTTTTCTTCAGGAACGTGAGGAGCATCACCAGTAATATTCCATAGTCTTGTGAGTGCACCAGAGGTTATCTCAACGCCGCCTTTATATTTCTCCTGAAGAGCAAAGGTTTCTTTGAGAAATTTTCCGGTATATGTATTTTCTGAAACTGTACCGCCGGAATTAAGTACGGATATTCCGCTTTTTTCATCATAACGGTCAAAGCAGCCCTCAAGCTCATAGAGGAGATCTGAAACTGAATCCGTATCCCCTCCGCAAAGCATTATTTCACAATATGCATCCATCACAAAGATATTTTCTTCGGAAATATTTTCGTCAGCATTCCAGCCGGAAACGCACGACACAGCCGTTATTACCAGCAAGATGACCGCACATGCTGAAGCGGCTGAAAACTTCAAAAAATTTTTTTTAAACATTACAAAAAGCTCTTTTCTTTTTGGAATAAAAATGCTATTATAAAAGGTACAGCAGTGCATAAGACTGTCTTTTACATTATAATATATAATCGGAAAAAAGTAAACAGAAAAAAACAGGTTTTTTCTAAACGTTTTTTTTACAATACTGACAAAGGAGTTTTTTATATGAAGGGCTATCATCTCAGTCTCATACGCCACGGCAGAACCGAGGCTAATGACAATGGCATATATATAGGCAGAACAGACTATCCGCTGTCTGAAAAGGGAATTGCAGAGCTTTACAGTAAAATGGATGAATATGTTTACCCCGGTGTTGCAAAGGTCTACTCAAGTCCCTTGAGACGCTGTACTGAAACAGCGGAAATACTTTTTCCCGACAGGGATATAATGCAGATAGATAATCTTATTGAAATGAATTTCGGGAAATTTGACGGCAAGTCTGCGGACGAGCTTGTAGACCTTCCCGAATTCAAGGAATGGCTTCAGGGCGGTGCAGAATGCGCTCCGCCTGAGGGCGAGAGCATGGCAGATGTGCAGCTTCGTATTTTCAAGGCTCTTGCAGTTATTATTGAGGATATGATGACTAACGATCTCCGTCACTGTGCAGTTGTAACTCATGGCGGCATTATCACAAGTATGATTGCAGGATTCGGACTCCCAAAGGTTAATCCACAGGAGCTGTGTGCAGATTTCGGCGAGGGCTATGATATTCATATAACTGCCTCCCTCTGGCAGAGAAGCGGAGCATTTGAGCTGCTGGGAATGACACCTTACGAGGCATAAAACGGTATTTTATGGGAATAATCCTTTTGAACACAAAAGGAGGTCATCCCATGACGCAGAAAACACTATGCAGATTCTCAAAGGATGTGCTGAAAAATAATTCGTCCTCACTCCATAAATCCCTGCTTATCCTTATTCTTATATACACACTGTACGGTGCAGCAGTATGCTCCGGTGCATGGCTGGTGTGTGAATACGCATTTTTTCCGGCAGCCGTTCTTGGCTGGTTCGGCGTAAGGTATATTCTAAGAATAATTCTTTCCCTTTCTTCTGCCGGAAGACGCACCGCTGTAATATCCGACTGCCTTGGACTTCTTTCTCTGCCGCACGGTGAATTCCATACGGTTCGTAAACGTCTGAGGAGACTTTATTTTCTCAGAGGGGTATTCCGCCTTTTAATGCGTATTGCCGCATTTGCAGTTCTTGCTGGCGGACTCTTCCTGCTTTATCTGGCATCACGGCAGAATGAGGGTGTGTACTATATTTTCAGTGCGGCGCAGGCTGTACCGGTATTTCTTCTGCTTGCAGCGGTAAGGTTCAGAATGGAGGCTGCATTTTCAGGAGCTGAAACTGTATGCACCATGCAGCCGGAAAACAGCGCATGGAAAAGCTATGCGGAATCATGCCGTATGCTCCGAGGACAGCATCTTTTTCTTGCAGCACTTCTGATCCGAAAAATACCTCTTCTTTTGCTGCCTGTAACTCAGCCTGATCTCGTTATGACTATTGTATCATTTTTTTCAGTGCGCCGCCTTGAGTGGCAGTACAGCCGTCAGGAAGGAGCTGATTCTTCAGCAGATGAACACACTAAAATTTTTTGCAGATATAGAGAAGCCGATGAAGCTGGAGGAATTTCTCCGGCGTGAAAAGCAGATGTCAAGGAGACTTCTTGCAAAGTGCAAGTATCATGGCACTATAACCTGCAATGGAAAAAATATCCGGACAGTTGACATGATATATCCAATGGAAACGGTTATGCTGACATATGAATCGGCTGAATGCACAGCCGTTCCGAATCCTGATATAAATGTTCCTGTGCTTTACAAAAGCAGGGATATTATAATTTACGACAAGCCGCCCTTTATGCCCAGCCATCAGTCACAGGGACACTACACGGATACCCTTGCAAACGCCTTTGCAAACGATCATCCCCATGTTCCATTCAGATGCCTTACACGCCTTGACCGGAATACAAGCGGCGTTTGTGTGGCAGCACTGTCGGCTTACGGCGCAGGCTTTCTTCAGGGAAAAACAGAGAAGCTGTATCTTGGAGTTGTGTCGGGTGTGCTTACAGGAAAGGGCGAGGTGAATGCACCTATCGCACGAGTGAGCGATTCTGTTATACTACGGTGTGTATCAGAATCAGGCAAGCCTGCGGTATCGTTCTATGAGAGCATACTCGGAAACGACAGATATACCCTTGTACGCCTAACTCCTGTTACAGGACGTACACATCAGCTCCGTGTACATATGGCACATATAGGACATCCTCTTGCAGGTGATGATCTGTACGGAACACCCTCAGAGGATATAGGCAGACATGCGCTCCACTGCTGTGCGGTGAGGTTTCCATGCCCTGATACAGGCGAATATGTTACAGTGAGATCACCTTTGCCGGAGGATATGGCTGCACTTTTTCCGGAGGAAAATGCAAAAGGTCTGGCTATTGATTTTTAGGCGGATACATGTTATAATAAGAGTGAATATTAAGGCAGCAAGCACCGCACAATGTCTGTGCACAAGATGCGCAGTGCTGACTATAATTTCGGAAAGGAGATTTTCTATGAAACGCATTCTTGTACTTTCAGATTCAGCGTCGATACAGGATCTGAACAATCGTTCCAATCTTAATGTTCTTATCGAAATGAACTGCGAAATTCATATAGGCTGTAATTTCTTTTCCGGAAACACTACCTCTGCGGAAAGAGTATTTGCATTCAGAGATGAGCTTGCAGAAGCAGGTATAAAATACCATCAGCTCAGCTTTGTTCCGTCAAGGAATCCCATGGAAAAACAGCCGGCTGCACAAGCGGAAATAGAGGCTCTGATAAGGAAACACCGATTCGATCTTGTGCATTGCCTTACCCCGTCATGCCTGCAATGTGCAGGGCAGGCAGCGCAGGCAAGAGGTATACCTGTAATTTTTACATCATATGGTTTTCCGTTTTATAAGGGTTCGCCGCTGTACAAAAAGCTCCGTTATTTCCCGAAGCTTAAAAAGGCGGCAAGATATGCAAATACGCTTATTTGCAGCAATTATGAGGATTTTGAATTTGCAAATGATAAGCTGCCGGTCAAGCATATATGCCGTATCCCCGGTATCGGACTTGATCCATACAGGTTTCGTGCGCCTACTGTAGACAGAGCGCATATGCGTGAGCTTATGGAGATACCTCAGAATGCTGTTACTATGATAACCATAGGCGCACTTACTGCGGAAAAGAATCATGCTGTTATACTGAAGGCTCTTTCACATCTGAAAATGCTTGAGATACATTACGTTATATGCGGTGCAGGGCCTAAGGCGGAGTATCTGTACCAGCTTACCAGACAGCTTAATCTTGAGGACAAGGTGCATTTTACAAGACACCGTGACGATGTTGCCAATCTTCTTCATGCTAGTGATATATTCTGTCTGCCGTCTAAGCAGGAGGGAATAGGCATGGCGGCTCTTGAGGCAATGGAAGCAGGTCTTCCGCTTATAACCTCGGATGTGCAGGGAATAAATGATTTCATGGAAAATGGCGTTACGGGATTTATGTTCTCACCAAACGATGTGAAAGGGTTTACTGCCGGAATCGAGGCTCTTACAGAAGACAAGAGAATGAGAAAACGCATGGGTGAGCATAACAGATTTGCAGTAGAGCCGTTTTATCGTGGAAATACAGAGCGTATTATGAGAGATATTTATCAGATGTATCTGTATACGTCTGATGAAGAAGAACCGGAAATAAGCACAAAGAAAAAACGCAGACGCAGAACGCAAGCGAAAGCGTGATATAAAAGGAAAGGGCTGATGTATGTTTGTACATCAGCCCTGTTATGTCATTCATTACTATTAGGTTCCGCCGCCATTTCAAACCAGAATGTCGAACCCTCACCCAGCTTGCTGTTCACACCGTAATTGCAGCCGTGCATTTTAAGAATCGCCTTTACAATAGAAAGTCCAAGACCAGTTCCCACAACTTCACGCTTGTGGTTTTCGGAACGGTAATATTTATCGAAAATAAGCTTTATCTTATCCTCCTCAATACCGTCGCCCTTGTCTGAAATTTCAATGCGGACGCACTCCGGACGGTTTATCTGTCTGAGGAAAACACGCCTGTCCTCCTTTGACGTATAATTTATAGCATTGTTAAGGAGATTACATATAACACGTTCAATTTTGCCGCTGTCACAGCGTACTCTGAAAGGTTCATCACCGGTAAATTCAAGGTGATACCCCATTTTTTCAGAGATGCCCTCATAACGCCTCGCAATTTCACACAGCTTCTCACTGATGTCAATGCTTTCCAGCTCCAGCTTCTGCGTGCCGCTTTCAAGCTTGGAAAGATCAAGCATATCATTTACCAGCAGGGAAAGCCTGTCTGTTTCCTCAATGATAATATTGAGGTGCTGTTCACGCTTGACGGGATTATTTCCGGAAAGGTCACGTATCATCTCAGCATATGCCTTCATCATTGTAAGAGGTGTACGCATATCATGGGAAACATTTGCTATAAGATCACGCTGCATTTCATCAGTCTTGGACAGCTCACGATTTGCGTAGGAAAGAGTTTCCGCAAGCTCGTCAACCTCCGCACATCCTCCTCCTGAAAAGTTGGCAGTGTAATCGCCCTGCGCAAGCCTTTGTGCCGAAGAGTTGAGCCTATTTATAGGCGCACCCAGATTTTCAGCAGCATATGCAGAAAGAATAACACCCGCAATAACAAGAAGCACGGTTATAATCATTGTGATCTGCTGAAATATCTGTCTTGTAGCCTGAACAGGAACAAGTCTTGTATTTGTAAGGATATATCCGTCTATTTCTCCGTTTTCACTATAGACAGGACAGCCATATACAAGCATATTGGTCTGCATGGTCTCATTATATAGCTTTCTGCATATTTCACCGTTTTTGCTGTGCTGGAGATCCATGAAAAAGAAGTAAAGGTCGTTGCTGCCGTTGTGAAGAAGACAGTTTCCGCTGAACACACACTGATAACCTATCTCCGTCCCGTCATTGCGAATAACTTCAATGCACATATCATTTTTCATGGCAGAATCGGTTATATTATCGGTAAACATTTCCGTCTGGTATGAGTCCGAAAGCTTTCCGGAGGCTCTTGCAACAGAGGAGACCTTCATTATCTCATAGAACTGTCCGAGGAACAGAACCTGAAACGTCCACATCAGAATAAACACGATACATATAAGCATCATGAAGAAAAGCCATATCTTTACACGAATGGACAGATTGCGGTTTATGGCGGGAAAATCAGACCTCTGCATCGAACTTGTACCCCATTCCTCTCAGAGTGACAATGAATTTTCTGTACACACCGAGACTGCTGCGGAGCATTTTGATGTGAGTATCAACGGTTCTGTCGTCGCCGAAGAAATCATATCCCCATACTTCTTCAAGAAGCTTGTCACGGGTAAGTGCAAGACCTTTATTTTTAATAAGGTAGAAAAGAAGGTCATATTCCTTAGGAGTCATTGAAGCACGTTTTCCGTCAACATATACCTCACGTCCTGCAAGGTCTATTTCAAGTCCCTCGTACTGCATTCTCTGGCTGAGATTCTGTGAATCGGAGGTGGTATTGCGTCTGTTGAGTACGGCACGGACACGAGCCATAAGCTCCTTTGGTGAGAATGGCTTTACAACATAGTCGTCAATGCCGATCTCAAATCCGAAAAGCTTATCATATTCCTCTCCTCTTGCGGAAAGCATGATAACGGGGATGTTTTTCTTTTTGCGTATTTCCTTGCAGGCGGAGAAACCGTCCAGCCTTGGCATCATAACATCCATGATGATGATGTCGAAATCCTGTTCACGGCAGAGCGAAACAGCCTCCATGCCGTTCTGAGCTTCAGTTACCTCGTATTCTTCAAATTCTGCATATTCACGCACGACGTTGCGTATATTAGCCTCGTCGTCAACAATAAGTAAGCGGTACATAGTGTTGCTCCTTTCGGTTATAAGTTTCCGGATAAGGCTCCCCTTAGTAAGGGGAGCTGTCAGCGATAGCTGACTGAGGGGATTGCGGATAGAAAAGCAGACTATAATTTTCAGCCGTACTCACTTGTCACAATCCCCTCCGTCACGCCTGCGGCGTGCCACCTCCCCTTACTAAGGGGAGGCTTTAGCGGTATTTTGACAGTTCGAGTATTACATCTAGCTGCAATACGAATTCTATCTTATTTTCATTTTACCATTTTTCAGAAATCTTTGCAAGACTTCTCCTTTAATTCTCCAAAAGCTTTCATGATTTTCACCCGATATACTTATTCTGACAGAAAAAGATGGTATATTTTTATTGTCAAATTGTACAAAAAACTCCATTTTGAAAGGAAAAAGAGAATAATTCACGGAATCCGATTGACATGTGATGTGCATTTGTGGTAAAATACAATTATATGTATATGCTTGTACAGGATATACAAATTCCATAAAGGAAACAATTTTTATTTTTTATATTTTGGAGGTATCCCGAATGAAATTCTCTGACGGATTATGGCTGAATCAGCGCGGCTACGAAGTAAACTACGCTGTACAGGCATACGAAACCAAGATTACTGCTAATTCCATAACAGTATTTGCAACACCTACTGCAATCTGGAATCGCGGTATGACACTGGGCGGCGTATGCTTAGAGATCACCTACACTTCCACTGCACCGGATGTAATCAAGGTTACGATCCGCCATCATAAGGGAGCTGTGGACAATCGTCCAAAGTTTGAGCTTAACGAGGATCAGGGATATACACCTGAGATCACACAGGGTGAGGGCTTTGTTGAAATGAAGTCCGGCGAAACAGTTCTGCGTATCAAGCAGGGTACAGACTGGGAGGTTTCCTTCTCCAGAAACGGAAAGTACCTCACAGGCGGTGCATGGAGAAGCACATCATATATCAAGGAAAACCAGTTCCATGCAAACGCTCGTCTTGCACTTCAGGAGGACGACCAGTGCTTCAACTTCCCTCAGGATCCCCACACCGGCTTTATCCGTGAGCAGCTTACTCTCGGAGTAGGTGAATGCGTTTACGGCTTCGGCGAAAAGTTCACCACCTTCGTAAAGAACGGTCAGAACGTTGAAATGTGGAACGCAGACGGCGGTACAAGCTCCGACCAGAGCTACAAGTGCATTCCGTTCTATATCACATCAAACGGCTACGGCGTATTCGTAAACAGCTCCGATAAGGTGTCCTTTGAGGTTGCCTCTGATACAGTAAACAAACTTTCATTTACCGTTCCTGGCGAGGAGCTTGAATATTTCTTCATCGGCGGCGAAAATCTCCATAAGGTTCTGGAAAACTACACCACACTCACCGGCAAGCCGGCTCTTCCGCCCGCTAAAACATTCGGTCTGTGGCTGTCCACTTCCTTTACTACAGATTACAACGAGGAAACTGTTACATCCTTTATCGACGGCATGGCAGAGCGTGATATTCCGCTTCAGATGTTCCACTTCGACTGCTTCTGGATGAGAGAATTCCACTGGACAGATTTTGAATGGGATACACGTCAGTTCCCTGATCCAAAGGCTATGCTTTCACGTCTCAAGGAAAGAGGTCTTGGTCTGTGCTGCTGGATCAATCCCTACATTGCACAGCAGTCTTCACTCTTTGACGAGGGCATGAAAAACGGCTACTTCATCAAGAATCTGGACGGCAGCGTATTCCAGTTTGATATGTGGCAGCCGGGTATGGCTATCGTAGACTTCACAAATCCGGACGCATGCAAGTGGTTCTCCGCTAAGCTCCGCACTCTCCTTGAAATGGGCATAACTGCCATCAAGACAGACTTCGGCGAAAGAATTCCTACAAAGGTTAAATATTTCAGCGGCGAAGATCCGATACATATGCATAACTACTATACATATCTTTATAATAAGGTTGTATTTGAAACACTGAAGGACTTCTACGGCGAAAATCAGGCTTGCCTGTTCGCAAGAAGTGCAACAGCAGGCGGTCAGAAGTTCCCTGTACACTGGGGCGGCGACTGCACAGGCGAGTACTCTTCTATGGCTGAAACACTGAGAGGCGGTCTGTCACTCTGTTCATCCGGTTTCGGCTACTTCAGCCACGACATCGGCGGTTTCGAGGCTTCTTCCTCACCGTCAGTATACAAGCGTTGGTGTGCATTCGGTCTCATGTCAACCCACAGCCGTCTCCATGGCTCAACATCCTACCGTGTACCGTGGGTTTACGATGAAGAGGCTTGCGATGTTCTCCGCTTCTTTACAAAGCTCAAGGGCAAGCTCATGCCTTACCTCTTTGCACAGGCTGTAAAGACATCTGCTACTGGCGTTCCTATGATGCGTCCCATGGTTATGGACTACACAGATGATATTGCATGCCGCTATCTGGATCAGCAGTATCTGCTGGGCGATAATCTGGTGTGCGCTCCTGTATTCAACGAAGAGGGAATTGCAAATATCTACCTGCCTGAGGGCAAGTGGTATGACCTTATCACTGGCAAGACTCTGGAGGGCGGCAAGTATCACTCCATCAAGTGCAGCTTTATGGAAATGCCTGTTCTTGCAAAGCCTAATTCCATTATTGCAATGGGTAACTTTGAGAATCAGTTTGAATATGACTACGCAGAGGGCGCAGATTTCATGATCTGCAATCTTGAGGACGGAAAGTCTGCTTCTGCTGAAATCTATGACGTTGACGCAAAGCACGTTCTCACAGTAACAGCAGAGCGCAGCGGCAATACAATTACTGTAACTGCAACCGAATCCGGCAAGAACTTCACAATTTCCGTAGCAGGCACTGACAAGAAGATCACAATGACCGGCACACAGGCAGTTATCACACTCTGAAAAAAAACGATAAATCAATTTACGTCGGGAGGTATATAACATGGCAAAAAAGGATAAACAGATTGATTATGTCTGGAGCGATAAGAAGCGTCCGTTTCTGGGACTGCCTATTTCGTTTACCAGATACTATCTCACAGAAAACCGTCTTATCACCCGTGCAGGTCTTTTCAACGTGGACGAGGATGAGCTGGAGCTGTACAGAATAGTTGACAAAAGTCTCAAGCGCACATTCTGGCGGCGTATATTCGGCGTGGGAACACTGGTTCTTTTCTGTAAGGATGTAGATACTCCCGAAAAACACGTTGTTTCCGTAAAATGCCCACGAGAGGTATCAGACCTTATCGGTTCATACATAAGCCAGTACCGTGACCGCTATGCTATCAGAGGCAGAGACATGATCGGTTCAGCAGGCGACGGAGACTGCGATCATTATTAATCTCTTTGACGTCACCGCATAAAGTCTGTATGTCAGATGCGCTGGCAAATGACATGCAGAGCCGTAAGGCGGGCTTTGTGCGGTATTGTCTTTATCCAAATACTCATAAAGACGCATGGAGGTGTCAGCTGCGGCGGTAAACGTCCGGCACGGATTCATATAGATAGATAAAGGAGTTCCTGAACATGCTTTCATTTATTACGGAAAAACAAACTGTCTGGGAAACACTCAAGGCAGAAGCACGTCCGATTTTTATTTATGGCATGGGCGACGGTGCGGAGAAAATTATGCGTGTTTTCAGAGAGATGAACATCCCTCTGGCAGGCATCTTCGCCAGCGATGATTTTGTAAGAGGCCATTCTTTTGCAGGCTATAAGGTTCGGAAGCTTTCCGAAATAGAAGAACAAATTGATGATTTTGTGATAGTACTTGCATTTGCGGCAGGCTATCAGTCCCTTGTTGACAAACTGCTTAATATAGCAGAACGTCACACTCTCCTTGTTCCTGATGTACCGGTAGCAGGAAGCGGACTTTTCACATATGAATACTGTCTGGAACATGCAGACGAGATCCAGCAGGTGTATGACATGCTGGCTGATCCCTTTTCACAGAAGGTCTATGCCAATATCATCAATTTCAAAATAAGCGGAAAAATACCCTATCTCATGGAAGTAACAACGCCAAGGGATGATATTTACCGCAATATTATCAAACTAACGCAGAATGAAACCTACGTTGATCTGGGGGCATATAACGGCGATACTATAGAAGAAGTTCTGGAGTTTACAAAGGGCAAATATGTCCGTATGTATGGTGTTGAGCCTGATAAGAAAAACTTCAAGAAACTGCGCAAATGTACGGAATCACTGCCTTATGTGAGCATATATAATGCGGTTGCATGGAGCACGGATACAGAAGTGCCTTTCTCTACAAAGGCTGGCAGACAGTCTGCGGTATCTGCATTTGGTCAGACTGTTGCTGCACGTTCTGTAGACAGCATTCTTGAGGGAAAACCTGCTACCATTATTAAAATGGACGTTGAAGGCTGTGAACGTGAAGCTCTCTGGGGAGCTGCCCAGACTATTGCAAAATACGCTCCGAGACTTATGGTGTCACTGTATCACAGAAACGAGGATATATTCACTCTGCCGCTGCTGATAAAAACGCTGAATCCACACTACGATATTTATATCCGCCATCAGCTGTATATTCCGGCATGGGAAACAAATCTCTATGCGGTTCCGAGAAAAAACAAGTAAAATGAATATGGGCTGCTGTACCAGAAACGGTACGGCAGCCCATTATGTTTAATCGGATTTGTTATGTATAAATTGTAGTTTATCGGTAATTTTCATTTGCTTTGAAGAGCGAGTCGAAAGGCTCCCCTTAGTAAGGGGAGCTGTCAGCGAAGCTGACTGAGGGGATTGTACCCAGCGAGAAAAACTAAGAATTTTAGTCTCTTTCCT
>JAGAOV010000012.1 GCA_017623515.1 Ruminococcus sp. | reverse complement strand
ATACCCCAGGCGGCACTTATGATTTACAGAAGGGTCTTGACGGCTGGGAAGTTACTGACCCGGCAGATTATCTCACGAAAATTACAGCTGTCGTTCCCAGCGATGAGGGTATGAACATCTGGATGGAGGCTGTGAACAAATTCTTCTGCGGTGATGCAGAACTGATTGATTATGTGCAGATGATCTGTGGACTGTGTCTGATCGGGAAGGTCTATATTGAAGCACTGATTATCGCTTATGGTGATGGCAGAAACGGTAAGTCCACCTTCTGGAATGTCATCTTTAAGGTGCTGGGCAGCTACAGCGGCAACATGTCAGCGGACGCACTGACGGTCAATTGCAAGCGTAATGTCAAGCCAGAGCTTGCAGAGCTGAAGGGCAAGAGACTCATTATCGCCGCAGAATTGCAGGAAGGCATGAGACTGAATACCTCCGTTGTAAAACAGCTGTGTTCCACGGACCCGATCTTTGCAGAGAAGAAGTTCAAGGCTCCGTTTACCTTTGAGCCGAGCCATACCCTTGTGCTGTATACCAACCACCTTCCGAAGGTGTCTGCCTCTGATGACGGTACCTGGAGACGACTGATCGTGATTCCCTTTCATGCGAAGATCACCGGCAAAGATGACCGCAAGAATTACACGCAGTATCTCATTAATAACGCAGGCGGTGCAGTGCTGTCATGGCTGATTGAAGGTGCAAGAAAGGTCATTACTGCCAATTTCCAGATTGAGCCGCCGCAGTGTGTAAAGGATGCAATCGGGAATTATCGTGAGGACAATGACTGGCTGGGTAGGTTTCTGGCGGAGTGCTGTGAGGTTGACAGCTGTTTTCAGGAGAAGTCCAGTGCGTTATATCAGGAATACCGCCGTTACTGCAATGATAATGGTGAGTTTATCCGCAGTACCACTGACTTTTACGGTGCATTGGATCAGGCAGGCTTTGAACGAAAGAAAACCAATAAAGGCATTATTGTCAGAGGTCTCCGGCTGGAGATGGAAGATTTTCTGAACTAACCGACCTGCACTTAAAACACTAAAAAAGTGCGTAAAATCGGGAAAGTGCAACTCGGTGAATGTTATATCCATACTTTACGCAGGCGAGAGAAATTTAAAAAAACAGTCTTTATATATAAGGTTTAGATATGACCATCACACACCTGCACTTTCCCGAAAATGCGTTGTTTTCATGATGAAACCCGTGCATGTCGTGTTAAATCCAAGCACGTCATACCACTCATGTTCGACAGAATCTAAACTTACATTCGGGCATGTCACGAGAAAGGAATATTACAATGATGAAACATAAGTACAAAAGCCACGGCATCGGAATATTAAGAATGATGACACACCGAACATCCATCCGTGAGGCGTGCCGATTCCATTTCAGCTGGGCATCGGCAGTCCACTGCAAAAGCTGTCAGGAGTATTTCCATGATGCGTGAGCGAGAAATTGAACAGAAACTGATTGATGCCGTCAAAACCCAAGGCGGTGTCTGCTGGAAGTTCGTATCTCCCGGCACAGCAGGCGTCCCCGACAGGATCATCCTGATGCCCATGGGGAGAATCGCCTTTGTGGAAGTAAAAGCACCGGGTGAAAGACCGAGAAAATTACAACTGGCAAGACACCGCCTTCTTTGGCGTTTAGGATTTAAGACCTTTGTGCTGGATAACCCCGAACAGATTGGAGTGATAGTGGATGAAATATAAACCCCATGATTATCAGAAATACGCCGTCCGCTACATCATCGAGCATCCCATTACAGCACTGTTCCTTGACTGCGGATTGGGAAAAACAAGCGTGACGCTGACTGCCATAAACGACCTGCTGTTTGATTACTTTGATATCCGAAAAGTTCTGGTGATCGCTCCCATTCGTGTGGCACAGCATTCATGGCCTGACGAAATCAGAAAGTGGGAGCATTTGCAGGACCTCATCTTCAGCGTAGCAGTCGGTACTGCGGAGGAACGAAAAGCGGCACTGCAAAAGCAAGCAGACATCTACATCATCAATCGTGAAAATGTGCAGTGGCTCATTGAGGAAAGCGGAATCAAGCTTGATTTTGATATGCTGATCATTGATGAGCTTTCCAGCTTCAAGAATCATCAGATCAAACGGTTTAAGGCATTGATGAAAGCAAGACCGAAGGTGAAACGCATTGTGGGACTGACGGGTACTCCTTCCAGCAACGGTCTCATGGATCTGTACGCAGAATTCCGGCTGCTGGATATGGGTGAGCGTCTGGGAAGATTTATCGGGCAGTATCGTCTACAATACTTCACATCCGACAAGCGGAATGGCATGGTGGTGTATTCCTACAAGCCATTACCCGGTGCGGAGGATGCCATCTATGAGAAGATCTCCGACATCACCATTTCCATGAGAGCCACCGATCATCTGGATATGCCGGAGCTTGTGAATTCCGAATATGTGGTGCAGCTTTCGGATTCCGAAAAGGAAAAGTACACAGAACTGAAAAAAGAACTGATTCTGGAACTGCCTGACGGAGAAGTAACTGCCGCTAATTCTGCGAGTCTTTCCAATAAGCTGTCACAGATAGCGAATGGTGCGATCTATGATGACAACGGAGAAACCGTAAATATCCACGACCGAAAGCTTGATGCACTGGAGGATATGATTGAAGCCGCAAACGGCAAGCCGGTTCTGGTGGCGTACTGGTTCAAGCATGATCTGGATCGCATACAGCAACGTCTGAAAAATCTGCATATTCCGCACAGCACTATGGATAAGCCCGACAGCATCCGCAGATGGAACAAGGGCGAGATCCCTGTTGCACTGATACATCCTGCTTCTGCTGGCCACGGCTTGAATCTGCAATCGGGCGGCAGCTGTCTTGTGTGGTTCGGGCTGACGTGGAGTCTGGAACTGTACCAGCAGACAGTAGCAAGGCTGTGGCGGCAGGGACAGCAGTCTGCAACCGTAGTTATTCAGCACATCATCACCAAAGGCACGGTGGATGAGCGTATGATGAAGGCGT
>JAGAOV010000011.1 GCA_017623515.1 Ruminococcus sp. | reverse complement strand
TTTTCTGTATACTATGGTTATCGCTTTGCCGAACGCTGAAATATCCTTGATTTTCTGTTTGCGGTAATCGTGGATGGTATCTGTCTGTTCTCCGCAGCAGGGACAGCTGTGAGGTTTCTTGGGAATTTCAATGCTTATGTGCTTACTTTCTTCCTTTTCTTCGATATTTGTTACTTTTACCTCTTGCAATCCAAGCAATTCTTCTGTATAATAATTGTAGAGCATATTTGGTTCTCCTATCTGTTATGGTTTCTTTTCAATTCCATTTTAACAGATTTCACCCAAATATGCTCTACTTTTTTTGCTCTTTTTTTTCTGTAGGCTCTATCTGGTTTCCCCAACTTTTAGTATAGAGCCTGGTTTTTTAAGGAAAGATTTATAACAGGAAGCTGTGTGCAATTATTCTTCGTTCATTATGGCGAAATGCTGCATTGCTTTTCGCATTAAGAATTATCTTCCAGCATACCTATAGCCTGTTCATAAATTGGTATCCATTCTGAAAGGTTATTGCTGACAGATAATTGAATCATACTTTCTATTTGCTGTTTTAATTCCGAATGAGTAATTTCTTTAACATAATTATCGGTTTTAAAGAAATCGTTCTCAAGCCATAAGTACATCCTATATGGCTTTCCTTTGCTGTCGATGCCCCATTCAAACACCTCCAGAGGTCCAAAGGAAAGCTTGGTAATAATGCTTATATTTCCGTTTTTATCAGGGGTTAAATTCGGCTTGCCGTAGAACCATTTTCCCACTGAAATCTCATCATCATTAAAAACTTTAATTTCATCTATCTGCTCTTTCATAATTTCACCTGTATATTACGATTTATATTCCTGCCTTAATGTATCCTGCGTCATTTCACCTAAACCCTCTGCTTTAGTACGTATAGCGTAAAATATTTGAAAGATTTCAGGCTCTGACGCAATACCGCTTTTTAATTTATTCAATTTTCTCTTTCCGACTCTCCTATCCAATATTGCAAATATACGGACAAGCAAATTTTCACTATTAAGGCTTTTTTCAATACTCTGATTGTCGAATTCATAAAATGCAGAGTAAAAACAACGCTGGTCGAACTGACCATATTTAATCGCAGTATTATCCATATATGGAAATTCATATTTCAATCTTGTTTCAAGTGTTTCATCTTTGGGTAAAAGAGATGCCTTGCTCCATTGCTCGCAATAGCTTCCGGATATAATTTCCTTTCCGTCTAATAAAATAGCCGCTCTGCCTTCGTGATCATGACATTTACTATATGATGTGACAAAATATCGTATATGCCCTTTTAAAGAATCAGCAAGGTATTCATTTTCCAATTTGCTTCTTATTTTCGACCATGTATGCATAGTATTTTTCGTCCTAATTTCGGTTAGATTTTTCATTCATTATACCACATCCTCCCAAAAATTTCAACCCTTAGTATAGAGCAAAAAAGGAGCTGCACAAATCTGCGCAGCTCCTCTTTTATTATTGCATTATATTTTCAGTAAATTATCAGCCGAGAACGATCTCAACCTCGTTTACATCCTCCAGACAGCATACACAGAGCTTATTGCCCTCTACAGCCTTTCCATTTACAGTCATGGATGCAACGCCGCTCTGTACATGGTTCGGGTTCTTAACATTGATGTTCAGCAGCTTGCCACGGAACTTCTTTGTCATCTTGAAGCCATCCCACTTCGCAGGGATAGACGGACTGATTACCAGACCATCAGCGTCAGGTCTCATACCGCAGATACCCTCTGTGCAGCCTACCATTACTGTAGACGCTGTACCTGTCAGCCAGTGTACGTGGCTGCGTCCGGCATACGGAGATGCAGTAGACTCAGTGAACTGACCGTGTACATACGGCTCAAGAACACGAATTTCAGCCTTATCGTTCATTGCAGCAGGTGAACTTTCCATAAAGTAACGGAATGCAGCATCACCGTGGCCCAGCAGAGATTCTGCAAGGATCAGCCAGCCCTGTGACTGTGAGAAGATACCGCCGTTTTCCTTTGTATCCGGATTGAAGATGTGCATAAGCGCACCGTCAAAGTAGTGTTCTCTGTAGGGCGGCTCAAGGAGCTTTGCACCGTAAGGTGTATCCAGAATATCAGCAACGGACTGCATAGCCTTGTCAGCCTGCTCCTTGGATGCGAAACCGGAGATAACGCTCCAGCTCTGAGGATTCAGCCACATATTAGCCTCAGGATCATTCTTAGCACCAACGATAACACCATCCTCACGGATACCACGGATGAATCTGTCCTCATCCCAGCACTTTTCAAGTGTTTCGCCAAGTTCTGCCTGAACCTTTTCGATATATGCCACATAATCAGTATCATTACGCTTCTCAGCCAGTTCCTTGATCATGGACATTGCATAGTAGAGCTGGAATGCTACGAATGTAGATTCGCCCTTCTTGCCAAGTCTCAGGCAGTCGTTCCAGTCTGCGTGGAGACCAGCAGGCATCTTGTGATCGCCCAGTCTTTCCATAGAAAAGCGGATAGCGTTCTTCAGATGGTTATAAACAGTATCCTCTCCGCCGTTTGCGTAAACAATAACCTCGTCATAGAAAGCAGTATTGCCGCTTTCGCCTACATACTTATAAATTGTCGGGAACAGCCAAAGAGCATCGTCTGCACGATAGGACGGATGACCTGTTTCCTTAGCGTATACGCTGTTTTCATCGTTTTCATCCGGACAAGTCTCGTGACCTGCATTGTGGTTGAACTTTACCAGAGGCAGACCGCCGCCGTTGTCAACCTGTGCAGACAGCATGAAACGAATCTTTTCAGCAGCCATTTCCGGATCAAGGTGAATGATACCCTGAATATCCTGAACAGTATCACGGTAGCCGTAGCCGTTTCTCAGACCGCAGTAGATAAAGGATGCGGCTCTTGACCAGATGAATGTGATAAAGCACTGGTAAGCGTTCCATACGTTGATCATGTTGTTGAATTCCTCGGAAGGAGTCTCAACAGAGAAATTGGAAAGCTTATTGTGCCAGTAGTTCTTCAGCTCTGCAACTTCTGCGTCAACCTTGCCTGCCTCTTCGTAGGACTTCAGGATAGCGTCAGCCTGAGCATTGTCCTTCTGACCGAGGATGTAGATGATCTCTCTTGATTCGCCGGGCTGGAGAGTGATCTCAGTCTGAAGTGCGCCGCATGCATTGGAGTTGTAGTTCATAACGCCGTCGCACTTGCCGTTCTCTACAGCGATAGGATTAGAATATGTACGGTAAGAGCCAATGAAACTGTCGAGATTACCGTTATAGCCTGTAACAGGTGCGCCTACCATGCCGAAGAAACGCTCTCTGTGGTTAGAGCCTGTTTCGTCCTTGCCGCTGTTTTCATTGATGTGCTGGAGGATCTTGTTGCCCTCGAAGGAGGTGCGTGTGATGAACAGGGTGTACTGGAGGTTAACCTGATCCTGTTCGTAGTTGTTGTCGTTTGTGAATTCAACGAAGCCGAACAGAGAGAGATTTCTCGGCTTATCGGAATCGTTCTTCACTACTGCACGCCATACCTCGTATGTTGCGCCTGTGGGAACGTAGTATGTAACATCAGATGTAATGCCTGCATATTCAGCACTGATAACAGAGTAAGCAGTACCATGACGGCATGTACTCTTGTATGTATCCAGCGGCTTGCCTACAGGCTGCCATGAAGCAGACCAGTAATCAGCGGTGTCGTTATCTCTGATATAGATATAACGTCCCGGAAGAGCCATGTTGGAATTGAAGCGGTAACGTGCGATTCTTCCGTTTGCGCCGGACTGAACGAAGCTGTAGCCGCCTGCATTGTTAGAGATGATTGCGCCGTACTCCGGAGAACCAAGGTAGTTGCACCATGGTGCGGGAGTATCGGGCTTTGTGATGACATACTCCTTATTCTGGAGGTCAAAGAAACCGTATTTCATAAAAATAAACTCCTTTAATTTTATTTTCCTTCATTGGTGAATCTGCGTAAAGCAGCATCACTCACATCATAACATGGATACTGATAATTTGCAAGGGGTTTTAGTGAAAAAATAAAAAATTTCCATCATAAATGTATATCACAGCAGTTTGTCAATAAACTTAAAATTTATGACAATCCATCTGAATTCAATTATATAAGGTATGCTGAAATTTAACTTTCAAAAACATCGCAGTCAGATATTAACTACGATGTTTTTCTCATGTTATACAGCATTACGCCTTTTTCCTGCGGACAGCATTTTCGCCAGCCTTAAAATTATAAACAGGCTTTATCTTTTTCAGTATTTTAACAGAAGAGCCTATCTGAGAAAGTATAGTATCCATATCCTTATACGCCATAGGGCATTCGTCAAGAGTCTCGCTGTTGACTGTTGTGGAATATATACCCTTCATTTCCTTTTTATATGCGCTTAATGTAAAGCTCTGCTTTACTTCGCTGCGGCTCATAAGCCTGCCTGCTCCATGAGGTGCAGAATAATTCCACTCCGGATCACCCTTCCCCTCACATATCAACGCTCCGTCACGCATATTGATGGGTATAAGCAGCATTTCACCTGACTGCGCTGAAACTGCTCCCTTACGGAGTATCATATGCTCCATATCAATATAATTATGAATCGTTGTAAATCTTGATTCCTCATGCAGCTTGCAGCCACGCATTATCGTATCTGCAATGGCACGGCGGTTCCAGTCTGCAAATTCCTGCAATATTTTCATATCATGCAGATAATCATCCAGCAGCTTTCCCTCACAATATGCAAGTTCATAAGGAATATCCTCATTACTTTTTAGCAGCTTATAAGCCTGATCCTGATAATACTGTGCCGTCTGCAATCCGATATTGCGGCTGCCGGAATGCACTACAAGGTACAGATCTCCCTCTTCATCCTTATCAATTTCGATAAAATGATTTCCTCCGCCTAATGTACCCAGACTCAGTTCTCCACGCTGGGTATTTACATGCTCCCAGCATCTCAGCAATTCAAGTTCGGTGTTTTCAATATACTTATGAGGCGCAGAACGAACCTCCATACCGGCAGGTATATTTTTATGAATAAAGCTGTCCAGCTTCGGCAGGTCAATGCGTTTGTTTGTAAGCTTTATTGTCTCCATTCCGCAGCCTATGTCAACTCCTACCAGATTAGGCACAGCCTTATCTGCTATAGTCATAGTTGTACCTATTGTACAGCCTGCTCCTGCATGAACATCAGGCATAATCCGTATCTTACTTCCCACGGTAAAGCTCTGGTCAAGCAGCTTGCGGATCTGTCCCTCCGCTGAAATTTCCAATTCATCTGCATATATTATTGCTTTATTATATTTTCCTGTTATCTCTATCATAATACCTCTATTCTGTATATTCGGATGAATGCTTGCGCTTACGGCTGTACTTTGTTTTATCCGGTACAACCTTTGTTGCAGGATTTATTCCATTCCAGCTTTTTCGCTTCATCAGATTTATTTTTCTCTTTTCCTTTTTGCTTAGTTTTTCATATGGTGTAAATTTCATTGTGCCTCCTGTTTTACTGCTGTGTTCCGAATCCTTGTATTCGTCCTGTCCTATAGTATATGCTCCGTATTTACGAAACATTATAGCACGTATTCCAATATTGTGCAAGCACAAAAAATGCGAAATGCGATTGGAATGTACATATTGACAAAGTTTTATCGCTGTGGTATAATTCTGTTATCAATTATCAATTATAAAGGCAACTCCACACAAAGCCCGCCTGACGGCTCTGCACGTCATATGCTTTATGCGGTGCCGCCTAAAGGAGATTTGAAATGAAAAAACATTTAAAAGTCATTCTTATCACAGCTATGCTCTCCATGTCATTAGTGGGTTGCGGCGAAAAAACATCCGAAAATTCTGTTAAAGTTGTTTCAACCCAGACATCAGCAGAAACTCAGGATAATACTGCCGAATCCACAGCTAACAAGACCGAAGCCGAAACAAGCGCACAGACTGAAATTGCCCCTGAACACGATAAATTTTTCACATCAGGCGTATGGCACGTATCAACTAATGATATTCCGGTAGGATACTACATCATGGATGAAGGTGTCAACAGCGGCAGAACTATTGATTTTGAATCCGGAAAAGGTGTTTCTTTTAGCTACACCATCGGTATAAATGAAGCTGTTTTCAGCTTTGGTTCTTCTGATAATGAGATGCTGTACAAGATAGTAAAGGGAGATCCCTCTTTTGTTGTATTTGAACTTCCTGACGGCAGCCAGTTTAAAATGAGTCATGATCCGGAGCTTTCTCCTGAAAATCTGGATTTCTATTCCAATACCGAACTCTGTGATATGGCACTGAATTATTTCACAGCACATAACGATTATACACCGTCAAACGCTGCTGCTTTAACAAACTCTGACGGAACAGTTACCATTCAGCTGTATGATAACTTAGGAGACCATAATTCAAATACCACATGGTATACAGTAGATCGCTTTACTGCTTCCGGAACAGATGATTCTACCGGCGAGGAAATTCAGCTCTCATAATTTGCACTGAACTAAAAATGCAGCCGCACCATTTATATACGGTGCAGCTGCATTAACTTTTATTTACAGATTCTGCCGTCCGTTTATCCGGACGGCAGAATAAAACTATTCAGAATCAAGCTTCATTGTATCTTATTCAAGACCAGAAGCCTTTTCAGCATATCTGGTGAGAATAGCAGTTGCGTCGGACAGTGTAACAGCGCCATCACCGTCAACGTCAGCGTTTACATTTGCAGCCTGCTGTATCTGTATGTCAGAATTAGTTCCTGCGGCAGCTTCAGCGTAGATGCTGAGAACCTCTGTTGCGTCGTCAACGCCTATTGTGCCGTCAAGGTTTACGTCATATGCTGTGTCATCTTCTGTTTCAGCGGAATCGCCTACTACGATCTTCAGCCAGTAGGACTGATCGTTATGCTCTTTATCAACATTTTCGGCTAAAAGCAGCTCCATGCTTGTTTTACAGCACATCGCATTCATTTCAGAACCAACTATGTTCGTCGGTGTAAAGCCTACATAATAAGTACCTGCCGGAGTATCCTGATCAATAATAGAATCAAACGTTACAAATGGCAGATAATCTGATGCACCGCCGAACCATTCTTCTGTTGGAGCAGATATATCTATGAGGCAAGCATGTGTAAAGGATTTTATAATAGGCTCATCTACCGGAGTTTCAGGGTCGTAATGGTGAATTCTTACATTAGCCGGACCATAAGCAGCGCCAGCTTCCAGCTCCTCGCATACTCCTGTTGCAGTTCCGGATTTCTCATCATATTCAAGGTCTACATAATAGGTTTTACCGTCATAGTCTCTGGTAAAGTATACCTTATAGGGACCAGCAGAATAGAGCGTATAATCGCCGTTGGGATAGTTTCCGGGATTAGATACACTTATTGTGCTGTAAGTATATCTCGGAGCTGAAGGCCAGTGCTTCAGTGTAGTACCGCTTGATCTTTCACGTATGGTCGTAAAACATGATGGTGCAAAGGAAGAATTGATATTTACTCCGTCAATAATATCACTATCCTTAATCGCAGCATACATTGCATCAGTAGTTACAAGGTCATTTTCTTCTGAATATGCAGAGCAGTTGTCAAAGGTGATATATTTTGTACGGTCGCCGTTATTATCGAAACCAAACCAACCTGCATCCGCACTAATAAGACCAGACGGAGAATCCTCTGTTTCAATGTAGATGGCAGTATTTATTGTGTAATCGCCCTTTTCAAGCTCTGCCTTGTCGATGTAGATAGTCTGCTCACGTGAACCGTTTTCGCAGAGTCTATAAGCAAAGCTGAATATGCCGTCATCCTCCACTGTGGAATCCACACTTTCAGTGCTGCTTGTGCTTTCTGTCGCTGATGTTGATGTCTCTGATGTTGATGCTGTTGTTTCAGATGTGTCTGATGAAATGAGTGTTCCTGATTCGCTGCTGCCGGATACGGCTGATGTAAGTATTGATGTATTTTCAGCATCTGAAGTAAGTACATTTCTCACAGCCGTTAAAGCAGCTTCCGCTGATGAAGCTGTATTTGCTGTAATGGCAGCGGAGGTTTTTGAAGTTTTTTCTGCGGATTTACTGGTAAGACCAGTGCTTGTAAGAACAGCAGTGCTGTCCTGTATTGTTCGTGCTGTCTGTTCTGTCTGTGCTGTCTGGGAGGTTACAGTGCTGATACCGGAATTTATATCTATTTCATTCGGTTCATCCTGTAATGCCGGAGCTATTGAGCTGCTCATACTTGTACACAGACCTAATACTACTAAAATACCAGCTATTGACATAATAGATACCCCTTTCTCAATATAAGCAATACGCTTTCTTCGTTTTTCCAGATATATATCTCTCTTGCGAAAAACATCTCTCGTGACCTGCTCATAGTCCTTCATAGCGGAAACCTCCCTTCTCAAGCTCGTTTTTCAGTTTAACTTTGGCTCTGTAAAGCAGGTTCTCTATCTGCCGCTTGCTTTTATGCATGATAACAGCGGCTTCTGCGTTGCTGAACTCTTCAAAGTATATCAGCCAAAGCACCTGCTGGTAATCAGGCTTCAGCTTACGCATTGCACTGCGCAGCTCAACCTTCTGTTCTTCACGTATGTATATAGCTTCAAGATCCTGTTCATCTGTAAGCTTATAACATTCATGCACCGGTATATCTGCTATCCACTTGCGCCTGCGTACATAATCTATAGCCAAATTACGCCCGATGGTATAGAGCCACGTTTTAAACGAACTTTTTCCCGTATATTCAGGTTTGTTTACCGCCAGCCTTACAAAGGTTTCTTCCATAAGCTCCTCGGCTTCACATATATTCCTTGTAATGCTGCAAAGGTATAAGGCAAGTCCATCCTTATATTCACGGATGAGTTCAGCCATTCCGGCATTATCACCCTCAAGAAAACGGCGGTAGCTACTTGCACCGTTATCCATCAGCTGTCCTCCTTCCCGAAAAAGATAAGCTTTCCCTTTCATTTATTATACGACTGAACTCCCTTTTTCTCTCACTTATAATACCAAAAAACTTTTATTTATATGTTTTTTTGATAAAACTAAAAGGCTGACGCAGAAAGCACCTGCATCATCCTTTTTAAATATAAACTTATAAGGAGAACGATTAATACATTCCGCCCATGCCGCCCATGCCAGCTGCCGCAGCTGCTGCCGGTTCATCCTTCTTGATGGTTGCAACAGCACTTTCAGTAGTCAGTACCATTGCAGCAATGGATGCTGCATTCTGGAGCGCACTTCTTGTAACCTTAGTCGGATCAACAATACCGCTGCTCATCATATCGCAGTATACTTCATTGTATGCGTCGAAACCATAGCCAACCTTGCGGCTTCTTCTGATCTTGTCGATGATAACGCTGCCCTCAAGACCAGCATTCTCAGCGATCTGACGGAGAGGAGCTTCCAGCGCACGGAGAACGATCTTTGCGCCGGTCTTTTCGTCACCCTCAAGTGACGGGATAAGCTTTTCAACTGCCGGCATAGCATTGATAAGTGCAGTACCGCCGCCTGCTACGATACCCTCTTCTACAGCAGCCTTTGTTGCAGAGAGAGCGTCCTCGATACGAAGCTTCTTTTCCTTCATCTCGATCTCTGTAGCAGCACCAACCTTGATAACTGCAACACCGCCGGAAAGCTTGCCGATACGCTCCTGCATTTTCTCACGATCAAAGTCGGATGTGGACATTTCAATCTGGTTCTTGATCTCAGTGATTCTCTGAGAGATAGCCTCAGATGCACCAGCACCGCCAACAAGAATAGTGTTTTCCTTGTCGATAACTGCCTGACGAACGCTGCCCAGCATTTCGATAGAAGCATCCTTCAGTTCCATGCCCAGATCCTTGGAGATAACTGCGCCGCCTGTAAGGATAGCAATATCCTGAAGCATTTCCTTTCTTCTGTCGCCAAAGCCCGGAGCCTTTACAGCTGCGCATTTGAATACGCCACGAAGGTTATTCAGGATGATAGTTGTAAGAGCCTCGCCCTCAATATCTTCAGCAATAATGAGAAGCTTTTTGCCCATCTGAACGATCTGTTCCAGAAGCGGCAGAATATCCTGAATGTTGCTGATAGTTCTGTCAGTGATGAATACCAGAGCGTCGTCATATACGACCTTCATCTTTTCACGGTCTGTTATCATGTAAGGAGACAGGTAGCCTCTGTCGAACTGCATACCCTCAACAACTTCGCTGTAGGTTTCAGCAGTCTTGCCTTCTTCAATAGTGATAACACCGTCTGTTGTTACCTGCTGCATAGCCTCTGCAATAAGCTGACCAACGGATTCATCAGCGGATGAAATAGTTGCAACTCTTGCAATATCCTCTGTACCATTAAGCTCCTTTGAGTTGCTCTGGATAGCAGCAACAGCAGCATCAACAGCCTTGGAGATACCCTTGCGGATAATCATAGGATTTGCACCGGCAGCAATATTCTTCATGCCCTCATGTACCAGAGCCTGTGCAAGAACAGTAGCAGTTGTTGTACCGTCACCAGCTGCATCGTTGGTCTTTGTAGCAACCTCACGAACCAGCTGTGCGCCCATGTTCTCAAAAGCGTCCTCAAGCTCGATGTCCTTTGCGATTGTAACGCCGTCATTTGTTACCAGCGGTGCGCCGAATTCTCTGTCCAGAACAACGTTTCTGCCCTTCGGGCCGAGTGTGATCTTAACTGTATCAGCCAGCTTGTCAATGCCGGCAATCAGTGCATCTCTTGCGTCTGCATTATACTTGATTGTCTTTGCCATATCAAAAATCTCCTTTTTTCATTATAAAAGTACAAACTGTTGTTTTATTCAGCAACAGCAATGATTTCACTCTCGTAAACCAGTGTGTAGTCCTCGCCGTCGATCTTTATGGACTGACCAGAATTCTTATTGAGAAGAACCTTGTCGCCAACCTTAACAGTCATAGGGATAAGCTCGCCGTTAGCAGCGTACTTGCCATTGCCGCAGGCAATTATCTCGCCTGTAACAGGCTCACCGGTAACTGTCTTAGGTGAAAGCAGAAGTCCGCCTGCTGTCTTTTCTTCCTTAGGCTCTGAAACCTTTATTAAAACTCTGTCGAAAAGCGGTTTGATGTTCATGTGATGTCCTCCTTGCATTATCACTTTTTCGCTCGATTGTTAGCACTCTATCGCTCTGAGTGCTAATTATATTTTACCACCTTTTTGAAAAAAATCAAGAGCTTTTGAGATTTTCGGCTATTTGTACAATCGTTTCACCGTAAATTTATTGTTTTGCACAACAAATACAATAAAGTCAGATGAACGACTTATCATGCAGGCGATTTTATGGTATCATGAATTTACAAATACACGATAGATAAATTTTAAATTCATAATTTTACATTTGGTTAATAAAACGTTATTTATTTAGCTACATATGCTGTAAAGAAACATGGTACAATAAAAGTACAGTTTGTAAATATTCACTGCATTTTTTAAACTTACAACGTAAAAAAAGTAAAAAAGGAGAATTATTATGGCACTTGAAAAAGTACTGGTAGTAGACGACGATCCGAGTATTTGCGATGTACTGCGAATGTATCTGGAGAACGACGGTTACAGCGTTATCTTATCTTATGACGGAGAAGAGGCATTGGTGAAATTCAACGCTCTGAAGCCCGACATCATTCTGCTTGACGTAATGCTCCCTAGCATGGACGGCTGGCAGGTATGCCGTGAGGTCAGAAAAAAGTCCTCTGTACCGATCATTATGATAACAGCAAAGGGTGATACATTTGACAAGGTTCTCGGTCTTGAACTGGGAGCTGACGACTATATCGTAAAGCCCTTTGATACAAAGGAAGTTGTTGCACGTATCAAGGCAATCTCAAGAAGAGTTGCAGCCGCACCTGCTGAGGCAGAGGTTAAGGAAGTTCGCTACGACAAGCTTTCTGTAAATATGACTCGCTATGAGCTGCGTGTAGATAACAAGGTTATCGACACTCCTCCTAAAGAACTCGAACTTCTGTTCTATCTTGCCTCCAATCCGAACCGTGTATACACAAGAGACCAGCTTCTGGACGAAGTATGGGGCTTTGAGTATTACGGTGATTCCCGTACTATCGACGTTCATATCAAGCGTCTGCGTGAAAAGCTTGAGGGCGTATCCGACAAATGGTCTCTCAAGACTGTATGGGGCGTAGGCTATAAGTTTGAGTCTCTGGAAGAAGAATAATTATGTCCGAGCATCTACATCCTGCACTGGAGCAGCATAAGCTGTTCACCTATCTGAGACTTACTGCCATAGGCTTTCTTGCTCTTGGAATGGTTGCTGTTGCAGTAGGATTGTGCGGCATACACCTTTTCAGAGAACATGTCTATGAAAGAACCTCTGCTAGCAGCTATGCTATTATAGAATCACTTGAGGAATATTCTGTTATTTCTGATCAGAATTCATCAAGGGCAGCCTTTTCTGGTGTATACGTTCAGAATATGCTTGACAGTACATCTGAAAAAACCAATATGGCATTGTTTCTTGTTGATTCAGACGGCGTGTGTATTGCATGCTCTGAAAATTCAGGAATTGAATCACGCAATGTAATTGTTCCGAGGTTAGTTCTGAATGATGTGAAGGAAAACGGAGAATTTTCGTCAGATACAATGACAAAACTTAATCCGGACGAAAAGCGTCCTATGATGTGCTTGGGATTTGAATTTACTGTTAAAGACGGCGACGGTTCAGATACAGTCTATTACCTCTTTTCAAACACATTCACAGATGAAATTGAACATTTCATCAGATGCATTTTTGTAACAGGTATGCTTTCTGTAATGATTATGCTTGGAATATACTCTTTATTCCAGTATAAATACTCAAAGAGCTATAAAAACTCAGAGGCGGCTCTTGCAAAAATACTCAGAGATTATGCACAGGGTGATTATTCAGAAACACTTGATCCTGATAATTTCAGCTCCATAGTTTACAAGGACATTATCCAGTCTGTAAACCTCAATGTTGCCAATCTTAAAAATGTAAGCCAGCAGCAGGCGGATTTTATTTCCAATGTATCTCATGAGCTGCGTACACCTATGACTATAATCAGCGGATATGTTGACGGTATGCTTGACGGTACTATACCAAAGGCAAAGCGTACAGACTATCTGTATATAGTTTCTCAGGAAATGCAGCGTCTCAAGATACTTATTTCGTCTATGCTCAATCTTACCAAGTTTGAAAACGGTACTATTCAGATGAATTGTGAGATGTTCTCCCTTAATGATCTTGTTTTCCGAACAGCTGTTATGTTTAGTCAGAGAATGGAAGCGAGAAACATAACTCTCGAAGGTCTTGATTGTGATACTGTGCATGTGTGGGGAGACTGTGATCTTATAGGACAGGTGGTTTACAATCTGATGGAAAATGCCACTAAGTTTGTAAATACCGGAGGTACGATCACAATTCGTATGGAAGAAACAAAGGAGAAGGTTTACTTTGTTATCCGCAATACCGGCGCAGGTATACCTAAAGAAGAATGTCAGAGAATATTTGACAGATTCTATAAATCCGATTTCTCCAGAAGTCAGGATAAAACAGGTCTCGGTCTCGGTCTGGATATTATCCGCAGAATACTCAAGCTGCACGGAGGTCAGATAGGCGTTAAGAGTGAAGTAAATGTTTATACTGCATTTGAAGTAACTCTTCCGAAAAAATCTCAGACAGAAGGCTCTGAAGCATAAACCAACTATTGAAAGGCGGAGCACAGAATGCATTTTGCATGTGTTTCGCCTTTTTTGATTCAGAAAGGATTATCATATGAATGAAGAGAAAACAGAGATGAATGAAATTAACGGTACTGTACCGGCAGAGGAAACCATTCATGCGGAGGAAACTGTACAGGAGGCTGACGCTGAAATAAACAGCACACCAGCCGAACCTGTAAACAATGCATATGCTGCATTCAAGCAGAATCCAACCGATCCGGCACAGCAAACCTACCGCACTATGAACAGAGAACAAAATACCCCTTACAATCCATATGTGCAGCAGAACATGGCATACAGACAGCCGCAGCAGTTCCAGCCATATACACAGCAGTATCAGCAGAATCAGTTCACACAGCAGCCTTACCCTCAGGGATACCCCATGATGCAGCAGCCGGCTGTTCCTCAGAAGCCTAAGAAAACTACACCGCCTCTTTCACCGGCTCAGAAGAAGATCGTCACTCTTCTTAAAATTGCAGCCGGACTCCTTGCGGCAATTTTCCTGTACTGCATTATAAGCGATATTGTTGCATATAAAACAGGAAACGCAGGAGGAAACTATTCATCTCAATATACTCCCGATACTCATGAAAAAAACAGCGAAACAGTTGTAATGTATCAGGAAAGCAAACCTGTTTCTGCACTCAGCAATGATATACAGCCTGATGAAGATGGAAAATATAATGTAGAGGGTATTGCTGCACTTGTAAGTCCCTCTATCGTGGAAATATCTGCCTGTGATGAATCCGGTGAAATCGTCAGTACCGGTTCAGGTATAATAATGTCCGAAAACGGATATATCCTGACTAATGCCCATGTCGTTATGGACTGCGAAAGCTTCACGGTGCTTTTCTATGATGAAGTTGAGACCAGAGCAGAGCTTGTCGGCTATGACAGCAAATCAGATCTCGCTGTTCTCCGCACAAGCAAAAGCAGCCTCGTACCAGCAACCTTCGGAAATTCCGAAGAGCTTAATGTCGGTGAAGAAGTCGTTGCTATAGGCAATCCCGCTGGTCTCACAAGCACCGTCACAAATGGTATAGTTTCCGCAGTGAACAGACAGATCCGCAGCGGTTCTACAGGCTTCTACATGGACTGCATACAGACCAATGCTGCTATCAGTCCCGGCAATTCCGGCGGTGCGCTGGTAAATATGTACGGTCAGGTAGTAGGCGTTACATCCTCAAAATACGCCTCTTATTTCGGCAGCACCTACGAGGGACTCGGCTTCGCCATTTCCATAAATCAGGCTCTTCCCATTGCAGAGGAGCTTATGAATCAGGGCTATATAAGCGGAAGAGTCCGCATAGGGATCACCTTTGCTTCCATGGAGGCAGAGGAGGTTCAGATGGAATTTGCAAGTACATTCGGTCTTGAGGAATGTCCAATATCCGAGGGAATATGGATAACTGAAATAAGCGAGGACTGCGATATTGCGAATACAGACCTTGCTGTAAATGATATTATCGTTTCCGTAAACGGAAAGGATGTAAATAATTACGATGAGCTCTTTGCAGTTATTGATAACTGCAAGGCAGGAGATGTTCTCACTGCCGAATGCAGAACCTTTGAAACAGGCGAAAGCGAAAAGGACTTCAGATCAAAGAGTTATACTATTGAGTTCAAGCTCATGGAGGATAAGTCCGGCGATTATTAAGGAGTGATTATAATGAAAAAAGGGATTTCTTTAGTTTTGGCAGCAGCTATGGCAGCTGCTTCATTTACCGCCTGCGGAACTGATTCAGAAGGTGAGCCGGATACTCAGCCTGAAACTGCAATGACAGAAGGACGTTTCCTCTGGGGCAAGTCCGGTACGCCTATGATAGTCATTGACAGCACAGGCCCATGTACCATCAGCACTGATGATGACGCTATGTTCTCTGAATTCACAGACGGCGATCTCATAAGTCTGGAATTCGACGGCATGATAGCAGAAAGCTATCCCGGTCAGATACACAACGTATATGACGCAGATCTTCTGGAAGAGGGTGATATTACGGATATTGATAAGAACACACTTGACAGCCTTATTGAAATGGGACACCGTGATCCTGAGGAGAATTCTCCGAAAATTATTACGGATAAGGGGATTTTCTTCCGTACGGCAGAGGGCAATCCTGCAATGGTAATGGACAGCGAAGTACCAATAGAGATCATCACAGATGATGCGGCTCTTATGGCTATTTTTGATTCATTTGAAGAGGGAGACCTTATTTTAATAGAGTATACCGGCATGATGACCAGAAGCTATCCGGCTCAGATAACGGGCATACTCAACACAGAATATATCGGTGATGGCGACATTTCCTCAATCGACGAGTTCGCATACGAAAGCATTATAAAATTCGGCTGGATCGAAGAATAGAACAGGAGAATTCATATGAGAAAGATAGCAAGCTTTACTGTAAATCATGATACCCTTGAAACGGGCGTTTACGTTTCACGAACAGACGGTGACGCAGTGACATACGACCTGCGTATGAAAAAGCCAAATGCAGGCAGCTACATTTCACCTAAGTCCCTGCATACCATTGAACATCTCCTTGCAACGTATGTGCGCAATTCAAAGTATACAGATGATGTTATCTATGCAGGCCCTATGGGCTGCAGAACAGGATTTTATCTCATTCTGAGAGATAACGTTTCAAAGGAAGAGCTTATAGTACTTCTCCGTGAGACATTTGCGTATATTGCTGATTTTACAGGAGACATCCCTGGCAACAGCCGTATTGAATGCGGAAACTATCTGGAGCATGACCTCGAAGCTGCTAAGGCAGATGCAAAAGAGTATCTGGAGGTGCTGTTGAAAGTCACTCCGGAAATGATGAATTATTCATGATAAGTAAAATGAGGACGGTCGATGACTGTCCTCATTCTGGTTAAATTCAACTATCAATCCGATATGATGAGTTCTTCTGTAAGCTGCTGTATGGTTTTAAGGTTTTTAACCTGTACCTCAAGCAGCTTCTTTGCTTTATTTTCTTCTTCAATTTCAGGAAGAAGATTTTCGATAAGGTCTGATGTCTCACTAATTGCCGTAAATAATTTATAGTACGCTTCTTTATATCCAGACATAATATCACCACCTTTCAGTTCTAATTATAACCTGAAACAGGTTAAAAGTCAATACTCTATTTCAGGGTATCATATAATGATACCAAAGGAATTAAGGAGTATGACTATGCAGAACAGAATAAGAGACCTTAGAGAAGATGCTGATCTCACACAAAAACAAATTGCTGAATATCTTAAAATGTCACAGACAGGATATTCCAAATATGAAACGGGTGAAAATGATATTCCAACTGCTGTATGGTTGAAGCTTGCAGATTTCTATAATACAAGTGTGGACTATCTTATGAAACGAACCGACGTTAAACAGCCATACCCTAAACCATCCAAAACATAAACCGTCTGCTGCACCATATAACGTGCAGCAGACGGTTTTTCAGATATATTTATCGTTTTTCTTAAGGACACACCTCAAAAGTCCTCTCCTTAGTAAAGGCGAACCTTGGTTAGTATGCTTCTCACATGGATTCTATTTACCCAGCTTTTGAAAAAGAAGCAAAATCTTTTGCATAAAGATACAAAAAAACAGTTGACGAAACGGAAGATTTCGTGTATGATTATATATAGTAGTATGGGCAGGTGTGTTCTGCCAACTGGAGGAGCAAAATGAAACTTAAAAGGATAACAGCAGCGGTTCTTGGAGCAGCAATGCTTATGACGACTACAGCATGCGGAAGCATAACCGCTGAAGATTATATATGGAGCAATGTTGCAATGGGCGGCGGCGGATACGTCACAGGTATGGTGTATAATACAGGTGAAGAAGGACTTGTTTACGCACGAACTGATATAGGCGGTCTTTACCGCAGAAGCTCAAGAGATAATGATACATGGCAGCCGCTTACCGATTTTCTGGGTGCGGAAAACTGGAACTATATCGGCATCGAAAGCGTTGCTGCTGATCCTGTAGAGCCTAAGCGTGTATATTTCGCCGGCGGTACTTATATGGGTTCACCGGGGGCAATGTTTGCGTCAGATGACTACGGCGAAACATGGACACAGGTTGATGTTCCCTTTGAATGCGGCGGCAACCAGTCCGGCCGTGGCACAGGCGAACGCCTTATGGTAAACCCCAATAACAACAAGGAAATATGGATGGGTACAAGAAACGCCGGTCTCTGGAAGTCTGAGGACTTCGGAAAAAGCTGGAATAAGTGCGAATCTTTCCCTGTTGAGGGTAATTATTCTCAGGAAAGCAATAATATAGGTATCATGTGGGTTGAGTTCGATCCGAATTCTGAGGATATGTACGCAGGTGTGGCTATGACTGACGGCGTGTGCATCTATAAGAGCAGCGACAACGGCAGCACATGGGAGGCACTTCCTGCAAATGAAAAGGGCATGTACCCTCTTCAGGCTGATATTTCGCCAAACGGAAATATGTATATCGTTTACTCCGATAACTGCGGTCCGAATATGTCTCCCGCAGCCGGCAAGGTCTATAAATACGAGCTTGCCTCCGGCACATTCACAGATATTACACCTGACCTTGACGACGGCAGATACGGCGGCTTCGGCGGTGTTTCAGTTGACGCACAGAAGCCGGATACTCTCGTAGTTTCAACTCTTGGCTGGTGGTCTGATCAGGGCGATAATATCTATTACTCCAATGACGGCGGCTCTACATGGACAGGTCTTTTCAATGACAAGACCAAAGAAATGAATTACCAGATGGATACATCCGAATGCGGCTGGCTTGACTGGGGCAGAGGTGAAAATCAGGCGAAAACCGGCTGGTGGACCGCCGATATAAATATCAACCCATTCAATTCAGATGAGATAATGTACGGCACAGGCGCAACGATCTTTTCAACAACCAATATGACAAAGTACGAAACCGAACCTGTTACCATTGCATTTGACGCATACGGACTTGAAGAAACAGCTATCTTCAAGATGGTTTCTCCTCCTGCACAGGAGGGCGCACCGGAGCTTTATTCAATTATGGGCGACCTTACCGGTTTTGCTCATATGGATGTAACAGTATGCCCCGATGACGCACATTTCATGAAGAACGGCAAGGCATGTGATCTTGACTGTGCATTTCTGAATCCTATGATCGCTGTGTATACAACAGAGGAAAGAGATGCTGTTGTATATACTAAGGACGGCGGCAGCACATGGAATAAGATGAAAACTCTTCCTGAACCCTCACAGGGCGGACATATTGCAGTAGCGGCAGACGGCAGTTCTGTTGTATGGGCTCCGGCTAACGCTTCAGGACAGGTTTATGTAACATTTGATTTTGGTGAAACATGGTATTACACAGAGGGAATAGGCTTTGGTGCAGATATAGTTGCGGATAGAGTCGATCCGTCCACATTCTATGCGGCATACGATGGACTGTTTTATGTTTCACATGACGGCGGCGTGAATTTTGAATCAACAGGCACACTCATTGCAGACAGCGCAGTTCCTAAAACTATAGCCGGCAAGGAAGGGCATGTATGGCTTGCAACAGGTTCTCTTATTATGTTTTCAGAGGACGGCGGAAAAACCTTCAGCAACATCAAGACTCTCTCCGAAATCAATGCCATAGGCTTTGGTGCTGCAAAGGATGAAAACAGTTATCCTGTTATTTACGCTATAGGAAATGACGGCACAAACGGCAGCGGAATCTATATGTCCGGAGACAAGGGCGAAAGCTGGGTACGCATCAATGACGAGCAGCATCTGTTCGGAAATCTGAACGGCAGCAGCGGTTATATAACCGGCGACAGCAACGTATACGGAAGAGTATACATTGCCACAAACGGACGAGGAATAATTATGGGTGATATTGAAAAGTGAGCAGAAAAAACCAGAACATAGCAGCACCTTATATCAAAAGGTGGATCGCACTTATCTTAGTACTTGCATTGCTGGGATTTTTGGGGTATACAGGTGTGCGTGTGTGGAATTTTTACCGTGCGGTAAACGGTGATATTCCAGCGCAGCTTCCATCTGAAGAGGATTATCCTGTAAGAGGAGTGGATGTTTCCTATTATCAGGGAGAAATAGACTGGGATGTACTCGGAGCTGATGACCACGTTCAGTTTGCCTTTATAAAGGCTACAGAGGGCAGCATACATCAGGATGAACGCTTTACGGAAAACTGGACAAATGCACGTAATGCAGGAGTTTATGTGGGCGCATATCATTTTGTCAGCTTTGAAAGCTCCGGAGAAACTCAGGCAGAAAATTTTATATCAATCGTTCCTAAGCAGGCAAACAGTCTGCCGCCGGTACTTGACCTTGAGCTTTATAATGAGGAAGTAATTCTGAATCCTCCTTCAAAAGAAAAGGTTCATGAGATACTCGATGCAATGATAGAAAAGCTTGAAGAACACTACGGGGTAACACCTATCATTTACACATCATCGAATCTCTATATAAAGTACATCCTCGGCTCGTATAGCGACTGCGATATATGGATGAGCAATACAAGCTGTGAACCGCTTGCAGACTGGGCATTCTGGCAGTACAGCTTTAATGGTTATCTTCCGGGACTCTGGGCGGATGATATTCCGATTGATTTAAATGTTTATAACGGCAGCAAAGAGGACTTCTACAAGCAGTTCGGACTTTCACCTGACTTTGCTGTGTACAGAAAGGAGACATCAGAATAATGGAGCCATTATTTCTGAAAAGCGTAACAAAGGATTATATCTGGGGAGGACAGAAGCTGAAGAAGCTCTTCGGCAAGAAAAGCTCAGGAGATAATATTGCAGAAAGCTGGGAACTTTCATGTCATAACGACGGCTGCTCCATTGTAGCAGGCGGCAAGAACGGCAATGTGTCTCTGACAAGCTATATAAAGGCGCATGGCAGAAAACAGATCCTTGGAACAGACTGTGAGCATGTGAATAATGTACCCCTTATAAAGCTCATTGACGCAAAAGAACCTCTTTCAGTACAGGTTCATCCTGATGACGAATATGCTCGGTCAAAGGGTTCCTCAAACGGAAAGACTGAAATGTGGTATATTCTTGACGCAGATGAAGGCGCAGAGATCGTATACGGACTGTCTGCAACGCTTACCAAGGAAGAACTGAGATCGCATGCTGAAAAGGGTACACTTGATATAGTCCTGAAATATGTTCCTGTAAAAAAAGGCGATGTATTCTACATTCCGGCAGGAACTATCCACGCTATAGGAAAGGGAATACTTCTGGCAGAGGTTCAGCAGAATTCAAATCTAACCTATCGTCTTTATGACTATAAAAGACTTGATGCAGACGGAAAGGAACGTCCTCTTCACATAGATGATGCCATAGAAGCAGCAAAGCTTACTCCCGGTGTATGGGAAAATCCATATCCAGTATGGCGTTTTCCGTGGGGCGAGAAGCAGACGCTTTCTTATTGTCAGTACTTTGTCACCAACAGTATTACAGTTCTCAACGAAAGAAAATTTGAAGTGAAGAACAACTCTTTTACACATATACTTGTAACAGATGGCATGGGACTGCTTTTCACTGAATCTCATGACTATCAGATCAAAAAGGGCGACAGCATTCTGCTGCCGGCTGGTACAGGCGTATGCCGCATAAATGGCAGCATCAGATATATCGAAACATATCTTCCGCCTAAGGAAGAATATAAATAAACACAAAACGGAGGAATTATTATGAAGTATTATATCGGCGTAGATCTGGGCGGTACAAATATCGTTGCAGGCGTGGTAAATGAAAACTATGAGATCATTGCAAAATCCAGTGTAAAAACAAATCTTCCAAGACCTGAACAGGAAATTGCTGCTGACATCATCAAGGTTGCAAAGCAGGCTGTTGAGGATGCAGGTCTTACAATGGAGCAGATTGAATGGGTAGGCATGGGAACACCCGGCATTGCAAACAGCGAAACAGGTATCATTGAATACTCAAACAACCTTGGCTTCATAAATACACCTATGGTGAAGTATCTTGAAGAAGGTCTTGGAAAGCCTGCATTTATCGAGAACGACGCAAATGCAGCAGCCTATGGTGAATATGTAGCAGGTGCAGCAAAGGGTGCTAAGAACGCAGTATGCATTACTCTTGGTACAGGCGTTGGCGGCGGTATCGTCATTGACGGCAAGATCTACTGCGGTTCAAACTTCGGCGGTGCTGAAATCGGTCATACAGTTATCTCTGTAGACGGCCCGCAGTGTACATGCGGCAGAAAGGGCTGCTTTGAGGTATTCTCCTCTGCAACAGGTCTTATACGCATGACTAAGGAAGCCATTGCTGATAATCCGGATAGCTCTATGGCAAAGGAAGATAAAATCAGCGGCAGAACTGCATTCAACCACATGCGTTCCGGTGACGCATCTGCAAAGGCTGTAGTTGACAAGTATATCAAGCACCTTGCAGCAGGTGTTACCAATACTATCAACATTTTCCAGCCGGATGTACTGTGCATCGGCGGCGGCGTATGCAATGAGGGCGATCCGCTTCTCGTGCCTATGAAGGAGATCGTTGCTAAGGAGAACTACACAAGAAATTCTCCTAAGAACGCTGAAATCGTAATTGCAAAGCTTGGTAATGACGCAGGTATTATCGGTGCGGCATTCCTCGGAAATGCAAAATAAAATAGCCATATGAAAAAACCTGTCCGCAGTTTTTGACGGACAGGTTTTTGTTTTGTGGTCAGCTATTATTTTTCATTATAACCATTAGGATGGTTCTTGTGCCATTTCCATGCGCTTGCAATAATTTCGCTGAGGCTGTCATGAACAGGCTTCCAGCCGAGAATGCTTCTTGCTTTTTCGCTTGAGGCAACCAGTCTTGCCGGATCGCCTGCACGTCTTGACATTTCGACAGCAGGTATAGGATGACCTGTAACCTCTCTTGCAGTTTCGATAACCTCACGTACTGAGTATCCAACGCCGTTTCCGAGATTGAAAATATCACTTTCGCCGCCCTTTGCCAGATACTCCACTGCAAGAATATGAGCCTGAGCAAGGTCTGTTACATGGATATAATCACGGATACATGTACCGTCAGGAGTATCGTAATCTGTGCCGAAAATTGAGATGTACTCACGCTTGCCGTTTGGAACTTGCAGGATAAGAGGAATGAGATGACTTTCCGGATTGTGAGCTTCACCTATCTCACCGCTTTCATCTGCACCGCATGCATTGAAATAACGAAGGGAAACATAGCGCATACCATGAGCTGCCGCAGTCCACTTGAACATCTTTTCCATAGCAAGCTTTGTTTCGCCGTAAGGGTTTGTAGGACAGGTTTTGTCGCTTTCCAGAATCGGAATGTTCTCCGGTTCACCGTAAGTTGCCGCTGTAGAGGAGAAAACGATTTTGTCAATGCCGTGTTTAACCATAGCGTCAAGGAGAACCTTTGTACCGCAGAGGTTGTTGTCATAGTATTTCAGCGGATCGGTAACGCTTTCACCTACAAGTGAAAATGCTGCAAAGTGAATAACAGCGTCAATTTTTTCGCTGCTGAAAAGATTATCGAGGAAATCAAAATCTCTGAGATCGCCTTTATAGAATTTTGCCTGTTCAGGAATTGCATTCTTGTATCCTGTAACAAGGCTGTCTGCAATGATAGTGTTATGTCCTGCTTTGATGAGTTCTTTTGCTGTGTGAGAGCCGATATAGCCTGCACCGCCTAAAACAAGTATGTTCATGTTAAAAATCCTCCTTAGTGATTTCAATTCCTCCGTATGGTCTGATACGGAGTCTCTGACAGGAGTTTTCACCGAAAATGCGGTTCATCTCCCTTATATATTCATCAGCCTTTTCAAGCTGAACGAACGCCTGAATAGTTCCTGCAAAGCCGCCTCCGTGAACTCTTACAGCACCGCTGCCGCCGAGTATTTTCTTACTGAGAGCGATTGCAAGAGGTATTTCCTGATTCAGCGGCTTTGAACATGAGTAGAGATTCTGGAGGTAGTTTGCAGAGGAATCTCCTGATTCTCGCACCAGCGCAAGGAAGTATTCAATATTACCGTCACGAAGGGCGTTTGCTTCAAGAACAGCTCTGTTGTTTTCGCTGAAGAAGTGTATTGCTCTGAGAATGCTGCGGTCGCTGCATTTTTTGCGAAGCTCTGGGAGTGCCTTGTAGAAATCATTCTCGTTGGCTTCTCTGAGGTAAGGCTTTCCGAAGTATGATGCAACTTCTTCCATTTCGCTGCGCACAGCATCGTAATCGGGTGTGAGATCTGCATGGCTGCCCTTGGTGTCAGTGATACAGAGACAGTAGCCGTATTCCTCAAAATCACAATTAAAGCGTCTTATTTCCGGATTTTCCGTATCACGGAAGTCGATTCCGACCAGTCCGCCTACAGAAGAAACCATCTGATCCATGAGACCGCTGTTTTTGCCGAAGTATACATTTTCTGCATACTGACCGATTTTTGCGATTTCAACAGCACCGGCATTTCCGCCGTTGTAAACGGTATCAATTATTGTACCGATAAGTGTTTCAAATGCGGCGGAGGAAGAAACGCCGCTGCCTGTAAGTACATCAGAGGTGCTGTACATGTCAAAGCCGCCTATTTCTGCACCGATTGAAGCAAATCTTGACGCAATTCCCCTGACGATTGCCGGTGAACCTTTTTCATGTTTCTTTGGAGAAAGCTCACTGAGAGATACCTTGAATTTATCATATCCCTCGGATTTAACACGGATAACACCGTCATTGTGGAAAGCGACTACAGCAACAGCGTCAAGATTTACTGCCGCTGCAAGCACACATCCGTGCTGGTGATCAGTATGATTGCCGCCTATCTCGGTTCTTCCGGAAGCGGAGAATATTCTTACATCAGTCCTCTCCGGAAAAAGCTCCGAAAATCGTTCTGCTGCTTTTATGTAACGTTCCTTCTGATATTTCAGTGCTGTTTCAGAATTGCCATAAAGCTCTCTGAAAACTTTATTGAATCTATCGTCCTTGATACTTTTTATGATGTCAGTGATCTTCATAACCGCTCCTTGTATAATAAATTTAGGGCGGCACCGCATAAAGCCTGTGCATCAGATGCGCCGGCAGATGACGTACAGAGCCGTCAGGCAAGACTTGGGCGGTGCTGCATTAAGGGATGTTTTTAAAGAAACTCCTTATGAAAGCTTTGCTTTAAGCTGATCTTATGTATAAAGTATAACAGAATTCGCCTATAATGTCAAGTTCTCTTGTGAAAATGCCCTTGAATATAGAATTATGATAGTTATATTTGCATTTGACAGGAACATGTGCTATAATTATTTTATTGGTTCTATTATAGGAAACAGCCTGTCTTTTCAGAAAGGAAGAATAATGAGTAATATTAAAACAGCGTTTATATGTGTACATAATTCCTGCCGCAGTCAGATAGCGGAAGCTCTTGGAAAAAAATATCTTTCTGATATTTGCGATTGTTATTCCGCCGGCACGGAAACAAAGCCTCATATCAACAGTGACGCTGTAAGACTTATGAAGGAAATATATGGAATTGATATGGAAAAGGAGCAGTATTCAAAGCTTTTTGAGGATATTCCCAAGGTAGATATTGCCGTATCTATGGGATGCAATGTTGTCTGTCCGTATATGCCCGATGCGGCAAACTTCAACTGGGGACTTGATGATCCTACAGGTCAGGGCGATGAGAAGTTTATTGAGGTCATCCGTGCTATTGATGAGAATGTGAAGAAGCTTAGGGAGTATATTCTTAGAATGAAGAATGAGCAAAGGCAATAATACCCAATTCTATAGTTTGCAAAAAGCGTCACTATCAGCTTTTTTATACAACCAGCACAAAAAAGTGAATAAAAGAGTAAAAACCTCTTGAAATCATCAACCGGCTATGGTATAATAAAAGTAAATTCTCTTTAGAGAATTTTCACATCACAACAATAATTTACGGAGGTAATTACTATGGGACTTATTAAAGCAGCAGCAGGTGCAATCGGCGGTCAGCTGGCTGATTCATGGCTTGATTATATCGCAGCTCCCGATATGGGCGCAACTACAATTATGTGCAGAGGTGTACAGGTAAGCAATAAACGAAGCAGCAACAAAAAAGGCAATGAGAATGTTATTTCAAACGGTTCAAAGATCGTGGTAGGTCCGAACCAGATGATGTTCCTCGTTGAAGACGGCAAGATCATTGACTATACAGCAGAAGCAGGCTACTATGAGGTATTCATGTCCTCAGCTCCCTCACTGTTCAATGGTCAGCTTGGCGATACTCTCAAGGATACATGGGAAAGATTCAAGTTCGGCGGTCAGCCCTCAAGCGCACAGAAGGTTTACTTTGTAAATCTCGCTGAAATCAGAGGTATCAAGTTCGGCACAAGAAATGCCCTCCAGTATTTCGATAACTTCTATAATGCAGAGCTTTTCCTCCGCTGCCACGGTACATATTCCATCAGAGTAACAGATCCGCTGAAGTTCTACATGGAATGCTCTCAGCGTGACAAGAGCGTTGTAAGCTTTGAGGATATAAATGAGCAGTTCAATTCTGAATTCCTTACAGCTCTCCAGAGTACTATCAGTCAGATGTCTGTTGACGGTGTTCGTATCTCTACACTGCCTTCACAGGGCATGAAGCTTGCTAAATATATGAGCGATGTTCTGGATGACGACTGGAAGAATGTAAGAGGTGTTGAGATCGGATCTGTTGGTATCTCCAGCATCAGCTACGACGAGGAAAGCAAAAAGCTCATCAATATGCGCAATCAGGGCGCAATGCTCTCTGATGCTTCTGTTCGTGAAGGCTATGTTCAGGGCGCAGTTGCAAGAGGCATGGAAGCTGCCGGCAGCAACTCAGCTGGCGCAGGTCAGGCATTTATGGCTATGGGCATGGGCATGCAGAATGCAGGCAGTTTTATGGGTTCAGCATCCGCAGCAAATATGCAGCAGATGCAGATGCAGCAGCAGGCTGCGGCTCAGGCAGCTCCGGCAAACGGCTGGAAGTGTTCCTGCGGAAATACTAATACAGGCAACTTCTGCACAAACTGCGGCGGCAAGAAGCCAGCACCGGCAGGCGGCTGGAAGTGTTCCTGCGGCGCAGAAAACACAGGCAATTTCTGCACTAACTGCGGAAGCAAGAAGCCCTCTGCTGACTGGCAGTGTTCCTGCGGTACTACAAATACAGGCAATTTCTGCACAAACTGCGGAAATAAGAGAGGATAAAAACAACCGCATAAGGCTCCCCTTAGTAAGGGGAGCTGTCAGGGGAGCTGTCAGCGAAGCTGACTGAGGGGATTGTACCCAGCGAGAAAAATCAAAACTTAAAGTTTACTTTTCTTTCTGCAATCCCCTCCGACTTCGCTTTGCTCAGCCACCTCCCCTTACTAAGGGGAGGCTTTTAGAGGTTTCCTGACAGAATCCTTTATTGGTGCGATATATTTTATAGTATCCGAATAATCAACCACAACTACTACAGAAAGGAAAAAACCATTGAATACAGTTCAGTATAAATGTCCATATTGCGGCGGTGAGCTGACTTTCAAGCCAGAGGAACAGAAATTCGGCTGCGACTACTGCGACAGTTACTTTGAAGAAGCTGAAATCGCCAAAATGTACGATGAAGTCAACAGGATGGCTGAAGAGAATGCAGACCCTGACGCTCAGACTCTTGAAAGTGAAAACGACTATTCTCAGTTTGAGGACAGTGAATTCACCGAACAGACAAGACTTTATTCCTGCAATTCCTGCGGCGCAGAGATCATTGCTGAGGAGACATCTGCGGCTACATTCTGTTATTACTGCCACAATCCAGTTGTTCTTGCCGGCAGACTTACAGGCGAATATCGTCCGAATTACGTTATTCCATTTGCATACACAAGAGAAAAAGCTCTTGAAAGCTTTAAAACATGGTGCAAAAGCAAATGGTTTTTGCCAAAAGACTTCAAATCCGAACAACAGCTTGAAAAGATGAGCGGAGTATACGTTCCGTTCTGGCTTACAAGCTGTACTGCAAATGCAAGTCTTTCATGTATCGGTGAAAGAAAACGCAGCTGGACATCCGGCAGTTACCGAATTACAGAGATAAGGGAGTATGCAGTAAAGAGAAGCGGTTCTTTTCCGTTCCAGCGTGTACCCTCAGATGGTGCAAAGAAGATCGAGGACGCACTTATGGACGCAATTGAGCCTTACCACTACAAGGACATCCGTGATTTTTCCATGCAGTATTTAAGCGGCTTTCTTGCTGAAAAATATGACGTTACATGGGAAGACTCCGTTGGACGTGTAAAGGAGCGTATCAAGGAAGGCTGTTCCCAGAAGCTCCGTGAGTCTGTTACAGGCTACAGCGGAGTTAAGGCAGTTAATGTAAATGTAGGCTATAAGGGCGTTGCAAAGGAATACGCTCTCATGCCGGTATGGTTCATGAACTACCATTACAAGGGTAAGACCTACAGCTCTGCTATGAACGGTCAGACCGGAAAGCTTGCAGGTACACCGCCTCTTGATATGAATAAACTCCTCATAGCATGCAGCGGACTTTTCCTTGCCGTTACTACCATAGCAACGCTCATAGGAGGATTCCTGCAATGATGAAATATTTAAAAAATTCTGCGGCATTTATTCTCAGTGCTGTTCTTTGTGCAGGTGCGCTTTCTTTGCCGGCTTATGCAAAGGAGACTGCTTATGAGGATACTCCAATAAATCCGTCTGAAAGCAATATTGTTGACGGTGCTAACATGCTTACGGATGAAGAGGAAAAAGAGCTTACCGATGAAATACATGAAGTGGCTGAATACATAGATATGAATATACTTATCTTTGTAAGCGGCACTACTATTTACACCGAAAGCGGTACTATGGATTTTGCTGAACAGCTCTGTACCGACGCTTACGGCTATGACGCTGACAGCATAGTTCTGTACATGGATCTTTCCGGTCATGATGATCCGAGCTATTCTCCGTATGATTTTATCTACACAAGAAACCGTGCAAGATTTTATTACTCCGGTTATACAGATCTCAGCGACGGAGGAAGAATTCAGTCAATTTTTGATGACATGAACCCATATCTTCCAAGGTGCAATGAGGACGTTTATTCAGCAGTCAGAGAATTCCTCTATAATCTGGAATTCTACTATGACTGCGGCCCTGACAGAAGTGTTCGTTTCTTTTATGTTCCGGATACAGGGAAATATGTTACCATTGAATCCGACGGAACTCTCATCCATAGAGATTCAAAACCAGTAAATTGGGGGAAAGCTATAATGATCGGTGCAGTGATTGGTCTTATTGCAGCGGTGATAATGTTCTTTGCCGTAAAATCACATTATAAGTTCAAGAGCAGACCATCAAGCCTCCAGTATGTGTCATTCGATCAGGTTCAGTATGGACAGCCGTCTGATGTATTTATCAGACAGTATCAGGTACGAACCAAAATTGAGTCAAGCAGCGGCGGCGGCAGAAGCGGCGGCGGCGGTTCAAGCAGCGGCGGCGGCGGCGGCGGTAACCGCAGATAAATTCTGATAAATATGCTGATTTCCGGCATTAAAAAGGGCGGCTGTGCATTGTGTACAGCCGCCTTTTCTTGATTTATTCAACAGGAACAGTAAGCATTTCATTGAGGTCTGAGTATTCTTCAACCATCTGGAATGTCGTTCTGTCATAGAATACATCAGTAATATCCCAGAGCATGGGACACATATCCCGTTCCCTTGCCTCTGTAGAAACGGCAGACAGAAAGAGCTTAACATTATCTGCCTCCTTGTTGGCAGTCTCAACACCATACTCACCAATAATTACTGGTACACCCTTGCTTACAAATGTATCATAGAGCATATCCATATTCGTTTCAAGTTCGCCGTAGTCTCTTGGTGAACCCCAAGCTTTCTTTGCCTTACCCCAGTCTGCGTCCTGCTTCAGGATACAGTAGGTTGCAGGAGTGTAGTAATGTACGGAAACCGCACACTTTCCAGCCGGATCTTCAGGCATTTTATAAAGAGGATCACAGGTGAGGGCAACGTCTGTTATGTAGCCTGCAATAAGCAAATGACGTTCTGCATTATTTCCGCCGCTTGCTCTTACAAGGTCAACGAATGTCTGATTGATCTCATTTACAAGGGCATAAGATTCAGCCTTCTGCTCTTCTGTACCTGAGTATCTGTCCCAGATACTGCTCCATCCGGCTTCTTCGTTGAGAGATTCAAACATAAGCTTGTCACCGTATTCTCCGAAAGCGTCGCAGAGCTGAGTCCAGATAGAGGTGTACTTTTCCATGCAGTTTTCCTTGTCAGTCGGAAAATTCTCCCACCATCCGCTGTCCCAGTGAATATTGAGGATTACCGCAAGGTCTGCACCCAATGCCCATTCTACCACTTCCTTTACTCTTGCAAGATAATCAGGATGTATCTGGTAATTTTCCTGCATCATGTTAGACCATGCCACGGGAATACGGAGTGCGCCGAAGCCTTCTTTCTTGTAGCCCTCGATAAGCTCCTTTGTTACAACAGGACTTCCCCAGCCTGTTTCAAAGTTTGTAACGCTTTCAGAATCTATCCATGCGCCGCAGGATTCAAAGGTGTTTCCAAGGTTGATACCTGCACCCATTTCTGTTACAAATTCCTGAGTTGTCAGACCATGCATGGTGTACATTCCGGAATCCTTTTCACCGGATGAACCGCTGTTTTCTGCACAGCCTGTTACCATTGTTATTCCTGCCGCTGTACTCAGCAGCAGTGCGGTAAGCTTTGATATGTTCATATAAACTCCTCCTTGTAGTTGTGCCGCAGCACTGCCTATATTATATCATATTTTTCCATATTGTCAAAGGTTTTTTGCAATATCGCAGCAAGAACCAATTTACTGCGCTGGGTAAATTCATTGTCATGCTTTGTTTTCGTATTGACCGAAGCAGAAAAATGTTGTATAATAATATAAGCATAACTGAAAGGATGTGATATTTTGCTCTGCGGAAACAAGAATGTTCGTGATGCTCTTTCCAGAATGACTGAGGGAAAACGTCTTGCCCAATGCCTGCTTTTTTACGGTGAAAAAGGTCTGGGAAAAAAGACTCTTGCTCTCTGGTTTGCACAAAAGCTCCTCTGTACAGACAGCGGCAGCAAGCCATGCGGTATATGCAAAAACTGCCGTAATATAGCCGCCGGAGTTCATCCGGATGTGATATGGGTACAGCATACCGGAAAGCTTCAGGGCTTCTCTGCTGAAACTGTCAGAAACGTCTGCTCCGAGGCAATTATCGCTCCAAACAGCGGCGATAAAAAAATATACATTTTCAGCGACTGTGATAATATGGACGTAAGATCACAGAATATTCTTCTGAAAGTAATAGAAGAGCCTCCGGCTTTCACACATTTCATCTTCACAGCCGGTTCACGTCAGACGCTCCTGCCTACAGTTATCTCACGCCTTGTTCCCTTTGGAATATCCCAATGTACAGAACAGGAAGCCTCCTCTGTCCTTATCGAAAGAGGCTATTCACCAGAGAACGCTGCCGAGGCGGTCTCATGCTTTCATGGAAATATCGGCATGTGCATTGCTTACCTTGAGGATGAAAACCTCCAAAGGCTTGCCGCATTGACAAAAGAGGCGGTTCGTTGTATAATAGATAAGCGTGAATACGACCTTATGAGGGCGTTTTTTTCAGCCGGCAGCGACAGAAACAGTACCCTTTCCATCCTGAATATGCTTGAATGCGTTTTCAGGGACGCTATGGCTCTTAAAATCGACAGTTCACTTCACTGTACTGGCTGCGACTATGAGGGTGCGTCTGCTCTTTCTGCAAGGCTCTCCGCTGCCAAAGGTCAGCATTATCATAAATGTATCGGAAAAGCATATGCTGCCATCTCTGCAAATGTAAATGTGCAGCTTGTCCTCACGGCTCTCTGTGCAGAGCTTATGGGCGGAAAATAGAAAGGAATTTGAATATATGGTAGATATTATCGGCGTTCGCTTCAAAGCCGGCGGCAAGGTGTATTACTTTGCACCGAACGATATTCAGGTGAAGACGGGCGATCAGGTCATCACCGAAACCGCAAGAGGTCTTGAATGCGGCGAAGTTATTATAGCTAACAAAAAAGTGCCGAAATCTGATATTTCAGCACCTCTCAAAAATGTTGTGCGCATTGCAACAAAGGACGATCTCCGTATTGCAGCGGCTAACCGCAAAAAGGAGGAAAAGGCTGCGGCTGTATGCGAGGAAAAAATTGCTTTACGTGGTCTGGATATGCAGCTTGTAGACGTTGAATGCACATTCGACAACAGCAAGCTTCTGTTCTACTTCACGGCTGAAAACCGTGTTGACTTCCGTGAGCTTGTAAAGGATCTTGCGGCTGTTTTCAGAACACGTATTGAACTGAGACAGATAGGTGTACGTGATAAGGCTAAGATGCTGGGCGGAATCGGTATCTGCGGAAGAGAATTCTGCTGCAAGGGATACCTTGCGGACTTCCAGCCGGTTTCCATAAAAATGGCAAAGGAACAGGGACTTTCACTGAATCCGTCTAAAATATCAGGCTGCTGCGGCAGACTTATGTGCTGTCTCAAGCATGAGCAGAATGCCTATGAAGAGCTTCTCAAGATCACCCCAAAGAACGGTGCTATCGTTGCTCTTGCAGACGGCACAAAGGGAAAGGTAGTTGAGACAAATCCTCTCACAGGCGTTTTGAAGGTGCTTACAGAACAGTCAGAAGTACCTGTTAAAACTACAAGAGATGATGTAACAGTTCTCAAGGACAGCCGTATAAAGGTAAATCACGAGGAGCTGAAAGCTCTCCGTGAGCTGGAGGGACAGTAATGGCTGAAATCCGTCCAAAGGTAAATTATCAGGTAAAAATGGAACAGACCATAAAAACTCTTCCTAAGGACAGAGTACCCGTTCTGTTCCTGCATGCCTGCTGTGCGCCGTGCAGCAGTTACGTGTTGGAGACGCTGAGCCGGTATTTTTCTATCTGGCTCTTTTTTTATAATCCAAATATTATGCCTGAAAAGGAATATGAATACAGACTTTCCGAAGTAAGACGGCTTATTTCAGAGCTGCCGCTTAATAATCCTGTAGAGGTCATAAGCGGCGAATATGAGCCGGAACGTTTTCTCAGCCTTGCAAAAGGGCTTGAGGAAGAGCCGGAGCGTGGAGAGAGATGCAGGAAGTGTATCGCTCACCGCCTTGAGGAAACTGTAAAGGCTGCAAAGGAATACGGTGCGGATTTTGTTACAACTACTCTTTCCATAAGTCCGCATAAAGATGCACCCTTCATCAATGAAGCCGGTGCAGAGCTTGCAGCAAAATACGGTGCAGTATGGCTTTACTCCGACTTCAAGAAAAAGGGCGGTTATTTCCGTTCTATTGAGCTTTCAAAGGAATATGACCTGTACAGACAGGATTTCTGCGGATGTGTTTACAGCAAGGTGCAGAGAGAAAGAGAAAAGGAAGGTCACTCCTGCGAAAACAAACCGCACTGATACAAAAGCCGAGGTCTGTATTCCCAGAACGCATACCTCTGTGATGGCATTGTCATTCGATAAACCTGTGGATAACGTTCCATCAGAGGGATCATTCTATGATAGTCTGTTACATCAGCTACACGCTTCTTTACGCCGTATTTTACGGCGTTTTTAAGCGTATAGGCAGTTCCGCCCTCGTCTTTGTGAATTACGCCAAGTACAGCCGAGGAGTTCCGGAGCATATAATCATTTCTGCGGAGAAAGCACCAGCTAGAGTAATTTTCAGAAACACATATAACTGCGTCGGCAGCTTCTCCGATACTGTACATAATATCCGCATCCGTGCCGTGAATACTGTGTTCATGCCCCATATGGGGGACTGCCGCTATAATATGTACATCAGGAAGAACCCTCTTCATATATAAAAGCTCCTCGCCAGCCCACAGATCAACTCCTCTTGCCATTCCGATTATGAAATATCTTGCACCACGGTCATAAGCGTCTGCAAGCATCATTGTAAGAATTGATCTTATGGTATTTATAGTAATAGCTTCATCTCCGATAGGTGCGTCAAGAAATTTTTCCGTGCGGTGTCCAGTAAGGCATATAGTCTTATCACGGTGCTGCATGAAAGTAATGTCGTTATTTTCAGGTGATCTTATAAGCTGCGGCATAGCATCGCCTCCGTTTAATATATCAGTATAATTATAAATCATTCCGTGAAATTTTGCAAGCTTTGCTGCATGTATTTTTCACGCAGAAAGAAGGTTATTTTCATGAAAAAGATACTTCACCGTGCATGGGCAGAAATAAACCTTAATGCACTTGCTCACAATGTGGAAGAGGTGCGCAAGGCTCTTCCTGAAAAAACCGAATACATGGCTGTTGTAAAGGCTAATGCATACGGTCACGGCGATGAGGCTGTTTGCAGAAAGCTTTCTGAAATGGGCGTAAATTGGTTTGCAGTATCAAATCTTGAGGAAGCACTTTCCGTCCGCCATGTATGCCATGATGCTGAGATATTCATTCTCGGTTATACTCCTCCCGAATGCGCACCCGATATTGCTAAATACAATATTATACAGGGCATTGTATCTCTGGAATATGCTAAAGAGCTTTGCCAGTATGCTGAATCTCCGGTTCGCTGTCATATTAAGCTTGATACTGGCATGGGAAGAATAGGCTTCCGCAGCAGGGACGCTTTAACATGCACAGAGGAGCTTCTGCCGCTTTTTGACATGAAAATGCTTTCCATTGAAGGCATCTACACCCATTTTGCTGCTGCTGATTCTCCGGAAGAGGAGGATGTTCTTTACACCAGACAGCAGGAGGAGCGAATTTTTGAGGTATATGACAGGCTCTCTGATATGGGACACAAGCTTCCTCATGTTCACTGCATGAACAGTGCAGCAAGCGTTTACAAGCCTAATGAAAGATGTACCCTTGCTCGTGTGGGAATTATTATGTATGGTCTCTCACCGAATTATCCTGTGCCTGTTCCTGTGGATATAAAGCCCGTAATGACATTCAAGAGCGTTATCTCTCAGGTCAAGACTGTATATGCAGGTGACTGCATAAGCTACGGAAGAACCTACACTGCCTCTGAAGAACGCAGAATAGCTACTGTAACTGTAGGCTATGCTGATGGTTATGCAAGACTGCTTTCGGGCAAGGGAAAGGCATTGGTACATGGTGTTCCCTGTCCTATAGTGGGAAGAGTTTGCATGGATCAGATGATGCTGGATGTTACTGATGTTCCGGCAGACGTTCAATCCGGCGATGAAGTTACTCTTTTCGGTGACTGTGATATTACCGCAGACTGGCTGGCATCACTTTACGGAACTATCGGCTATGAGATAATCTGCGGTATTTCAAAAAGAGTGCCGAGAATTATTGCGGAATAAAAAGGTTCTCTATCATATGACAGAGAGCCAATAAAAAACAGGCGGCTGCACGATGTACAGCCGCCCTTTTTGCATTAATAGATATTCTTATTCAGCGTTGTCGATGTAGTTAACGATGTCACCAACAGTCTTGATGTTCTCAACATCCTCATCCTCGATCTTAACCTCGAAAGCGTCCTCAACAGACATTACGAGATCAACGATGTCCAGAGAGTCAGCACCCAGATCGTCCTGAATGTTAGCCTCCATAGTAACCTTGTCCTCTTCAACGTCCAGCTGGTCAACGATGAGTTCCTTAATCTTGTCGAATGTCATTTCTAAATTCCTCCATATTTTATATTTGGCATGTTAATACATACCGTGGATTTATATTATCGGCATGTCTCTGTGAACACACCGATTTTCCTAAACTTAGTATACCTTTCTTTCAGCAAAAGGTCAATATCTTTTCCGCATTTTTCTGCTATCGTTTTCACCAAATATTCTTTCAGATTTTCTGCGATTTTGTCCAAATCGTTAGATGTGCCTGTATCCGACTCAGAAATAATAGCTTCTGCAACACCAAATTCAACCATGTCCTCAGCTGTTATGCGGAGAACCTCACATGCCTCCTGTTCACGGGCTGCATCCTTCCAGAGAATAGAGGCTGCCCCTCTGGGAGATATGACTGAATAAAGGGCATTTTCCAGCATTGCAAGTGCATCACAAACACCGAGGGCAAGTGCGCCGCCGCTTCCTCCTTCACCAAGAACAACAGATACAACAGGAGTTCTAAGAGACATGAATTCAGCCAGATTACGTGCAATAGCTTCACCCTGACCACGCTTTTCCGCTTCAACTCCGCAGAATGCACCGGGGGTATCAATAAAGCAGATAACAGGGCGATGGAATTTCTCCGCCTGCTTTGCAAGTCTCAAAGCCTTACGGTATCCCTCAGGATGCGGCATGGCAAAATTTGAAGCCTTATTTTCCTCAATATTTCTGCCCTTTACTTCAGCAATTATGGTAACAGGCTGACCGTTCAGTCTGCCTATTCCGCCAAGTATCGCACCATCGTCACCCACACCTCTGTCACCGTGGAGTTCATAGAAATCCTCAAAGATCAGCGGCAGGTAATCTCTTATAGTAGGTCTTGTCTTGTCACGTATGAGGAGCTGTCTTTCCCATGCGGTTCTCATGTTTATTGTTTCCATATCAGCACTCCTCCTGTTTCTTTGGCTGTGCAGCGTAACCATGGAGTTTCAGCAAATGTGAAAGGGTACTGCGCATTTTCTTACGGTGAACTATCATGTCAACATAACCATGCTCAAGCTGGAATTCAGCAAGCTGGAAGTCATCCGGAAGATGCTGCTTGATAGTGCCTTCAATAACACGTCTTCCTGCAAATCCGATGAGAACCTTGGGTTCTGCAATGATAATATCACCTAATGAGGCAAAGGATGCAGTTACACCGCCTGTTGTAGGATCGGTCATGACTGTTATGTACAGCTGTCCAGCCTCACTGTGCATCTGTACAGCCGCAGAGGTCTTAGCCATCTGCATAAGAGAGATTATACCCTCCTGCATTCTTGCGCCGCCTGAAGCAGTAAACGCTACTACAGGGAGCTTATGCTCTGCTGCATACTCAAAGGTTCTTGTTATCTTTTCGCCGGCAACACTTCCCATGGATGCCATCATAAAGCGTGAATCCATTACAAGGAGCATAGCTGGGCTGCCTTTAATTGTGCATTTGCCTGTAACTACAGCGTCATTAAGACCTGTTTTCGCCTGAAGTTCAGTTACCTTTTCAGCATATCCCGGAAATTCAAGGGGATCTGCGGAACAAAGATCGGCATAGAATTCCTCAAAGGAATCAGCATCGGCAGTTATTGCGATTCTTTCAGCAGCTGTCAGTCTGGCATGATACTTGCAGTTGGGGCAGACCTTTCCCAGCTCTGTCATTTTCTTCTGAGGAGTTGAAATGCCGCAGCGAGGACACTTGAACATCGGCACTGCCGGCTCAGGCTCATCACCGTTAAAACGTTTCGTTACCGTTTTAAACAAATCTTCTAACATATTTGTATTAGCCATATTCGTATCACCATTTACAGCTGCTTTCGCAGCCTTTCTGCTTCCTTAGGATTTTTTCAGCTGCTCCAGATATGATGTGAGAAAGGCATTGTCATAATCGCCATCTTCAAAATTCTGGTTTTTCAGTAGCTTCAGCTGAAAATCAATGTTTGTATCAATTCCGTCAACTATGAATTCTGCAAGTGCGCAGCGCATTTTCATAATAGCTTCCTTTCTGGAGGGTGCATGTACAATAAGCTTCGCTATCATTGAATCGTAGTAGGGCGGAATGGTGTAGCCCTGATATACTGCACTGTCGATTCTCACACCAGGGCCGCCGGGTGTATAGATCGAATATATTGTACCCGGAGAGGGACGGAAATCAAGCTCCGGATTTTCTGCATTAATGCGGCATTCAATCGCATGTCCGCTTATTTTTATATCATCCTGTACAAAAGGAAGAGCCTCGCCCTGTGCAATGCGGAGCTGCATCTGTACGAGGTCAATGCCTGTTACAAATTCAGTTACAGGGTGTTCAACCTGAATACGTGTATTCATTTCCATAAAGTAGAAATTGCGTTCGTGGTCTACGAGAAATTCAATAGTTCCTGCGTTGCAGTAGCCGGCAGCCTTTGCAGCCTTTACGGCAGCGTCCTGCATTTTCTGACGGAGATCGTCAGTCATAAGCGGACTTGGGCTTTCCTCTATGACCTTCTGGTTTCTGCGCTGCATACTACAGTCACGCTCACCGAGAGCCACTGTATTTCCAAAGGAATCCGCAAGTATCTGAATTTCAACGTGATGAGGGCCGACAATCAGCTTTTCAAGGTAAACCTCGTCATTACCGAAGAATTTCAGTGCTTCCTCCTTTGCAAGAGTGAGCTGCTGTTCCATCTGTTCCGGACTGTCAACTCTGCGGATACCACGTCCGCCGCCGCCTGCGGAAGCCTTTACAAGAACGGGATAGCCGATTTCCTCAGCTATGCGCTTTGCGTCATCAGCGTCCTTCAGAACGCCTTCAGAACCCGGAATTACCGGTACTCCGGCAGCCTTCATCGTTTCCTTTGCACGTGCCTTGTCGCCCAGCATAGAGATGGATTCAGGAGACGGGCCTATGAATGTTATACCATGTTCCTTGCAGAGTGCGGCAAATTCTGCACTTTCGGAAAGAAAACCGAAGCCGGGATGAATGGCTTCTGCACCTGTATTTTTACATGCTGCAATGAGTGCCTGCATGTTGAGGTAGCTATCCTTTGTGGCAGCAGGGCCAATGCACACGGACTCGTCAGCGATCTTTGCATGAAGAGCTGATCTGTCCGCAGTTGAATAGACAGTCACGCTGTGGAGACCAAGCTCACGGCATGCACGAATTATACGTACTGCAATCTCGCCTCTGTTTGCTATTAAAACCTTCTGAAATTTCATGTGTCTATTCCTTACTTTTCTACAGCAAACTTAATCTCGCAGGTTACAGCCTTCTTGCCGTCAACAGAAGCTACAGCCTTTCCAACGCCGATAGGCCCTCTCTGGCTGATGATCTCGACTTCAAGATCCAGAACATCGCCCGGTACTACCTGCTTACGGAACTTAACCTTGTCGATACCTGCAAAAAGAGCGATCTTGCCCTTGAATTCAGGCTGTGAAAGGATGCATACTGCGCCTGCCTGTGCAAGCATTTCTACCATGAGAACGCCCGGTGTTACAGGCTTTTCCGGAAAATGGCCCTTGAACCAGTAGTCATCCTCCTTCATATACTTACGTGCTACAACACGCTTGCCGTCCTCCATTTCAAGGACTTCATCTATCAGCAGGAACGGATCTCTGTGAGGAATAACCTCCATGATCTGTTCTCTGTTCATCAGAACCTCTGCCATTATCTTTTCCTCCTGTCTCAGACAATACGCATAAGCGGCTGGTCATATTCAACAGCATCACCGTTTGCTACAAGAATCTCCTCTACCACGCCGTCAAAATCACTTGTTACCTCATTCATAAGCTTCATAGACTCGATTATCATCAGCACATCGCCCTTTTTAACGGTATCGCCTACCTTTACATAGGGAGCGTCCTCAGGTGAAGCTGCTGCATAAAATGTACCTACAATTGGAGCTTTAACCACATTGCCGGACTTTTCAGCCGGTGCGGCAGGTGCTTCTGCCGGTGCAGCGGGCATTGCCGCAGGTGCAGCCGGAGTTACAGACGGCATGGGATGAGGCTTGTGACAGCATTTTCCCTCGATAACAAGTTCCTCGTCATCTGTCTTGATCTTTATCTTGCCAAGCTTATATTCGGAGACTGTTTTAGCCAGCTCCTTGATCTCTTCAATACTATACATCTTCTGTCTCCTTAATCTGCAAGCTTCTTGAAGCACAGTGTAGCATTATGACCGCCAAATCCAAGAGAATTGGAAAGGGCAGCGTTTACAGGCATTTCCACCGGTGCGTCTGTGCAGTAGTCAAGGTCGCATTCCTCGTCAGGTGTTGTAAAGCCAATAGTCTGGTGAACAAAGCTGTTCTCAATAGTCAGTGCGCATACAATAGCTTCAACTGCGCCTGTACCGCCCAGCATATGACCTGTCATAGACTTTGTGGAGTTTATCTTTACCTTACGTGCATTTTCTTCGCCCAGAGCGATCTTTACTGCACGGGTCTCGTACTTGTCGTTGAGACCTGTGGATGTGCCGTGAGCGTTGATATAGTCAACATCTTCAGCGGAAAGACCTGCTTCTTCGTAGGCATTCTTCATAGCTCTTGCAGCAGCCTCGCATTCCGGTGACGGAGATGTCATGTGATATGCGTCGCATGTTGCGCCATAGCCTGCAATTTCACAGTAGATATGCGCACCTCTTGCCTTTGCATGTTCGTATTCCTCAAGCATGAGAACGCCTGCACCCTCACCCAGAACGAAACCGCTTCTGTTCTTGTCGAAAGGTGTTGAAGCCTTCATGGGATCTGTCTCACGGGTAAGAGCCTTCATGGTCTTGAATGCGCCGATGGTGAATTCTGTTACAGTAGACTCAGTACCGCCGCAGATACAAGCGTCAAGGTAGCCGTCCTTGATCTTGCGGAATGCTTCGCCAATAGCGTGTGTGGATGAAGCACATGCTGTTACAGTTGCGAAGTTGTCGCCACGGAAGTTTGTCTTCATGGAGATCTCGCCTGCTGCCATGTTGGAGATCATCATAGGCACGAAGAAAGGTGAAACACGGTTCGGACCTTTTTCCATGTACTTGATATGCTCGTGCTCAGTCATTTCCAGACCGCCGATACCGCAGCCGATAATAACGCCGCAGCGATAAGGATCAAGGTCTTTCATATCACTGCCGCAGTCCTCGATAGCCTGCTTTGCAGCGGCTACTGCAAACTGTGTGAAGCGTTCCATGTGACGAACGTCCTTCTTGTCGAAATAATCTGTAGGCTCGAAATCACGTACAATACCTGCAACGCTTACGCCTACCTCTGTTGGATCGAACTTATCTATAGTTGAAATACCGCATTTGCCTGCCTGTACGTTCTTCCAGAATGCATCAATTCCGCAGCCCAGAGGATTTACAGTACCCATACCTGTAATAACTACTTTTCTCATAGTTTTTTATTATTTCCTTTCTGCTTAAATAGATTTAAGTGGGAAAATTACATCATAAGACCGCCGGAGATCTCGATAGTCTGACCGGTAACATAGCTTGCGTCAGAGGAGCAAAGGAATGAAACCACGCTTGCGATCTCCTCCGGTGTGCCGTATCTGCCCATAGCAACTTGCTTCATCATAGCATTCTTTACATCATCGGAGAGAGCATCTGTCATAGCTGTCTTGATGAATCCCGGAGCTACTGCATTTACAGTGATACCTCTTGAACCAAGCTCCTTAGCGGCTGTCTTTGTCATACCAACGATAGCTGCCTTAGATGCAGAGTAGTTCATCTGACCGGGATTGCCGTAGAGACCTGCAACAGACGCAAGGCTTACTATGCTGCCGTGCTTCTGGCGGAGCATAACTGCGCCTACCAGCTTTATCATATTGAAAACGCTCTTCTGGTTTACTGCGATAACTGCGTCGTACTGCTCCTCGGACATACGGAGAAGGAGACCATCCTTTGTGATGCCTGCGTTATTTACCAGAGCGTCAATGCTGCCGAGCTGTTCCTTAACTGCCTTTACCATTGCTTCGCACTGTGCGTAATCTGCAACATTTGCTGCAAAAAGCTCAGCCTTTACGCCGTAGCTGCGGCATGCCTCTGCAACCTTTTCAGCGTTAGCCTTGTCGCTGTCGCTTGGAAAGTGGTTGATAGCTACGTCAAAGCCGTCCTTTGCAAGACGCTCTGCGATACATGCGCCGATACCCTGTGATGCGCCTGTGATAAGTGCAACTGCCATAATATTTTCTCCTTTCGCTTATCTGCCCAGAAGCTTCTCAGCATCTGCCATCATTTCTTCGATAATATCCTTACAGGGACGGATGTCGTTTACCATACCTGCAATAAGTCCGCAGAGGAATGAGCCCTCGTCAACGTTGCCGTCAACTGCTGCCTTGCGGAGCGAGCCTACTGTAAGAGCCTCGAAATCCTCCGGCGGAGCTGCGTTCTTCTCCATCTCCTGAAGTTTCTTTGTATACTTTGTCTTTACGCTTCTGCACGGGCTGCCTGAATAGAAGCCTGTGATCTGGTTGTCGGTGTCCTTTGCCTTTACAACGAGATTCTTGTAGTTCTCGTGGATCTGGCATTCATCAGAAGCAAGGAAACGTGTACCGATCTGAACGCCCTCTGCACCCAGCATAAAGGACGCTGCAACGCCTCTGCCGTCAGCAATGCCGCCTGCTGCGATAACAGGAATGCTTACTGCGTCAACTACCTGAGGAACGAGACACATTGTTGTGTTCATGCCGATATGACCGCCGGATTCTGTACCCTCAGCAATAACTGCGTCTGCGCCGCTTCTTTCCATACGTTTAGCAAGAGCTACGGAGGGAACTACAGGGATAACCTTGATGCCTGCTGCCTTCCATGCTTCCATGTACTTGCCGGGATTGCCTGCTCCAGTTGTAATAACAGGAACTTTTTCATCAATAACAAGCTGCGCAAGCTCTTCCGCATTGGGACTCATGAGCATGATGTTCACGCCGAAAGGCTTGTCTCCTACCTTGGACTTGCAGATTCTTATCTGCTCACGAAGATAATCAATAGGTGCGCTGCCGCCTGCGATGATTCCACAGCCGCCGGCGTTTGTAACTGCTGCTGCGAGTGTGCTTTCCGCAACCCATGCCATACCGCCCTGAAGCAGAGGATACTGACAGCCAAGCAGCTCTGTAATTCTTGTTTTCATAATGCGTTTTCCTTTCATCATGTCTATGTGGATTGGTTTATGCCTATATCATCAATATTCAAGGATAGCCGCAGCATAGGTAAGTCCTGCGCCAAAGCCTACGAGACAGATCTTGTCTCCTCTTTTTATTTCACCGGAGCGTACAGCCTCGTCAAGTGCGATCGGAATAGACGCACTGGATGTATTACCGTGATTCTTGATATTTACAACAGCCTTTTCCATGGAAAGCTTCATGTTCTTCATAGCTGTTTCGATAATTCTGATATTTGCCTGATGAGGTATGATCTTATCCAGACTGCTCAGAGCAAGTCCTATCTTTTCAGCGGCAGCCTTTGCAGCCTTGGGCATTGCCTGTGTTGCAAAGCGGTATACCTCCTTGCCGTCCTGCTTCATGCAGTGAGCAAATCTTCCCTGAAGATCTTCTTCAAAATCATGCCACTTTTTCTTCAGCTTGCTTTCCTCTGCAAAGGGAGAATTGTATTCAGTATGCTTTGCAAAGAGATGCTTTGCGCCTGTTCCGTCTGCGCCGAGGTGACTTGAATAGAGGGCGTTTGCGTCGTATTCAACTACAGCGGCAGCAGAACCATCGCCGAAGAGAATGCAGGATGAACGATCCTCGTAATTTGTGATCTTTGAAAGCTGTTCATTTGCCACAACAAGAGCATACTTTGCAGTTTCCTCTGTTTTAAGGAAACGGTGAGCCATGTCCATTGCGTATACGAAGCCTGCACATGCCGCATTCAGGTCAAAGCATGCCGCATTAACTGCACCTGTTTCACGCTGAATAATACATGAGGTTGAAGGTGTAGCATAATCATGAGTAACAGAGGTGTCGATAACAAGGCTGATGTCAGCCGGATCAATACCAGCAGCCTCAATTGCAGATCTTGCCGCCTGTGCGCCCATATACCATGTCGGCTCGCCTGTTGCTATATGTCTGGAGCTTATTCCTGTACGTGTACGGATCCATTCGTCGTTTGTCTCGATAAATTCCTTATAGTCATCGTTTGTCAGTATTTTTTCCGGCATGTAGCTTCCGGTACCTAAAATATGAAGACCCATGGAAAAATTCCTCCGTTCCTATTGTGTTTAATTGAAATTTGTGATATGATTAGAGGAGCAGAATGCTCTGGGAGCGTTTTTCTGCTGAAAATCAAACACTCTTATATTATACAATATTCTGGTGAGTTTTGCAATGACTACTCCTACATTTTTCTGCGATTTTGTGATGTTTCATTTCTCTTGCACAAAAACTGTATGGCAAATCAGGTAGTTTTGCACAAAACGCCAATATAATCAGAAAGGATAGGTTTTTACATGACTATTTCACTCTTTTCCGGACAGGGTTCACAGTATACAGGAATGGGACTTGATCTTGCGGCGGCTGATCCGTCACTTGACTACATCTATGAGACAGCCTCTTCTGTCCTTGGCTTCGATCTGAAGAAAATCATTGCTGAATCCGATGCTGAAACTCTCTCCCGTACTATCTATGCACAGCCTGCTATTATGGCAACATCTCTGGTATGCCTTGAAGCTGCAAAGAAGAAGGGTTATACATACGAGGGCGTGGCAGGTCATTCTCTGGGCGAATATGCGGCTATGGTTGCAGCTGGCATGCTTTCCCTTGAGGATGGCTTCAAGGTTATCAAGGCTCGTGCAGAGGCTATGGACAAGGCTGCACAAAATGCAGAGGGTGCAATGTGTGCTGTCCTGAAAATATCTGCTGAGGAGGTTGAAAAGCTCTGCGAGGAGACCGAGGGCTATGTTGTTCCAGCAAACTACAACTCCACTCTCCAGACTGTTATTGCCGGCGAAAAAGCGGCTGTTGCTGCTGCTGCCGAGGCTGCTGCTGATAAAAAGGCACGAGCAAAGATGCTTGCTGTTGCAAGTGCATTCCATACAAAGCTTATGCAGCCTGCCGCTGATGAATTCTATGAAGCTGTAAAGGATGTTAAGTTCAGTGAGCCGAAGTGCAAGTTTTTCTCAAACGTTCTTGGTGCAGAGCTGACAGATTTCTCCGATATGCCTGCTCTTCTGGCAAAGCATATCGTATCTCCGGTACGTTTTACAGCAGAGCTTGCACAGATGCAGGAACAGGGCTTTGATACATTTGTGGAGTTCGGCCCGAAGAACGTTCTCACGGGGCTGGTTAAAAAGACTCTCTCAGATGTTACTGCTAAACACTGCGAAAACTGCGCAACTCTCAGTGAGGTGACTGCATAATGCAGAAATATACGCTTATCGGGTATCCACTGGGACATTCCATGTCTCCTATGATACATGAAAGACTTTTCGCCATCAAGTACAGAGAAGCACACTATGACCTGACTGAAATCTCACCGGAGAAGCTTTCTGCAAAGGCTGAATCTCTCAAAGAATTTAAAGGCTTTAATGTAACTATTCCCCATAAGCAGAGTATAATTCCTTTTCTGGATGAAATAGGAGAATCTGCAAGGCGTTATAACGCTGTGAACTGCGTTGTGAATGAAAACGGCAAACTTATCGGCTATAACACTGACTGCGACGGCTTTACAGATTCTGTAAAGAATTTCCCTATGGACGGCAAAGTGCTTCTTATAGGCTGCGGCGGCGTTGGCAGAATGATGGCTGTTGAGGCTGTGCTTCACGGTGCAGACCTGACTATCGGAATACGCCCAAGCAGTACCGAAAAAGCGGCGGCTCTGACAAAAGAGATACTTGAAATGAAGCCGGATGCCAAGATTCGCACTGTGCTGATAACTGACATCGACGAATGCTTTGATGTGATACTCAATTCCTCACCTGTAGGCATGTATCCGCAGACTGATGCTTGTCCTGTAAGCGATTCGCTTATTGAAAAATGCAGCTATGTATATGACGTTATATATAATCCCGTGGAAACTGTCCTTGTGAAAAAAGCAAAGGCTTTGGGAAAAATCGCTGTGGGCGGCTGTGCAATGCTGGTTCTTCAGGCAGTAAAAGCTCATGAGCTGTGGGACGGTGACTTCTATACAGAAGAACAGGTTCAAAGTATCATAGATGAACTGGAAGAATGTGTAAGAATACAGTTTCCTGAAAAGGCAGGTGCGGCAGAATGACCATATTTCTCTGTGGATTTATGGGATGCGGAAAGTCTACCATAGGAAAGGCACTTGCAGAAATGCTCTGTATGCCTCTTATTGATACTGATGATGAAATAGTAAAGCAGGAGAGTATGAGTATTCCTCAGATATTTGCCGAGAAGGGCGAACCTTACTTCCGTACTGTTGAAGCTGAAACAGTACAGAAACTTTGTGACAAAAACGCTGTTGTTTCCTGCGGCGGCGGTGCAATGCTTAATCCGGAAACAGCGGCTGCTGCCCGTGAAAAGGATGCGCATATCATACTCATTGATCAGACCTTTGAAATATGCTATGACAGAATAAAGGATGATAAGAACCGTCCAATCGTTCAGCGAAGCACAATGGAACAGCTTCAGAAAATATTTGATGACCGTGCAGCCGTTTACCGCAGGCAATCAACACTTACAGTCTCCCCTGCTGATACGCCGGAGGAAACTGCGGCACGAATAAAGAAACTGCTGAACCTTATGTAATATGAAAGGAAATCGGATGAAGATATATAATGCAAGGATACACACCATGACGGACAAAGGCATTATTGAAAGAGGCTTTGTCTGTGTGGAAAACGGTAAGATCGTCAAGGTATGCGATGGAGTTCCGGAAGTTATAGAATTTGAGGATATTGACGCTGAGGGAAGTATTCTCCTGCCCGGATTCATTGACGCTCATACGCATCTGGGTATACTCGAAAACGGTCTTGATTTCGAGGGTGACGACTGCAACGAAGCCTCCGATCCCTTTACTCCTCAAATGCGTGTCATCGACGGGGTAAACCCCTATGACTACTGCTTTAAGGAAGCTGTAATGGGCGGCGTTACAACAGTTATGACATCACCTGGCAGCGCAAATACCTGCGGTGGCTCAATGCTGGTAATGAAAACAACTGGCACATGCGCTGATGATATGGCTGTTGCTGCGGCAGGAATGAAATTCGCACTGGGCGAAAACCCAAAAAGCGTTTACAATGGTCGTGATGAATCTCCGAAAACCAGAATGGCTGCTGCTGCAATCATACGTGAAGGACTGTACAAGGCAAAGCGTTACCTTTCAGACTGCGAGGCTGCCGAAGAGGACAGCGAACTTCCGGATTTTGATGCAAAGTGTGAAGCACTTATACCTTTATTAAAGGGCGATATGAAAGCACACTTCCACTGTCACCGTGCGGATGATATTTGTACAGCAATACGCATTGCAAAGGAATTTCACCTTGATGCTGTTATTGTACACGGAACAGAGGCACACCTCATTCCGGAGATTATTAAAAAAACAGGCGTACCTGTAATATGCGGCCCTATCCTCTGCGACAGGTGTAAGCCGGAAATGAAGAACCTCACCATAGAAGCTCCGGCGATCCTCAGAAAGCATGACATTAACATTGCAATATGCACTGACCATACAGTTATTCCTATACAGTATCTATCTGCAACAGCGGCTCTTGCTGTAAAAGGCGGTATGAGTGAGGATGACGCACTCTACAGCATTACAAAGGGTTCAGCATGTATTCTCGGCGTGGAGGAACGTATGGGAAGCATTGCAGAGGGCATGGATGCAGATCTCCAGATGTACAGAAAAGATCCTCTCGATTTAAGAGAAGATCCTTGGTTCGTTATGATAGACGGAAAGGAATGTGTAAACAATGGATTTAGATAAGGAAATGAAGAAGCTTGAAGAGGAAATGAAAACAGAAGAGGCTGACAAAAAGGCAAAACGCCATGAAAAGGCTGTGGCTGCTGCGGCAGTAAAGCCTAAAAAACAGTCAAATCCTCTCCTTGAATTTCTCATGGGATTTCTGCTTCTCGGCGGCGGACTCTACTGGATATTCAATTCATTTGTAGTGTCCTTCTCTTGGGGCAGCATTTGGGGCAGCATGGGTATAGGCGCACCTCTTGCAACCGGACTTATGCTCGTTCCACTGTTTATAGGCATCGGTCTTGCTTTCTTTTTGGAGAAAAAGACCATCCCTGGTATCGTTATTGCACTGGGCGTACTTATTATTCTTATTACGCTTATCACAAGCGTCAGATTCAGACCTATTACAGCATCACTCTGGCAATATGTTCTCATGTTCGGCATGGTTGCTGCCGGTGCTGGACTTCTGGCAAAGTCACTGTTTAAGAAAAGTGAATAAAATCGACTCTATAATATAAGTTGGGGAAACCAGATAGAGCCTACAGAATAGAAATTAAAAAATATTGCATATAGCACAAAAGGCAGCTGCACCGGATTTAGGAGTCAGCTGCCTTAATTGTTTCTATTTATACTATACAATCAACCCGAACACAGGTCGTCCGGGATAAAAAACGAATAAATCCGAACCACCTGAGGGGTTCGGATTTGTCCAGTATGGCTCCCCCAGTTGGACTCGAACCAACGACAACTCGGTTAACAGCCGAGTGCTCTACCGACTGAGCTATAGGGGAATATATGCAGAGTTTTTGAAGGCTCTGCAAAAAGAGTACCGGCATTGACCAATTTTCCCGGGACGTTGCCGTCCAAGTATCGTAGGCGCAAAAGAGCTTAACTTCCGTGTTCGGGATGGGAACGGGTGGGGCCTCTCTGCCATAAACACCGGTTTGAGAAAGAGAATGGATAAGA
>JAGAOV010000010.1 GCA_017623515.1 Ruminococcus sp. | reverse complement strand
TACCACCACAACAACTACAATCACCACAACAACTACAACTACCACCACCACCACCACCACAACAACTACTACAGTTACAACAACAACCGCACATCCTGACGCTCAGTTTGCTAACTGGTACGCTGGTGAGTACTGGGCAAATGCCGGCGAAACTGTTGAGGTTGCTCCTTATGTAGAGAATGATCCGGGTACACTTGGCTTTATCATTGATCTGGATACAGACCTTATGTCTTTACTGACTGACGGTTCTGCTGTTATAGGTGATGCATACAGCGCATTTGATACAGTACTGTTCAATGAAGCAATTATGAAGGCTACTGCTTCTGCTGCTGATATAGCAATAGCAGCTGCTGATGGTTCTGCACTGGTTAAGTTTACATACACAATTGGTGACGCTGCTGCTGTAAAGTCACTGGCAGAATCTCTTGGTCTGGAACTCAAGCACGATGAAGAACATGGTTACTATTATGCATTCCCGCTTACATTTGCTTCAACAGGCAACGAAGCTGCTGACGAGCACGAAATTGAGATCGTACTGACTAAGGAAAACGGTGTGATCAATGTAATCGTTCCTGAAGAAACAACTACCACAACTACCACCACCACAACTACCACCACCACAACTACCACCACAACAACTACCACAACAACAACTACCACCACCACAACAACTACTACCACCACCACAACAACTACTACCACTACAACAACTAAGCCGGAATTCACTCAGACAACAGTTTCCACAACTACAGGTACTAATGTGCCGTTGGCAATCGAAAGTAAAATTTCTGCTGTTCCGATCGAGCCGAATTTCTTCTTCTCAGTAGACGACAGAGAATTCACTGCTGCAAAGCTGTTTGAGTCTATCGTTCTCCTTGTAACATATGATGATGGTCATATTGAAGAGATAGACATCATGAATGATGTAACCTTCAATGGTCTTACACCAGAAGCACTCTTCAATGATGAAGCGGCTGAAAACATTGCAGCTGGTCTGTACGATGGTGTATATGCAGGTTATGTAAGTCCGTATTATAATGGTGAAAAGATCGACTGCTCTTCACTGGTATACATTGGTGTTAAGGGTGACGCTTGTCTGGATGGCGTGGTAGGACTTGAGGACGCAACCGCAGTTCTGTCATATTATGCAAACATTGGTGCGAGTCTCCCTGCATCCTTTACAGACGATCCGACATCAGATTATGAGATTCTTGCATACTTCCTTGCTGATGTAACAACTGAATCCACAGCTGGTGCAAACAGTGATATGGGTGAGATCGGTCTGGATGACGCAACTGCAATACTCACATACTATGCATATGTAGGTGCAAGCCTTACTGCTGAATGGGATGCTATCATTCCGTCACTGAAGGAACTTGTAGGTTCTCTCTGGTATGACCGTGCAAATGGTATTGCTTAAATAATAAGGCTTAAAGCTATAAAAAACGGTGCTGCGAAAAGCAGTACCGTTTTTTTGTTGTGTGATTCGGTCAAAAAGGGCTGCCGCTGATGAAAGCGGCAGCCCATTATATTCAAGTCAAATTATTTTCGATAAAATTAAAGCAAATCTGAACCAGCCTTTGCGTATGCTGTAAGGATGATAGATGCGTCACTTATGTCAATAGTGCCGTTTGTGTCTATATCAGCAAATTCGAGAGCATTTGTCTGAGTTTCGTCAAGCTCAATACCGGCAGCATTAGAAGCATAGATACCAAGCACGGAGGTTGCATCATTAACAGATACTTCTTCATCGGAGTTTACATCAATGAAATCCAGCCATTTCTTCTGAGCGTCGTAAAGTTCTTCCAGTGTGTTTGCATTATATAAGCCGAACATAATACCGGTGTCCTCACCAATAATTTCCTGAATTTCATTTTCAGTAATTATTGTGTAGAATTTACCAGCGTCAAAGTATGGAGTTGATGCACCAATGTTCTTATAATTCTCGATGATGCAGTGTGCATCAACGAGATCTACATCTCCGTCACAGTCAACATCTGCAAGCTTAAACATCTTTTTTTCAATTATATTATATCAGATATGGAATGAAATGTAAATAGGCTTTTTGTCGCAGCTATAAAAAATATTATATGTGCACTATTAAATTCGTCATATAGCATGATAAAGGCATTTTTAAATTCGCATTTTCCACAAAACGCCCTTTTATCTCACTTAAAGCATAGTCATCTTATACAAAAATGCAAAAACCATTTGCACGAAAAGGGAATTTGTAGTATAATAATATAGTGGTATTTTGCGCAATTTAAACTTTGAAAGGAAAGAAATTCTATGGTATTATTAGACGAGCTGCGTGTCGCAATGTGCGACCATCGTGCAGATATTAAGGAATTATACGATGTACTTGGCATAGAGAATGCGAAGAATCGACATGCTGATTTACAGGCACAGGTTACAGCAGACGGATTCTGGGATGATCTGGAAAACAGCCAGAAGGTTTTACAGGAATCAAAGGCACTGGAAAACAAGATAGCTGAATACAACAAACTCAGCGATAGTCTTGAAGATCTTATCACCCTTATTGAGCTTTCCATTGAAGAGGGAGAAACAGAGAGCGATTCTGATATAAATGCGGAGACAGAGGCATTTGAAAAGAAGCTTGAAGAAATGCGTCTTGCGTCACTTCTTACAGGAGAATATGACCATTCCAATGCGATCCTCACTTTCCATGCAGGTGCAGGCGGAACAGAGGCTCAGGACTGGGCAGAAATGCTTTACCGTATGTACAACCGCTGGGCAGAGCGTCATAACTTCAAGGTAACTACGCTTGACTATCTTGACGGTGATGAAGCAGGTCTGAAGAGTGCGTCAATTCTCATTGAGGGTGAAAATGCATATGGATTCTTAAAATCTGAATCCGGAGTACACAGACTTGTACGAGTATCACCATTCGATTCCTCCGGCAGAAGACATACATCTTTCTCTGCACTGGAAGTAATGCCGGAAATTGATGATAATATAGAGGTTGACATTCGTCCCGAGGATGTTAAGATGGACGTATTCCGTGCAAGCGGTGCAGGCGGTCAGCACATCAATAAGACAAGCTCCGCTGTACGTCTTACTCATATTCCCACAGGTATCGTTGTAGCATGTCAGACTCAGAGAAGCCAGTTCCAGAACAAGGACTTTGCTTACAAAATGCTGAAGGCTAAGCTTGTAGAGATCAAGGAAAGAGAGCATCTGGATAAGATCGCAGACATCAAGGGTGTTCAGAAGGAAATTGCATGGGGTGCGCAGATACGTTCCTATGTATTCATGCCCTATACTCTTGCAAAGGATCACCGCAGCGGCTTTGAAAACGGTAATATTCAGGCTGTTATGGACGGTGACCTTGACGGGTTCATTAATGCATATCTGAAAGGTCTCAACAGCGGAACGCTCCAGAGATAAAACAGAATAACAGGCAAAAAGCCGCTGCATACACCGTGCAGCGGCTCTTGATTTAACCTTATGAAATATCATCATCTTTTTGGGATGTTTTATTTTTTTTAGCATTAATAAAAGCAAAAGCACCATAAGCAGCACAGCCTAATACAAGTCCAATGCAAAGTCCGGCTGATACATTATCAATGACAGAACCTATTATAATACATAAAACCGCACCTAATGCAATGAATATTGACAGGGAAGGAGTATAGGAACGTTTTTCCGGCTCTTCATTCGCCTGAGAGATTATTTCGTTCAGCTTTTTGTCAAGGTCTTCGTTTTTATTCATCATAGCCGAAATTCTCCTCCGTAGCTGTTGTCACTGTTTCTGCTTCTGAATCGTACAGTTCGCAGTAGCTTATGTAGTCCTCTCTTGTGAGAACGCCTTCTGAATTATAGAAGCTTATCAGCTGCTCTGACGTTACAAAACCGTTATCCTCTTGTGTGAGATACGGCTCATACCACAGTCCGAAGTAGCTCCACACACTTCCGTCACGGAACATCAGGGGAAGATTTGGAAGAGAGCTGGATTCACTGAGAGAAAGAAGCTTATTGGGAGCAATTTCCTGTAGAGCGTAGAAAGCCTCGTATCCACTGCCTGTCTCCTCGTTTTCTGCAAGGTAAATATCAGCCGACGCAATGTCAAATTTACTGGTATCCGGAACATATGCGGTGTCATTGCCGTTCCATACCCATATGAGATTATGGAGTGAGTGATATTCCGTCATTCGTGTAAAGAGGAGATTCCACAGCCAGCGGTAAGCGTCAGAGCCTTCACTTTCCCACCAGTAAAGTCCGCTTCCTGCCTGATGAAGAGGTCTCCACAGAACAGGAATATCAGCGTCGCAGAGTTTTTTCAGTTCAGCGGAAACAGTGTCTATGTCCTTTATAAGAGCAAGGCATTCGCTGGAGATTTCGCCGTTTTCTGCCATTTCTCCGAGCTTTTCCTGAGACAGCAGAGCAAGTTCTTGGTATCCTGTCATAGCAGACAGGCTGAAGCTTTCGCTCATGGCAAGGGTTTTGGGTTCTCCGGAAGGTGCATACCAGTGCCACATAAGACCAACGATTCCGCCACGTTCGGACCAGTTGATACAGGAATCGGTTATTCCTGCGAATTCCGGCTCACCTCCGTTGGAGCTGTATGGGTACATATCATCAAATCTTATGGCAGGATATTTTCCCGCAGTCTTTACAATATGCTCTATTTCAATATCTGCACTTCCGGAAACATGCTGACCTGATATAATTCTTCCGCCGTAGCTGTCACAGAGGAAGCTTAGAAGTCTCAATACCTCCGGAGAAGCCTCCGGATCGCATGAAACAGCCTGAATATCTCTGTTCGGCACAAGAGAAGTATTATTTCTAAGTTCCATACAGTCGAGGAACATTTCCCCGTCCTTCTGACAGATAGAAATGGTATTCTCACCAGCGTCCATGAAAATTCCCGGAACAGTAACGCTTACAAAGTTTTCGTTTGCCTCTGCTGCAATATCAGTTATTTCCTCATCATTCAGAAGAAGTGTACATTCCGCACCGTTATCAGCACATATTACAATAGTAATATCATAATGCTGAGAAGCAGGGATCTCTGCCTTGAAAGCAAATGTATTCTGAAGTGTACCTGTAAGCCCTTTTATATAACCGCTGCCGGTATAGTCAGTTTTGGTGTTATCAGTTTCAAATGCAGCGGTCAGCTCAATATCCTCCGCCTGATAAATAAGTTCCGTTTCACATATATCCACATATGGAATTTCAAGAGGAATTTCAGAAAATTCAGGGCCAGTAAGCTCGGTAGTAGTTATTGTAGTGGTAGTTGTAGTAGTAGGAATGGTAGTTTCAGAGGTAGTTGTACCAATGAATTCCGAAGCCTGCTGGTCGAGAAAAGGTGAATTCTGCTGAACGGGAGTACATCCGCAGACGGACAGAAATGCTGCTGCCGCCGCTGTAATTGCTGTAAATTTACGGAGCGTTTGATAATTAAACTGTAAGTTCATAAATACATCCTGCCTGAGTTTCAAATGTTGTCACACCGTTTGAGGTGTCTGCTTTAACGTCATGTTCTGCACAGCTTACCTTGATTTCGCTGTGTCTTATAGTGCAGATGTTTCCGCATTTTGAGAGTATCTCAGCATTTTTGAGCTGGCCGTTTTCCCATTTTATGTTTACCTCAAATCCGCCTCTTGCACAAAGACCGCTTACGCTGCCGTTTTTCCAGTATTCGGGAAGTGCAGGCAGGAGGATGATCTCACCGCAGTGGCTCTGGAGGAGACATTCCGCAACAGCGGCAGTACCGCCGAAGTTTCCGTCGATCTGGAACGGCGGATGAGAATCAAGCATATTGGGGTTAGTGGAGTTGGCAAGGAGCTGACGCATATTTTCATAAGCCATATCCCTGTCACCAAGACGAGCCCACATGTTCATGATCCATGCTCTGCTCCAGCCTGTGTGACCGCCGCCATGAATCAGACGGCGCACCAGAGTTGCACGGGCAGCCTTGGCAAGAGCAGGAGTCTTTGACGGCGAAATGAGATTTGCCGGATGAAGTGCAAAGAGGTGTGAAATGTGTCTGTGACCTACCTCAACCTCGTCATAGTCAACAGCCCATTCCTGAATCTGACCGTACTTGCCTACCTTCAGCGGAGGAAGCTTGGTGAGGGTTTCACGAAGCTTATCAGCAAAATCCTTATCTCTGTCAAGAATCTCAGTGCTTTCAATAATATTGTTGAAAAGCACGGTAATGATCTCTGTATCCATAGTCGGGCCAATGCACAGACTTCCCTCAGTACCGCTTGCAGTGCGATAGGTATTTTCCGGAGAAACAGACGGGCCTGTAACAAGCTGTCCCTGTTCGTTTTCCATGAGATAGTCGAGGAAAAAGAGTGCAGCTTCCTTCATAGTATCATATTTTTCAGCAAGGAACTCCTTATCCTCAGTGAAAAGGTAATGTTCAAAAATATGCAGACAGAGCCACGCTGCTCCCATCGGCCATATGGTAGCCGGCATCCAGAGATCCTGCGGTGCAGTATCGCCCCATATATCGGTGTTGTGGTGACATGTAAAGCCACGGCAGCCGTACATTTCACGTGCCGTTTTTCTTCCGGATTCACGCATTCTTTCAATAAGCTCGAAAAGAGGAGTATGACATTCAGAGAGGTTGCATACCTCAGCCGGCCAGTAGTTCATCTGTATATTAATATTAATAGTATATCTGCTGCCCCATGCCGGCCACATATCCTCATTCCAGATGCCTTGCAAATTCATTGTCTGAGTACCTGCACGGCTTGCGGAGATCATAAGGTAACGTCCGTAGTTGAAGTAAAGCACCATGAGCTGTGCGTCACGGATAGCAAGCTTGCATTCCTTATAGTCGCCCTCGTCACCATGCAGACGCTGCAAACGTTCATCTGTAGGAAGCGTGCTGCCGCCGTCGCTGTTATCCTCAAGGTCAAGGCGCACACGGCAGAAAAGCTCCTGATAATCGCTGATATGACGGTACATAAGCTCATCGTAGGAGCAGTCCATAGCGAATTCAGCGTCAAGCTCTGCTGAATTGATATACCCGTCCTCATTATAGAAGCTTGTGCCTACAGAAAGAACAAATGTAACCTCATCAGCATTTTCCGCAGCAAGCTGACCGCCTATTGTATATACTTTTCCGCCTACGGATGTGCAGCCGAGGACAGATGCAAAGAATATACCGTCTTTGCTGCCGGTTCCGCCAGTGTACATGATAGCATTTTCCCTGCACGGACGACAGTCATCGTAGTAGTCATCACGTCCGTCCAGAGAGGCACGGAGATTTATCTTTCCGGATTCGCTTGCAGTGATATGCACCACCATAACATTATCCGGTGCAGAAACAAAAACATGACGCTCATAGGTAACGCCGTTTGCGGTGAATTCTGTAGTCGCAATAGCTGTTTCAAGATCAAGCTTTCTTACATAGTCTTTAGCTCTTCCCTCAAAATCCATTTTTATTGTAAGGTTTCCCAAGGGCATATAATGACGGCAGTTTGGAGTTACGCCCTGCATTTTCTCGAAAGCAAGCTTTTCCGCTTCGGGAATACGTTCCTCTTTAAGAAGCTGTCTTATCTCCTTAAATCCCTCCAGTGCGTCGGGGTTATTTCGCTCACGTTTTCCGCCTGACCAGATAGAATCCTCGTTAAGACTTATGCGTTCTTCATCAGTACCGCCGTACACCATACCGCCTATTCTTCCGTTGCCGACAGGCAGGGCATGGTTAAAATCCTTTGCCGGCTGCTTATACCATAAAGTTGTCTGTAAATCGAATGCCTTTGTATCCATAAATACCTCCCGCAACATATAATCCTATTTATTATAGCACATAACTTTTCAAAAATCAATTCTTTGCCGCAAATCTTTGCTTTTTTGCAAGAATTTCCTCAAGTGCGGAAATATATTTTTTCTCCTGAAACTCTCTTTCTTCACGGGTTCGTGTAATTCTTCGGCAGGAAAGGCGTATGTCATCCTTTGCATCGCTGCATTCCAGCTGACTTATCTCAAACAGAGCGTTCAGATTGTATGGCAGAATATTATCCAAAGAGGTTCATTCCTTTCTGAAAACGGGTGTTGATACTTCTGATTTTGTAATTTTCGGTAAGGAATCTTTGTGAATTTCTTGACAAACAGACTCCGAATTGGTACAATAGTATATATATGCGGAAATGTACCGCACTTATTTCAAAAAAGACAGTAACGAAAGGAATGATAGACATGGGCATGACCCTGACTGAAAAAATCCTGAGCGCACATCTTGTAGAGGGTGAAATGATCAAGGGCGAGGAGATAGGAATTCGCATTGACCAGACACTTACACAGGACGCAACTGGTACAATGGCATATCTCGAATTTGAGGCTATGGGCGTTCCGAGAGTAAAGACAGAGCGCAGCGTGGCATACATCGACCACAACACACTCCAGAGCGGCTTTGAGAATGCAGACGACCATCGTTTTATCGGCAGTGTTGCTAAAAAACACGGCATTTATTTCTCACGTCCCGGCAATGGTATCTGTCATCAGGTACATCTTGAGCGTTTCGGCGTACCGGGCAAAACACTTATCGGCTCTGACAGCCACACACCTACAGGCGGCGGTATCGGTATGATTGCTATGGGTGCAGGCGGTCTGGACGTTGCAGTAGCAATGGGCGGCGGTACATATTACATCACATGCCCCAAGGTTGTAAAGGTTGAGCTTACAGGCAAGCTTTCTCCGTGGGTTGCTGCAAAAGATGTTATCCTTGAGGTTCTGAAGAGACTTTCCGTTAAGGGCGGCGTAGGCAAGGTTATCGAGTACTGCGGCGAGGGCGTAAAGAGCCTGTCTGTTCCGGAAAGAGCAACTATCACAAACATGGGCGCAGAACTTGGCGCAACAACATCCATCTTCCCGTCCGATGAAATTACAAAGCAGTTCCTTGAAGCACAGGGCAGAGGCGAGGTATGGACTCCTCTGGCGGCTGACGAGGATGCAGTATATGACGAGCTGGTTGAGATCAACCTGAGCGAGCTTGAACCGCTGGCAGCATGTCCTCATTCTCCGGACAATGTAAAGTCTGTATCTGAGATAGGTAAGCTGAAGGTAGATCAGGTTTGTATCGGTTCATGTACAAACTCTTCTCTGCTTGACATGATGAAGGTTGCACATATCCTGAAGGGCAAGACAGTTCATCCGGATGTATCTCTGGCAATCGCTCCCGGTTCAAAGCAGGTACTGAACATGATGGCTGACATGGGACTTCTGAGCATCATGATAGACGCAGGCGCAAGAATCCTTGAAAGCGCATGCGGCCCGTGTATCGGTATGGGACAGGCTCCTAATTCCGGCGGTATCTCTCTCCGTACATTCAACAGAAACTTCCTCGGACGTTCCGGAACAAAGGACGGTCAGATCTATCTGGTATCACCTGAACTGGCTGCATATTCTGCGATCACAGGCTATCTTTCTGATCCTCGTGAGATCGGCGAAATGCCTGAGTTCGTACTTCCTGAGAAGTTCACAGTAAACGACAACATGATCGTTCTTCCTGTAGATGAAGCTGATATGGACAGCGTTGAGATCCTCCGTGGACCCAACATCAAGCCTTTCCCTGAAACTGCTCCTCTGGAAGAAACTATCGAAGCAGGCTGTTCACTGAAGGTTGGTGACAACATCACAACAGACCACATCATGCCTGCCGGTGCAAAGATCCTGCCGCTGCGTTCAAACATTCCGGCTATTTCACAGCACTGCTTCACAGTATGCGACGAAGCATTCCCGACAAGAGCAAAGGAAATGGGCAAGAGCATTATCGTAGGCGGTTCTAACTATGGACAGGGTTCATCCAGAGAACACGCTGCACTTGCACCGCTGTATCTGGGTGTTAAGGCTGTTCTGGTAAAGAGTTTTGCAAGAATTCACCGTGCAAACCTTGTAAATGCAGGTATCCTGCCGCTGACATTTGTAAACGAAGCTGACTACGACAAGATCTCCGAGGGCGATGTTCTGGAGCTTGCTGACATCCGTGCCAAGGTTGACGCTGGTGAGACAACTCTCACTCTTGCAAATAAGACAACAGGTGAAAACATCCCTGTTCTCTGTGAGCTGACAGGCAGAGCAAAGGATATTATCCTTGCAGGCGGTCTCCTTGACTACACAAGAGAGAATCTCTCCAAGTAATGAAGCGTAAAGCTCATAAGGATAAAAAGAAAAAACTCAGGAAGAAGAATAAGAAGCACCGTTATGATAAATGGGACTTCTTTGGTGATCTTATTGAGTTTATACTTGAGGTAATATTTGATATTGTATAATGAGTACTAAGCTTTCACTTAACCGCAATCAGCTGAAATACTTAGTAATTGCGGCGATGCTTATTGACCACATAGCATGGGCTTTCGTACCGATGGATACGGTTCTGGGACAGGTGATGCACTTCATAGGAAGGCTCACCGGCCCGACTATGGCTTACTTCATAGCAGAGGGATATTACTACACACGGAATTTTGGAAAATACGCCCTGAGACTTGGCATATTCGCATTTCTGTCGTGGCTGCCCTTTGTGTACTTTGAGTTCGGCACGCTCCCCATAGTTATAGAGGACGGTATGCTGATGGGATTTTATCCTGCATTCGGCGTACTATACACCCTGTTTCTTGGACTCATGGCAATACGTCTGTGGGACAGTAAGCTTAATACCGCTGTAAAAGTATTTGGTATTATGGGACTTTGCATACTGTCTCTGTTCGGTGACTGGGCGGTATTTGATGTGCTGTGGTGTCTGTTCTTCTTCTGCTACAGAAATAATCCCAAGGAGCAGTGGATAGCATATTTTTGGGTGGCACTTGTATGCTGCCTTAGCGTGCTCGGAAACGATCCGTGGTGGAGTGGATTATGGATGCTGGGCATATTTATGGTTCCATTTCTTATCAGACATTTCTACAACGGTCAGTCCGGCAGTAAGCATCCTTTCAATAAATGGTTTTTCTACATCTTCTATCCGGCGCACCTGCTTGTGCTTGGTGTGCTGAGATGGGTGATTCTCTAAGCACGACGCTGATTGAACGGAGGTTAATAAGATGGATGATAATGAAAAGAAAAAGTCAGGTCTTGGCAGTTCAATTATAGCCGGACTTATTATCATTGCTGTTCTGGTAATAGGACTTTATCACAGAAGGCACAAGATAGCGGTTTTGATAGACGGATTGCAGCACGATACGCTGACTACCGTTATTATATTGATAATTGCTTGTATAGCAGCAGTAGGAATAGTTGCGCTGAAAAGTAAAATTCACCGTGCTATCTGGAATAAGAAGCATAATAAATAGGAGGAAATTAAAGTGGCAAATAAAATTCAGATGACAACTCCGCTGGTCGAGATGGACGGCGACGAGATGACACGAGTACTGTGGCAGTGGATCAAGGACATCCTGCTGACACCGTATGTTGACCTTAAAACAGAATACTATGACCTTGGTCTCCCTTGCCGTGAGGCTACAAAGGATCAGGTAACAGTTGACAGCGCAGAGGCTACCAAGAAGTACGGCGTAGCTGTAAAGTGCGCTACTATCACTCCCAATGCTGCAAGAATGCCGGAGTACAACCTTTCCCAGATGTGGAAAAGCCCTAACGGTACTATCCGTGCAATTCTGGATGGTACAGTTTTCCGTACACCTATCCTTGTAAAGGGCATTGAGCCTTACATTCCCACATGGACACAGCCTATCACTATTGCTCGTCACGCTTACGGCGACGTTTACAAGAACGTTGAAGCAAAGGCTTCCAAGGGCAGCAAGGCTGAGCTGGTAGTAACTGACGCAGATGGCAACGAAACCCGTCAGCTTATCTTTGATTTCAAGGATACGGACGGTATCGTTCAGGGCCTCCACAACAAGGAAAATTCTATCGCAGGCTTTGCAAGAGCATGCTTCAACTATGGTCTTGACCTGAAGCAGGATGTATGGTTTGCTACAAAGGACACTATCTCCAAGCAGTATGACCACACCTTCAAGGATGTTTTCGAGGAGATCTACAACGCTGAGTACAAGGAAAAGTTTGAGGCTGCAGGCATTGAATATTTCTACACACTCATTGATGACGCTGTTGCAAGAGTTATCCGTTCAAACGGCGGTTATATCTGGGCATGCAAGAACTATGACGGCGATGTTATGTCCGATATGGTTTCCACAGCATACGGCAGCCTTGCTATGATGACATCTGTTCTGGTATCTCCAGACGGCATTTATGAATATGAAGCTGCACACGGTACAGTTCAGCGTCACTATTACAAGTATCAGAAGGGCGAGGAGACCTCAACAAACTCTGTTGCAACTATATTTGCATGGAGCGGCGCACTCCGCAAGAGAGGAGAACTGGATAATCTTCCTGAACTGATGGCATTTGCAGACAAGCTGGAAAAGGCTACTCTCGGTACTATCGAGGATGGTATCATGACAGGCGACCTGTACATGATCTCTAAGCTGGAAAATAAGAAGAAGGTTAATTCCAAGGAATTCTTAGAAGCTATTAACGAAAGACTTGCTGCAATGATGCAGTAAATCCGGAAACAAGCGAGGTAAAAACCTATGCAAAAGGCTTCTATCTCTGAATCTGTCATCCGTAGACTGCCGAGGTATTACCGTTTTCTGTCACAGCTTGAAGAAGCAGGCATAGAGAGAACATCATCAAGAGAGCTTGGCGTTCAGCTTGGACTTACAGCCTCACAGATACGTCAGGATCTCAACTGCTTCGGAGAATTCGGACAGCAGGGCTACGGTTATAATGTGTCTGCATTAAGACGGCAGCTTGAACTGATAATCGGTCTTAACAAGAATCGTCCTGCTGTTATTGTGGGAGCAGGCAATCTTGGAAAAGTAATAGCTGCGAATATTGACTTTGGTGCATATGGCTTCAGGCTTGCCGGCATCTTTGATATTGACCGCAGAATATGCGGAAGTGAGATTGCAGGCTTTACGGTTCAGCATATGGACACTCTGGAGGAGTTCTGCAATGAAACAGAGCCGCTTATAGCAGTGCTGTGTATTCCTCAGGAGGCAGCGCAGGAGACTGCTGACAGACTGAAGGATCTGGGTGTAAAGGGCTTCTGGAATTTCAGCCATTGCGACCTTGACGCAGACAGAAGTCAGGTTCAGGTAGAGAATGTACATCTGGGCGACAGTCTCATGACTCTTTCTTACCGGATGCCTAAGGATGACTAATAAAAACAGTGAAATCCTGTTTCTGTCGTAGAGACGGAGACAGGATTTTTTGGTTCTATTATTAATGTTGGTAATAAATTGGAGTTTTTACGTTTATACGAAACCATAGATAGAACAATTTGTAGGGGACGGCGCCCTCGACGTCCCGCAGGTTTTATGCGTAATTAACGGGGCGTCGAAGGCGCCGCCCCCTACATATTCCTGTCTTAATTGAACAATAAACACCAATTTACACCCATCAACCGAAAGGAGCAAAACCATGCAGGATACATCAGCTATCCTTGTATGCGCAGGGAATGCCTCACGTATGCAGGGACAGAACAAGATACTGCTGCCGCTTGGCAGTGCGAATGTAGCAGGAATGTCAATGCTTGCATTTGAAAGATGTGAGCGCATTGCAGAGATAGTCGTGGTTGCACGTCCCTGTGATCATGAGGCAATTAGAGAGACAGCGGAGAAATGCGGTATCACAAAACTTAAAACAATAACCGAGGGCGGCGATACCCGTCAGGGCAGTGTTATCAAGGGACTTAAATGTATTTCCGATGATACAAAGCTTATAGCCATCCATGACGGTGCAAGACCTCTTGTAAAGCCGGAGCATATTGAAAAGGTTATCAAGGACGCATCTGTTTTCGGCGGAGCAACACTTGGTGTTCCGGTAAAGGATACTATCAAGGTAGTGAACGACAGCCTTATTACAGACACACCCTACAGACCAAGCCTTTACATCACACAAACACCGCAGGTTTTCAAGAAGAACGTTTACATGAAAGCGGTTCAGTTTGCCATAGACCATGAGCTTGACTTTACTGATGACTGTCAGCTTGCAGAGGCTATCGGATGTAAGGTATATATGACTACAGGTGATTATACAAATATCAAGATAACCACGCCGGAGGATATTGAAATAGCAGAGCTGCTGCTGAAACGCAGTGAAAAGGAGAGTGCTGAATAATGACTCCATTCAGAATAGGTCACGGCTACGATGTACACAGACTTTGCGAGAACAGAAAGCTAATCATGGGCGGAGTGGACATCCCATATGAAAGGGGACTTCTGGGACATTCAGATGCAGACGTTCTTCTTCATGCTATATCCGACGCACTTCTGGGCGCACTTGCTCTTGGGGATATAGGAAAGCATTTCCCTGATACGGATGAGCGTTTCAAGGGTGCAGACAGCCTGAAGCTTCTCTGTCACGTAGTGGCTCTTGTAAAGGAGCATGGCTATGAGATAGGTAACATTGACGCAACCATTCTCTGTCAGAAGCCTAAGCTTGCGCCGTATATTCCGGCAATGCGTGAGAATATCGCAAAGGCACTGGAAACCGATATTTCAAATGTAAGCGTAAAGGCAACCACTGAGGAAAAGCTTGGCTTTACAGGAGCAGGCGAGGGAATCGCTGCACATTCTATTGCACTACTTGTTAAGCAGGATTAACATATTATACAAAGACCGCATTTTCTAACGAAATTGCGGTTTTTTGCGTTTGACTTTACATAAAATAGGTGCTATAATCTGTAAGTAAATACTTATTGGAAAGGGTTATTTTTTATGAAAATGAAATTCTTTGCGTCAGCGGCGGCAGTACTGCTGACATCAAGCTTTGCTGACGCAGCGGCGTATGCCTCATCCGGCAATTCTGTTCTAGATGCAACTATTCTGGACGCTGGAGTCGTTCTGGGAGAAAAGGTAGTTCAGGTTGCTCCAAATCATACTGTAAACATTCAGGTTGTAGATGAAAGAGGTGTTCCTATTGACGGAATTCGTGCAACTGTACAGAACTCAGCAGGTACAGACGTTGCACAATTCACTCGTTATGAATCCATACCCAGCAGCTCAAGCTTTTCATCACTGAACAGTTCAGGAATCACAAACAATTCTTATAATGTGAATGTTTGGAATGCATGCAGCAGATGCTTTACTTCTAATACGCTGCATCATGTGGAGCAGGATGACAGTTCCTTTGAGCCGTGGGAGGAGTATATCAGCTATCTTCCTGATGATGTCCTGACCTTCACAGACGCAGGCACTCAGGTACTTCGAGTGAAATCCTATAATCCGAATATAGCGTCAGATATGAGCATTCCTTCTAATACATATGCAATCTATATTGACAGTAAATGGGCATCCAAGGGAAGAGGGTATCTGGGACTGACAACCAATGATACATATAAAAATTATTTTGACACTGCAAACGGACTGGTTCCGGCTATGCTGGGCAGAACCTCTTTGTATATGCCAATTAATCCTTCTGCATTTACATTTGACTATAAATTCGGCGTTGTCAGTGAAGTAGGTCAGTATCAGACAGGCTACAGTCTGGCTGTGCCGCCTTCTCTTATGTCCGCAGGAACCGAATACATTAAATGCAGAGTCCGCATGATGGACATTTATCCGCAGGATGATGCGGATTACAGATCTAACTTCAATGGTATGCTGCATGATCCTGAACAAAACAGATACTATAATCCAGCAGCAGATACAGGAACAACCTCGTGTATTCTTACCATTACAAGCGGTGCTGTTGTATCTGCACCGATTCCGGACAGCGAAGGCTATATTGAGTTCTATCTGGAAAAAGGAAGCCGTGAATATACAGTAGAGCTGAATGGTATATCTATAGAAAAGACTGTGAACCCTGATTTTTCCACAACTATATCTTATAAATGGGCAGATGATGTCCGCCCCTGCTACGGCGGACAGACTGACTTTGTAACGATCAAGGGAATGGATCTGCCGGATACAGGTACTAATCTGCTCAACATTCCGGCGGACAGCTATAAAGTGAAGCTTAGCGGCGTTCCTGATGAATATGAAAATCCTGATAATGTTTCTATAAATGTTGCAGAGACCGCAGAGATTCAATATGTTCAGATAGTGCTGGAGGATAGACGTGATGAAGGCGATGTCAATGCAGATGATACAATTGATATATCCGATGCAACCCTCGTTCTCACGCATTACGCACAGACAGCGGCAGGAATGGGCGGAAGTCTCAGCGAAGCGCAGCTCAAAGCAGGAGACACTGACGGAGACAGCAGTATAACAATATCCGATGCAACTGCAATACTCAGGTATTACGCAGAAAAGGCAGCCGGACTTGAGCCAACGCTTTAAAAGGAAAGGTGATTTATATGAAAAAGAAGCTTACAGCTGTTCTGACATCAGGTGTTATGCTCGTATCAGCTCTGGCATACAACAGGGTATATGGATTTGGTTTAATGGAAAGTCGTACTCTCACCGCTGCACCTGAAAATATGCTGAATGTACAGGTGACTGACAGCAGTCAGCAGCCGCTCAATGGTGTTGTCATGTCTATGAAGAATGCCTCAGGTTTAGAAATCGGGCGTTTCGGAGGAAATACCGGCATTTATGAAAGTGAAAACTTTAAAGTAAATACAAACGGTTACTTTAACGAACCATGGTCAACCTTTGCTCAGTTCGTCCAGCCTAATAATCTGCTGGAAGTAGAAACACGAACTAGTATCGGATCGGGTATATATTCGGAATATACAGCAGGGGAAAGCATGTCCCTGTGTGCAGGTCAAAGCTGTTTTGCTGATTTAATAACATATCCTGCCGGTGAGCAGACAGCATTTACACTGGGTGCAAATCAGATGGCAATATATGTAGATGACGCATGGTCATCTGTCAGCAATAAGGGTTATTATTCTATCAGCGGCACTAAGAAGTATTTCATCAAGAATAACATGGTTGGAAAAGTGACTTCCCTTTCAAGGTCAAACAGCTCTGCATTTGAAATTATAGTTGCTAAGAAGGGCGAAGCTACAGAGCATACGAAGTGTAAGATAGGAGGCTTCCAGCCATGTACCCAGAACACTGAATATGTTTTGTATCGTATGCATTTGCAGGAGCTTTGTCCGGAGAACTGCAATGCAAGCGGTTTTATAATTTCGGATGATATGATATTAGATGCACGTCAGGATACAAATGCGTTTGGAGCTATCAGTTCTGCTATTGTGGTAATTGAAAGCGGCGGAGTATTGTCTGTGCCGATTCCGGATGCAGAGGGTTATGTTGAATTCTATGTAAATAAAAACACCCGTGAATTTACGACGCATATTTCCGGTATGAGGGAACAGGGTTCATCATGGAAATATTTTAATACTGATGAGAACTGTCAGGCGGTACAAACAGAAACAGTAACTATTCAGGCTGTTCCTTTTCCCACAGCGGGAATTACAATTTCAGAGCTTCTTGCTGGCAATTACAGCATTGAAGTGCTTTCCGTGCCGGATGGTTATGCAAATCCCGGAACGATTCCGGTAACTGTGACGAATTCACAGCAGGTACAAACATTGAATATTGTTCTTGAGAAAGCCGGCGCAAAAGGCGATGTCAATGCCAACAGCCTTATAGATATATCGGACGCAACCCTCGTTCTCACGCATTACGCACAGACAGCGGCAGGAATGGGCGGAAGTCTCAGTGAAGCGCAGCTCAAAGCAGGAGACACTGACGGAGACAGCAGCATAACAATATCCGATGCAACTGCAATACTCAGGTATTACGCAGAAAAGGCAGCCGGACTGAATCCGACGTGGTAAATATCCGAATATATAAAAAAGACTGCCTGATATTGGGCAGTCTTTAAAATATGTAGTCTTAAACCTGAATATTGCCGGTGTTGAAGTTGCTGGACGCTTCGGTGATCTCACCGCCGAGGAACTTGAATTTGAGGAACTGTTCTCCCTTGAATGTGAGTGAGCCGGTCTGGTTGAAGGGTATCTCCTTGTAAACGATCTTGGTGGTGACGATGTGGAGTATCTCACCTCTGCGAGTACGGAAGATAAGTTCATAGTATTCGTTGTAGAGCTTGGAAGTGCCGCTTGGATCGAGTGTACGGCGGCGTTCGTCAACTTTTTGAACGAGTGTAACCATTTCAGTGCGGACGGGATTTTTGCCCTTAGAAAATAAACGCATATTCTTCTCTCCTGTAATGTAGTATTCTTTATTGAATTCCATTTTGTGACCGGAAGAACCGATAGTATCCTGAGGGAACAGTTCTTCAAATTTTCTGCGGAAGCGGCTTTTCTTTGAGCCGAGTATGACAACCAGAACAAGCACCACCGCAACAGCAATTACTATAATCAGGAAGTTATTTATTGCATCCTGAAAATTTGACGACATATCCATAAAATTCTCCTGTTCATTAAAAGCCTCTTGGATTTCTGCTTGCGAAACGCCAGCTGTCCTCGCACATTTTTCTGAGGTCGGCTTTAGCAGTCCAGAGGAGTTCTTTTTTGGCACGGCTGACCTCTGCAAAGGAAACAGCTGTATCACCGCAGCGTCTTGGCTCTTTGTGGAGCTGAAGTTTTTTTCCGCATATTTCCTCGTAGGTATGAATCACCTCATAAACGCTGTGACCATTTCCTGTACCGAGATTGAATGTGCGGAATCCATTTTGTTTTTCGGAATATTTTTTCAGTGCAGCAACGTGTCCTTCGGCAACATCCATTACATGGATGTAATCCCTGACAGCAGTACCATCGGGAGTACTGTAATCAGTTCCATAGATGTGCATAACATTTTTTCTGGAAAGTGCAGCAATGGCAAGTCTTGGGAAAAGATTTGATGGAGTACCGAAAGGAGCTTCACCGAGGAGACCGCTTTCATGTGCACCGGCAGGGTTGAAGTATCTTAGGGCAGCCACGCTCCATTCCGGATCGGAAATGCATATATCCCTGAGTATCTGTTCAGTCATTACCTTTGTCTGACCATATGGATTTACAGCTTCAATAGGAGAATCCTCATTATAAGGTGCAGAGGCATTACCGCCGTAGACAGTAGCGGAGGAAGAGAAAATTATCCTTTTGCACGTAGCTTTATTCATAACATTGAGGAGCTGCAAAGTTCCATATACATTATTATTGTAGTAATTGAGAGGCATAGCCACTGATTCTGAGACAGCCTTGAGGCCAGCAAAATGAATTACACAGTCGATTTCATGGTCGAGGAATATCTGTTCCATAGCAGCTTCATCCCGAACATCAGCATTATAGAAACGGGGTGAAGTACCGGTTATCATCTGAATTCTTGCCAGACTCTCCACACTTGAACGGCTGAGGTTGTCGGAAACGACGATATTATATCCGGCGCATAACAGAGCGATACATGTATGACTTCCGATAAAGCCTGTACCTCCGGTAACCAGAATTTTCCCCATATTCAAAAAACCTTCTTTCGTGAGTGAGCATATTTTCAGCGTTTCTCTATATAGTATATAATAAAAGCGGACATTTTTCAAGGGCTTTTTTGATTTTTTCTGATTTTTTTGCACCTGTGACTGGAAATGTAAGAAATTTTGAACATGCAAATCTAATTTGTGCATAGTGTACAAAAATCACTACTAAAAAATCTACATGTAAAATTCACGGATAGTTATTTATTAACAGTAAATACATGGAAATTCAATAATTGTGTGTTATAATAACCTCACAGGAAAAAATGAACGAACCTTTTTTCAAACGTAAATATTTTAATGAATGGGAAGGAAGATGATCTTTTATGAAGAAATTCGGAAAGCGTCTTGGTGCACTCATGATTGGTGCAGCCATGCTTACCACCACTGTTGCAGCGTCAGGTCTGATGTCTGTGGCAACGATTACTGCGGATGCAGCATCAGAAAAGACTGTTACAATCGGACAAGAACTTGCAATTCCGGTAAAGAATTCCAGCGGCGATGTTACCAATCAGGATAAAACTTCAATTCGTAAGGATGTTAGCACGCTGGCAGAAAGCGGAATTACATCTCTTCAGTTTAATCTGTCTGCTGAAGCTGAGGTTGCAGAGTTTGTATTTTATTTAGGTATTTCACTTGCGGATAATCCATGGTGGGCAAATATTGAAGCAGATAAGACTATGGCTCCGGAAGGAACATCTGCTAGTAAGAATCACTCATACAAGTGTACTCCGTACTCCACAGAGTTTTCCGTTGTTGTTGACGTAAGCAATCTCGACATCGGTTATGAAGGTGAAGATAAGGCATATCAGTTCGAGAACTGCTATACCGGCGACACAGACGGCAATGAGATAGCAATCACACTTGAATCTATTACTGTCAACGGAAAAACTGATACATCAGTTGGCGAGCCTAAGGGCAACCTCAATACCGGCGGAGCTGGTTATACAACAGCAAACAATAAGAGCGGCACATCTCAGTTCATTGACAATGGTGACGGTACAGCAACTCTTAAGTCAACTATCACAAAGAAGATCGACGATGTTTCTGCTCTCTATAAGGACGTATACGGCACTGATGTTATTCTTACTCCAAGTCCGGCGGGTGAGGACTACAGCGAGGACGGTTATTACTATGAATCTGCTACCGGCAAGGTAGTAAAGGCTGCTGATGTTACTTGGGATTCTACTAAGTATGCAAGAGCAACTGAGGAACAGATCCGTAAGGCTGGCTATCTGCTTAATGGTCATAAATTTGCATACAAGGACTTCGGTATTTATCCTAGCGCTTCTGAAACCTCTGAGATTCAGATCGAATCCCTGAAGGTAGTTCTCAGAGCACCGTCCGGCGATGATGTAAAGCGTATCCAGTACGGCGGCGGTTTGAATGTTGTTGAGCATTCACCTGCTGATACAGAGTGGACAAAGAATCAGGCTGGTCTCAAGGATGATAAGAATTCAGGCTACTGGTACAACGATATGGGTACTAAGGCTCTGGAAGATACACAGGCTGCTATTGACGCTTACAATGCTGCTAACAACGCAGACATTGCTTTCGGCGTTGATGTTGAAAACGGTCAGGACATCAGAGATGCACACTTTGGTGACTATGTAGAGGTTACATGGGATGTTCCGGCAGAAGTAGTTCCTTATACAACTACAAAGGATGCTGATACAATTTCATTCCAGCTCTGGTATGGCGATCTTAACACTGAATCGGGCGATTATGCACCTCTTAAATATGTGACAATGGAGAGCGCAGCTCTTACATACACACAGTCCATTACATTCCCGTATCAGGCACAGGCTAAGAAGACTGTAAGTGAAAAGCTTGACAGCAGTGCAGGCAGCGAATTCCTGTTCTCTGATTTCGGAATGGAATATGAGTTTACAGCAGACGTATACGGTATTGAATTCAAGATGACAGCTCCTCAGGGCATTGATAATCTGGTACTGGGTGCTGGTACATCTGTACGTAAGACATGCCGTGGTGCAACAGCAGATTATTGGTTCCAGCAGAATGACTGTCCTAATGAAAAGCCGGAAAACAACATCGTACTTATCAACTCTGACGAATCCAAGAAGGAATACACATTCCTGTGGATCATGCCCGGTGCAGTAGCAACCGGTTTTATGAAGGACGCAAATACAGGCAAATACGGCGGTAATGCTACAAACTATATCAGCACAGAACAGGAAGGCGACAACTTCAAGCTTGCTGCTTACTATGCAGGCTGGAAGGATGAAGCTTCTGATATTCCTGTAACTATTAATGATATTACTCTTTACTACACAACAGACGACAGAGGCAACACAGCAAAGACTGATATGTTTGAAAAGGCTCTGTATGTAAATCCTGATTCCTATGAAATGGAAGTAGGCGATGAGGTTCTGCTCAAGCCAAGCGTTGATGACTGTACATTCAAGTCTGGTGACGAAAGCGTTGCAACAGTTGATAATAAGGGTAATGTAACAGCAGTTGGTGCAGGTGAAACAACTATCACAGTTACAACACCTCACGGTCAGGTTGTAGATGTAACAATTGTTGTTACAGAACCGTTCGTTCCGCTGTACGGTGATACAAACCTCGATGGTGCAGTTTCTCTTATCGACGTTGTATATCTCAATAAGTACAATGCAGGTATAATGACATTCAACGAGCAGCAGATGGAAAATGCAAACTGCGTATACGATGATGCTGTTAATTCAAGTGACGCAACAATCCTCCTCCAGTATCTGGTAGAGCTGGTTGACAAGGTTGGTCCTGGCGCAGTAGAATTATAATTTTGTTCAGATTGTTTAATGTAATATAAAGGAAAGGCTGTTGCAGAAATGCAGCAGCCTTTTCCAATGTGTTAGTTAGTAAGCCTCAAGCTTTGTTTTCAGCTTGCGGATAATTTTCTTTTCAAGGCGTGAAATATAGGACTGTGATATTCCAATAACCTCAGCAACCTCTTTCTGGGTATGCTCCTGACCGTCAAGGAATCCGAATCTCAGTTCCATTATTTCACGTTCTCTTTTTTCCAGTCCGGAAACGGCATCACGGAGCATTTCACGTTCCGCCTCTGTTTCAACTCCACGGCAGACTATATCCTCATCCGTTCCAAGAATATCCGACAGGAGAAGCTCATTTCCGTCCCAGTCGATATTCAGCGGTTCGTCAATGGAAACCTCGCTTTTGTGCTGAGCAGTTTTGCGGAGAAACATGAGTATCTCATTTTCAATGCATCTTGAGGCGTAAGTAGCAAGCTTTATCTTTTTTTCCGGACAGAATGTATTTACAGCTTTTATAAGTCCTATACTTCCTATGGAAACCAGATCCTCCATACAAATTCCCGTTGATTCAAATTTTTTCGCTATGTAAACTACAAGGCGGAGGTTATGTACAATAAGTGTATCACGAGCCTTTGGATCGCCCTCCGACAGTCTTTCAAAAACCTTCTGTTCTTCCTCTCCTGTAAGCGGCGGCGGCAGGGTATCGCTGCCGTGGATGTAGTGAACCTGACATGCAGGCAGTATAATGCCGAGAAGCTTTCTGAGACTTTTTTTCAGGGAATTAAATTTTTTCATTGGATCTCCTTTCACAGTACATTGAACAGATTTGGGTTGAAAATGGCGTGATCCTGACTTTCGGCTATGCCTATAAGCACATCCGCAGAACGCATATGCCCTGTACTTTTACTCCTGATAATAACTTCATCCGGACGGAAAACAGGTATAAGCCCTCCTCCTGAAATGGTTTCATACGGAATAAGTCTGTAGCCTTTCAGGTTTTGCGGCTTGGCTGTATCCGGAATGGAGGAGAGCATATCCTTTCCGCAGACTATAACAGGACTTCCGGTAAAGCAGTCCGTCAGGCTGTTTCCTGTATCGGCAAGACCTTCTGCAATTGCAGAATGAATCCCAACACGCACTATTATTTCGTAGCTTTCATCTGAATGGAAGTATTTCATTCTCACATACGAAAAAATTTTCAGCAGAAAATAGGAAAGTGCTGTGCATAAAATCAGGGCTGTAAGTGAAAAATGTAGGTATATGCAGCTGCCGCTCCATATGAGAAGATTCGTACCGGACAGCGTACACAGTCCGATACAAAGACCTGCAAACGCAAAGCTTATGCAGAGAAATACTGCAAGACATCTCCAGAATGTACGCTGATATGCAAAACCGAATGCAGCCGATACAGGGATAACGGCTGTGAGGAGTTTTATTATCAGCGTAAGCACTGGATGAAGGGCAGGAAGCAGTATCGTCAGAGAGGTGAGACTTCCTGCGGCTGCGGCAATCATGCAGCGCAGACCGGAAAGCCTTGTGTGGGTCAGACGAGCCGTACTTCGCAGAAGAAGCCAGTTTACGTAAAGGTTCAGGATAAGCAGTACGTCTATGTAGATGGTACGCATTTGAATCACCGCCTGATTCTCATTATAGCAAAGGCAGCTGAAAATATTTGTCATATTAAGTACCGGCAAAAGGAGAAATTCTATGGAAGCTAATGTACAGATAAGAGAAAAACTTGAAAAGCTGAGATGTGCCCAGAAGAAATTTGCGTCATATTCTCAGGAGCAGACGGATGAAATATTCAAGGCGGCAGCCATTGCTGCAAATAAAATGAGGATAAGCCTTGCGGAGATGGCAGCAGCGGAAACCGGCATGGGCATTGTGGAGGATAAGGTAATAAAGAATCACTTTGCAGCGGAGTATATCTACAATGCCTATAAGGATACGAAAACCTGCGGAGTTCTCAGCCGAGATACCTCCTATGGCACAATGCAGGTAGCAGAGCCGATAGGTGCAGTTGCGGCGGTCATCCCTACAACGAACCCCACATCAACGGCTATATTCAAAATTCTGCTTTGTCTTAAAACACGCAATGCCATAATTCTTTCACCGCATCCCAGAGCAAAGGGATGTACCATAGAAGCGGCGAGGATAATGCGTGAAGCGGCAGAGGCGGCAGGCGCACCGGAAGGAATAATCGACTGGATAGAAGAGCCGTCCTTGGAGCTTACAAACGAGCTTATGAAGCAGGCTGACCTTATCCTTGCTACAGGCGGCTCTGGTATGGTAAAGGCGGCATACTCAAGCGGAAAGCCAGCCCTTGGAGTAGGCGCAGGCAATGTTCCGGCTATTATAGATGAGTCGGCGGATATAAAGCTTGCGGTAAGCTCTATTGTACACTCAAAGACCTTTGACAATGGACTTATCTGTGCTTCTGAACAGTCCGTCCTTGTTCCGGAGAAGATTTTCCGTAAGGTAACAGATGAATTTACTCTCCGTGGCTGTCGTATTCTTACGGCTGAAGAAACTGCTGCTGTAAGAAATATCCTTATGAAAGATGGTATACTGAACGGTGCAATAGTAGGTCAGAGTGCAGTTAAAATTGCAGAGCTTGCAGGACTTAGCATTCCCCATGATACAAAGGTTCTTATCGGTACTGTAACAGACGCTACTCCCAAAGAACCCTTTGCACATGAGAAGCTTTCTCCTGTACTTGCATTATACAAAACAACAGATTTTGATGACGCACTAGGTAAGGCAGAACGTCTGATTGAGGATGGCGGCTATGGTCACACAGCGTCAATTTTCATCGACACAAGAAAACAGCAGGAGAGACTTGCACAGTTCTGTGCAAGAATGAAGGCATGCCGTCTTGTGGTGAATACGCCCTCTTCACATGGCGGTGTAGGTGATCTCTATAACTTCAATCTCACGCCCTCCCTCACACTTGGCTGCGGAACATGGGGCGGAAATTCTGTATCGGAAAATGTAGGTGTAAAGCATCTTCTCAATATAAAAACAGTTGCGGAAAGAAGGGAAAATATGCTGTGGCTGAAAATGCCGGATAAGCTTTATTTCAAGGGCGGATGTCTGCCCGTGGCTCTCCGTGAGCTGAAATCGGAATATGACGCAAAGCGTGTTATGATAGTAACGGACTCATTTCTCTTCAAGTCCGGTGCGGTGAAATGTATCACAGACAGACTTTCAGAATCAGGGCTTGCATACCAGATCTATTCCGACGTTGAACCTGATCCAACTCTTTCAAGTGCAAGACAGGGTGCGAAGGTACTCCGGAGCTTTGAACCGGATGTTATAATAGCATTCGGCGGAGGAAGTGCAATGGACGCTGCTAAGATCATGTGGGTACTGTACGAGCATCCGGAGGCTGACTTTATGGATATGGCAATGCGTTTTGCGGACATTCGGAAGCGTATCTACAGTTTTCCGAAGATGGGAACAAAGGCAAGGTTCATTGCAGTTCCAACATCCTCTGGTACAGGATCAGAGGTAACGCCCTTTGCAGTTATCACAGATGAGGAGACAGGAATCAAGTATCCTCTTGCGGACTACTCGCTCATGCCGAATATGGCGGTAGTTGACACTGACCTTATGCTCAGTCAGCCGAAAGGACTTACAGCGGCTTCAGGTATTGATGCTCTCACACATGCCCTTGAAGCCTACGCTTCAGTAATGGCAAGCGATTACACGGACGGTCTTGCGCTTCAGGCGATAAAGAATATTTTCGAGTATCTTCCGAGGTGCTATGATGACGGGAATGATTATGAAGCAAGAGAGAAGATGGCGAATGCCGCAACTATGGCAGGTATAGCCTTTGCAAATGCTTTCCTTGGAATATGTCACTCAATGGCGCATAAGCTTGGTGCGTTTCATCATCTTCCTCACGGCATATCCAATGCTCTGCTTATAACGGAGGTAATGCGTTTCAATGTATCTCCTGCGCCTAAGAAGATGGCGACTTTCTCACAGTACGCATACCCCAAGGCAATGGAGCGATACTGCGAGTGCGCAAGGTATGTGGGAGTAGAGGGCAGTACAGAGGAAGAACTGTTTGAGGGACTTATTGCAAAGATAGACGAGCTGAGAAAGAGGATAGAGATACGTGAGAATGTGCGGATGTATGGCGTAAAGGAGCAGGATTTCATGGAGAGCCTTGACGCAATGACCAAACAGGCGTTCGATGACCAGTGTACCGGCGCAAATCCACGCTATCCGCTGATGAGTGAGATACGGGAGATTTATCTGAGGGTGTTGTGATATATTGCGGTTTATTGCAAGATTATATCAACTTAGGAAATTGCAAAGTCAATAAAAGTTTTTTTGCGCCGCTTTTTGCTCAAAAAAAGCGGTCGAGGGTCAAGGGGCGAGAAGCCCCTTGTCGCCGTCCGCAGACGGCGAAACTCCCTGCGCCATACTTTCGGCGCACGGAGAAAGGGGTGAGAAATGCGACAGCATTTCGAGGGGAAGCGAACAAGACCGCTTCCCCTTGTTTCCCTTACGAGTAAGTTCTATTTTGAAAACGTTCCGGTGGAACGTTTTCAACGAGACATAAAAGGCAGCACATAAAAATACAATTTATTTTCCCAAAAGTGAGATATTTTCCCTGTCTCACTTGTTTTACATATAGAAGCGAGCTTCACAGAAGAAAAGGAAGTGAGAAAGATGACTCATGAAGAATTCAGGGAAAAGCTGAGCCGGCACAAGGACATGGTATACCGTATAGCCTATACATATCTGAAAAACAGAACGGACGCAGAGGATATTTCGCAGGAGACTTTTTTGAAGCTGTATCTCCGTGAAGAGCCGTTCAGGGATGCAGAATCGGAGAAAGCGTGGCTTATAAGAGTTACTCTTAACGCATGCTGCAATCTGAAAAAGTCCTTCTGGCAGTCGAAACGTGACGATATGCCGGAAAGACTGCCCTCGGCGGAGAATTTCACAGTAGAGGAAAGCCGACTGTATCATGCAGTATTTTCGCTGCCGGAGAAATATCGTGTGGTTATACATTTATATTACTACGAGGAATATTCTGTAAAGGAGATCTCCGAAATAACCGGACAGAATCCCTCTACTATACAGACTCAGCTTGACCGTGGAAGAAAAAGGCTGAAAAAAATACTTGAGAAGCAAGGAGGTTTCTATTATGGAGAAAAACACATATCAGAGCATGATGTCTCATGTCAGAATGTCAGAATCCTGTGAGGAGGAGATCCTCAGAAAGGCAGAGGAAGCGTCCGTACAGCCTGAGATCACCATGAAAACCAGAAAAAAGCGCAGTCCGGCAATGATTGCGGCAGCGGCATGCCTGTGCGCTGCGGTGGCAGGAACGGTTACGGTTTCGGCGGTGCAGGAAAATGGATGGGTCAAAGGCTTTTTCGGTGTTCCGGAATGGGTGGATGAATCGGAGGAAAGAAAGGAACAGCGTGAACAGGCTGCTGTTTATGCAGAAAAATACATATCTCCTATAAGTAATTTTGCAGCGACAGGCTGGAATGCTGAAAAATTTGAGCCTGTTGGTGCTGTGTGTGACGGAGAAAATATTTATGTTGCTGTACGCTATACAACACCTCTTGAAGACGGCGTTGCCACTGAATATATGTGGGATATTCCCGGTACTTTCAAGGTAACCTGCTATGGTCAGAGCGTATCTTCTGTTTCAAGTTCTTCCGGCAGTTGGATGCAGGAGGACGGATCAGCAATCATCTATATGAAGCACAGACTGTCCGAATTTATCAAGGGTGATTCAATTGATGTATCCATGGATGTTGTGGACAGCTATAATCTGGGCGATTTCGACAACATAAACGATATACCGGAAGAGAAGATATGTAGTTTATCATTTTCTGTTGACATCGTGAAAAAAACAAAGGTGGTTACCTATTACACAGACGAGATTCTCAAAAAGGAAATTCAGCCGCTGGGTGTAAATGCTTGTGCATGGGTGGAAAAGGTAGAGGTTTCTACATTCAATACGGTTTTCAGCGGTGAGAGTACTACTGCAAACAGGTATGATATAGGCATAGATCCTGTATATATCGTAATGGAAGACAGCACGAAAATAGAATGTATAGGCAATTATTCCGGTTCTTATGGATTGAAAGGTGAATATCGGATAGTTATCGAACATCCTCAGCCTGTTGATCCGGAAGCTGTTACAGCTGTAATAATCGGCAAACATACAATTGAACTCAACTGATAACCAAGTCATTTTCGTACATACTACTCCATACAAAAAGGGCAGCTGTGTTTTTGCAGCTGCCTGATTTCTTTATTTGATTTTTCCAGCCCTCATTGCATTGAGGATAGCGATTACTGAAACGCCTACATCTGCAAAAACAGCCAGTTCCATATTTGCAAAGCCGGCGGCACTGAGAACGAGAACTGCCGCCTTTACAGCAAGAGCAAATACAATATTCTGCTTTGCAATGCCCATGGTCTTTCGTGCGATCTTTATGCCAAGTACAAGCTTAGAGGGTTTATCATCCATAATAACAATGTCCGCCGCTTCAATTGCAGCGTCGCTGCCCATTGCACCCATTGCAACGCCTGCGTCAGACTGTGCAAGTACCGGAGCGTCATTCATGCCGTCGCCTACAAATATAAGACTGCCTTTTCCTGCAAGTTCTTCCCTGAATTTCTGCATATATTCAACCTTATCAGCCGGAAGAAGCTCGGCATAGGCTTCATCAAGGCAAAGCTCCTCAGAGACAGCCTTTGCAGTTTCCTTTTTATCGCCTGTGAGCATGACTATTTTCTCTGCGCCGGATTTGCGGAGTCCCTCTATTGCAGAGCTTGCGTCATCCTTGACCGTATCTGAAACTATAATATATCCTGCATATTCACCGTCAACTGCAATATGTACAGCCGTTCCGGTTTCCTTTTCCTTTATGCAGGCTATGCCCTCTTCTTTCAGATATGCAGACTTTCCGGCAAGTACCCTTTTGCCGTCAATATCAGCGGAAACGCCGAATCCAGCCTTTTCGGTCTGGTTTTCTATTATAGAATAGTCGGGTTCTGCGCCGTGTGCAGTTCGTATTGATTTGGCAATAGGATGAGAAGAGACGGATTCCGCATGTGCGGCAAAACTCAGAAGTTCCTTTTCATCCATACTTACAGAGTGTACCTTTGTTACTGAAAACGTACCCTTTGTAAGAGTTCCGGTCTTATCCATGACAATAGTTTTCGCTTTTGCAAGCACCTCAACAAAGCTGCTGCCCTTTATAAGAATACCGTTTTTGGAGGCGCATCCGATGCCGCTGAAAAAGCTGAGAGGCACGGATATTACAAGAGCACATGGACAGGATACTATAAGGAATGTAAGGGCACGGAATACCCACTTTGCAAAATCAAATCCGGTAAACATCGGCGGTACAAGTGCAAGGAGGACTGCACCTATAACTACTGCCGGAGTGTAGAATCTGGCAAACTTTGTGATGAACGCTTCTGTACGTGCCTTTCGTTCAGCGGATTCCTCCACAAGTTCCATGATCTTTGCGGCAGTTGATTCACTGGAAATTTTAGTGACCTCAATTTCCAGAGTACCGTCAAGGTTTATACATCCGCTGAGAACCTGCACTCCTGCCTTTGCATCAAGAGGAACGGATTCTCCTGTAAGTGCGGAGGTGTCGATATTTCCAGTGCCGTTTACTACAATGCCGTCAGCGGCGATCCTTTCGCCTGCGGATACTATAATATGTTCGCCAACCTCAATTTCATCCGCCGGAACAGTTTCCCTTACGCCGTCACGAATAACAACAGCTTCATCAGGGCAGATGTCCATAAGGTCAGAAACAGCCTTTCTGGAACGTCCAACGGCTATGCTCTCGAAAAGCTGTCCTATCTGGTAGAATATGATTACCTCAACGGCTTCATGGAATTCACCGATGGTGAATGCACCTATGGTTGCAATGCACATGAGGAAGTTTTCGTCGAAAATCTGACCATGGGAGATGTTTATGACAGCCTTTCGGATAGGATTAAGTCCGCAGATGAGGTATATTGCGGCAAACAGTGCAAACTCACCGAACCAAGGCAGAGAAAGCACGGTATGGGTGAGGATCATAACGGCTGCAAAAAGAATAATGCTGATGATTATTTTGAAAAGGGAACGTTTTTGTTTTCGGTTCATAAGAAAAACCTCCATCAGTACAAATCAATAAAAGTTTTTTTGCGCCGCTTTTTTCTCAAAAAAAGCGGTCGTAGGGTCTGGGACGAGAAGTCCCAGATGATTGCGGAGCAATCATAGCACTAAAATTTACGAGCGTTTTAATCTAAGAGCAGTAACACAAATTTCGCTAAAAAAAGCAGACTGTCCGATTCAATCAAATCAAACCAAGGAAATCTGCTTTCAGTCCGCAGTAAAGAAAGCCAGCAAAATTTGAAAACACAGCAGGAGAAAACGGCGTGAAACGCCGGAGAATCCTACCCGTCGCCCAACGGTAATGGCGACGGTACGCCGAACCAAGGATGTTCGGTGTGCGGACCGCACGAGTAAGCCTGATCTAAGAGAATTATCTCCTTTACTTCACCACAACCTCACAATCAGGCTCGACCTTTTTAATACACTTCTGAGCCTGTTTCAGGATAGCGTTAACATCCGCACTGTCAGAGATTTCAAGTGTCATCTTCTGCGTCATGAAGCTGACCGTAGCCTTTTCAACGCCTTCAAGCTGAGCAATAGCTCTCTCCATTTTAGCTGCGCAGTTAGCACAGTCCAGATCTCTCAGTTTCCAAGTCTTTTTCATAGTAATAACCTCCATAATAAATATATGTCTGCATTTCAACAAACGTATGAGCATCTGTTCATATGTTCATTATACACTAAGAGGAATGGTTTGTCAATAGGGGAGAGGAAATTTTTTTGGAAGATTGAAGAGAAAAAATAAAACTTGACAAGAAGATAAAACGGGTGTAAAATTATATATGTGAGCAGACTGTGTGGCAGCGTGGAGAAATTCATGAGGAAAGTCCGGGCATCACAGGGCAGGGTAGCTGCTAACGGCAGCCGAGGGCGACCTTAGAGCAAGTGCAACAGAGATATACCGCTTTCGTTTACGGGAGTAAGGGTGGAAAGGTGCGGTAAGAGCGCACCAGAGTGCAGGAGACTGCACTGCTATGTAAACCTTACCTGATGCAACGCCTATTGGTGCGTATGGTCATAACATTTGCCCGATGGATCATGCGTAATGGCGGCTAGAGCCTTGCGGCGACGTAAGGCGTAGATAAATTGTCACACACGACAGAACCCGGCTTACAGGTCTGGTCACACCAGAAGAAAGACTGCTGCACAGGAAGTGTGCGGCAGTTTTTTGACATAATATCCTGCAAAATCACTAATTTACTGCACTGATAAAGAGCTTTTTTAAAGGTAATGGAGAAAGGCTGTATATTTCATTGACAAAAATTAGAAATTGTGGTATATTAATTTTCATAAATTAGTAAGGAGTGTATTTAACATGAAAAAGACAATGGGACTTATGCTTTGTATGGCACTTCTGTTTTCAGCAGTAGGATGCAGCGGCGAAGAAGAGGTAAGAGGTACAATTGAAGAGGCAGCAACAACAACAGCATCTGAAGCGGATGCAGATACAGATACAGATAATGAAGAATCTGAAGAGGAATCTGCTACAGAATCTGAAGAAGAATCTGCTACAGAGTCTGAAGAGGAATCTGCTGATGAAACAGAAGAAGGAGAAGCTTTTGAATTCGGTGAAGTAGATTCAAATGTATATGAAAACGCATTTATCGGACTTGGATGCAGCCTTGGTGAAGAATGGGGCTTCTACAGCGACGAGGAGATCAAGGAACTCAATAACATGGCAACTGATATGGCAGGCGAAGAGGTTGCTGAAATTATCGAGAATGCTGATATGATCTATGATATGTATGCTGTACACAGCGATGGCATGAGCAGTGTAAACGTTAATCTTGAAAACGTAGGTATTGCAAAGATCGCACTGCTTGACGTAGAGGAAAGCCTTAGCAACAGCAAGGATATTCTTGAAGACGCTTTCGCAAATATGGGCTATGAGGATATATCCATTGAAAATACAACTGTTGAAGTTGAAGGCGAGGAATTCCACGCACTGAACGTAAGCGCATCATATTCCGATATGGCAATGTATGAGCTGATATTCTCCGGAACATCAGGCAAGTACATGTGGACAGTAACTATCGGAACATTCGGTGAGGATACAACACAGGAGATATTTGATACATTCTATCTGGTTGACTAATTGAATGATCGTACCGCACTGGAAACAGTGCGGTATTTTTTGGTTTTATTTCATATGTTGAAGAATAAATCGTTCTTTTCTGAAAAAATTCATTTTGGCAGTTGAAAAAAATACGGCAGTGTGGTATAATATAAGTTAAAGCATATCTAAAGAAAAGAAAGGAAGTATCCAGATGGCAGATTACAGAAACTGTACCTGTATAGGATGTAAGAATACATTTGAAGCGGATGACGATATTGTAGTATGTCCGGAATGCGGAACGCCATATCACCGTGACTGCTGGAATGCCCACGGACACTGCATAAATACCGAACTCCATGAAACAGGCGGTTCATGGCAGAGACCTAAAACGGAAGAGGAGATAAAGGCGGAAGCCGAGGCAAATGCGCCTGTGCCATGTCCTAACTGCGGAAGTAAGAACGACAGAAATAACATATTCTGTACGCAGTGCGGAAGCTCTATGAAACGCAGTGAATCTCTTTTCGGTGATGACAGCACAGGAAATGAAGAGGATAGCTGGACAGGGCGTTTTTCGGGAATTATGGGCATGGAAAATACAGTTAATTCCAATGAAGAGATAGACGGAGTGAAAATGCAGGATGTGGTGGATTTCGTGGGAAAAAATACTCCATATTACATCAGCAGATTCCGATTTTTCCGTGACCAGAAGAAAAAAATCGCTCCTAATTTTGTGTGTATGGTTTTCCCGCAGCTCTGGTTTGCATATCGCAAAATGTGGCTTTTTACAGCTATAATCATAATTGCGGCGTTCCTGCTGAGCATTCCCGGCTCTCTCATATCCCTTGCATCACAGACAGACGCTCTTCTTGCTACGCTTCAGCCGCAGATGGCTATGGCAGGTGAGGAATTCTTTAAGGCAATACAGGAACAGCTCCTTTCTTTTGCGGAGGCTGTCAAGGAGAATTACAGAGTTCTCTACTGGACGGATTTTGTGTGTAATTATATCTCAATGGCAATGAATATAGTGCTGTTTCTGTTCGGAAATTATATTTACTACCGTCACGCTGTCAAGAAGATAAAGGCTGTGCGCAATGATAACAGAAGTCTTATTGACGTTCAGTCACGTATCCGTATGGCAGGCGGCGCAAATGTGGGCTTTGTAATTCTTGCACTTCTTGCAGAATTTGCCCTGACTTCAGTGCTGTCCTATATTATTATGTTTGTTTAAAGAGAAAGAATCCGGCTTGTGTCGGGTTTTCAGTTTGTCAAAATACCTCTGAAAGTCTCATCTTACTGATGGGAGCATTGTGCGATGTGCTTTGCACATGGATTCTGTTTTCTCAACTCTTGACAGAGAGTCAATAATAAATATGCACAAAACAGAGCCGGAAAACCGGTTCTGTTTTTTCTAATAAATTTCCTCAAATCCCTTGACAAAAAAACGGGAACGTGGTAAAATAAACAAGTATCCTTGTTTGCGCTGTGCGCAGACGAAATCCAAAAGGAGGTGTATCGTAATGGCAAAGAAGATCGAAAAGTACGAGCTGATGGCTGTATTCAGTCTGGCAAACGGCGAAGAAGCTGTTAAGGCTCTGGTGGCAAAGTTCCAGCGCAAGATTGAGAAGAACGCAACACTGGAGAACATTGATGAGTGGGGCAAGCGTAAGCTGGCATACCCGATCAATGATGAGCCGGATGGCTACTATGCACTGTACACATTTACTTCTGCTCCCGATTTCCCGGCTGAGCTGGAGCGTGTACTGAACATCACAGACGGCGTACTGCGGTTCCTGGTAACCGTTGCCGCATAAGGTAAAATGTAAAATCCACAGAAAGGAATCCAAGCTGTATGAATAAGGTTATTATTATGGGCAGACTTTGTGCTGATCCGGAATTCCGTCAGACACCAAGCGGTGTAGCTACATGCAGATTCAGCGTTGCAGTAAACCGTCCGTTTACCAATAAACAGACCGGCGAGCGTGAAGCTGATTTTATCAGAGTTACATGCTGGAGACAGCAGGCTGAGTTTGTCAGCCGTTACTTCCGCAAGGGCAATATGATTGCTGTTGAAGGAAGTCTCAGAAATAATGACTGGACAGATCAGAATGGTGTTAAGCATTATTCTATGGACGTTCAGGCTGAAAATGTTCATTTCTGCGAAAGCAAGAATCCGAACCAGAATAATAACTCCGGCTATGGTGCTGGAAACGGCGGCTATCAGGCTTCCTATCAGCAGCCGGCTTATTCCCAGCCTGCACCAGCTCCTCAGGCAGCACCTGCACAGCAGGCAGCTCCTCAGGCGGCTGTTCAGCTTGGAGATCTGGGCGATTTTGAAGAGATCCTCAGCGACGGCGAAGTTCCTTTCTAATCTCAAAAATGCAGTTTGGCAGATAGGAGGATAATTTATCATGGAAAGAGCACCAAGAAATAACAAGCGTTCCCGTAAGAAGGTTTGTATGTTCTGCGCAGATCGTGCAGAGAGAATTGATTACAAGGATGTTGCTAAGCTGAAGAAGTGCATGACTGAGCGTGCAAAGATTCTTCCCAGAAGAGTTACAAGCACATGCGCTTATCACCAGCGTGAACTGACATCTGCAATCAAGAGAGCTCGTCACGTAGCACTGCTGCCGTACGTAGCTGACTAAGATTGCTGAATAAGCAAATTAGGCTCTCGTTCGATAGTTGGAGAGCAATGGTAAAGAGTTAACAAATGAGCAGTCACGAAAAAGTGGCTGCTTTTTTTGATATGTATTTAACAAAAACTGCCGCACATGTCTGTACGGCAGTTTTTCTGTATTCAATAATCCTCAGAAGTACATATAAAGCTGGCACTGCATCATGCCATTGTACAGTTTTCTGCGTTTTGACGCACTTTTTCCGAAAAAAGTCTCAAACTCGCTGTCCGGCGAAATGACATAGCACGGATGCGCCTTATCTGCCGGAAATACACATCCCATTATCCGGTACAGAGATTCCGCAGCCTGAATGTCAAGCATTCTCTCGCCATAAGGCGGATTACATACTGTAATGCTGTTCTCTATCGGTTCAAAATCTGCAACATCACGTTGCATAAGATGTATTCTTGGCTTTACGCCTGCCTTGCGTGCATTTTCTTCTGTAAGCCTTATTGCCTCCGGATCACAGTCAAAGCCGTATGCCTCAAACTCTGCGTCACGATTTATCGCCGCAATAGCTTCAGCTCTTGCATTTCTCCATACCTGATCCGGAATACAGCCCCATTTTTCAGCCGCAAAGTGACGATTAAGTCCCGGTGCCATGTGCATTGCCTTGAATGCGGCTTCTATAAGGAATGTTCCGCTTCCGCAGAATGGATCAACAACCACACTGTCAGAACGTACTCTTGCAAGGTCAATGATGCCTGCCGCAAGAGTTTCTTTAATAGGTGCAGCGTTGGAATTTCTTCTGTAGCCTCTCTTGTGGAGACCGGCTCCCGATGTATCAAGATATATCACACAAATGTTTTTTCTGATGGAAAACTGTATCTGATGAATACTTCCGGTTTCAGAGAACCAGCTTGTTCTATAATGCATTTTCAGACGTTCTACTGCCGCCTTTTTTACAATGGACTGACAGTCCGGTATGCTGTGGAGCTTGGAATCAAGGGCATGTCCTTTGACCGGAAAAGCGTCATCCTTGCCTATCCAGTTTTCAAGAGGAAGCTTCTTTACGCCCTGAAACAGCTCCTCAAAGCTGTATGCCGGAAATTCACCTAATTGAATAAGAACCCTCTCAGCTGTTGAAAGGCAGAGGTTGGCTTTCGCCAGAACGGAGTAATCTCCTCGGAAGAGAATACGTCCGTCCTGAACGGTTATATCTTCTGCGCCTATTTTTGTAAGTTCAAAGTGAAGTGTGCGTTCCAGTCCGAAATGACATGGACAGCACATCTGAAATTTCTGTGTCAATGTGAACACCTCGTTTGTTTTATATTAAACCGCCGGAGCTTCTGTAGGCTCAGGTACTGGTTCGGTTGCAGGCGGTACTGTTGCAGGAGGATCAGTCGGTGCAGGTGCAGCGGTTGTCTGTGCCGGTGCGGCTGTTGTTGCTGCCTGTGATGAAGCATTAGTTGTAGCAGCCGGAGTTGTTGTAACATACTTCCAGCAGCCGTCACATACCGGTGCATTTGATGACTTCCAGTAGCCTGTTCCGCTTGTAGGACAGTTATCTCCTGCTATATAGCCTGTTCGTGAGCATACATCCCCTGTGATTACCGTATCACATGAAGGATATGACGCTCCTGTATTCATCTGATCTGCATATTCTCCGATAATATTATACCATACCTGTGCAGATTTAAGTGAGCTTGGGAGAGAGTATCTGTTTGAATAGCCTACCCATACGCCGCTTACAAAGTCTTCTGTAAGTCCTACAAAGGTAAGGTCTGTCCAGTCTTCTGATGTGCCTGTTTTACCTGCAACACGCTTATTGGCAAGCTTTGCGGCAGAGCCTGTTCCCTTGTTTACAACATTGCGGAGAAGCTTGTTCATAACGTATGCAGTCTCTTCGCTTACGACTCTTCTCGGACTTCCGTCGTCCTCGTATACGACTGTATCCATTCCCTGTACTACCTTGCTAACGATATGAGCATTATAATAAGTTCCGCCGTTTCCGTAAGGGATATATGCGTTTACAAGGTTTTCAAGAGTTACGCCGTATGTCAGTGCGCCTACAGACAGCGGTGAGATTGCATTATCTGTAAGTCCATCGGGAGAGGTTGCAGAAAGCTTCAGTCCCATTTTGTCGGTGGTAAAGCTGAATACAGCCTGCGGTGTAAGGTCATTGCATATCTTGGCAGATACAGTGTTAAGTGATTTTGCAAGTGCGTCAGCTGCATACACATCCGAATAGGAATAGGTGTTGCTGTAATTTATCGGCCAGTCCTCACCGCCAACATTTGTAAGAGGTGAATCCTCATATATTGAACCCCAATGAATGAGGTCTTTTTCAAGTCCCAGACCGTATGAGGCAAGGGGCTTGATGGTAGAGCCGGGCTGGCGTGGTTCCATTGTTGCATAGTTCCAGCAGAGCGAGCTGTCTTTTTCACCTACATGACCTACAATGGCACGAATGCTGCCTTCATAGTTCATGGCAATAAATGCAGACTCCGGATATTCTATTTCCTCAACGGTATACTGACCGTCACCGTTAAGGTCTCCGTAGTGGGCAACGGAGGTAGATTCCATGAGATTGTCAAGATCAAGGTATCTTTCCTCCACATATTCCTGCATATCCATATCAACTGTTGTATAGATACGGTATCCGCCGCCGTTTATACGCTTGATAGCCTCAGCGGACGAAATGTTGTAAAGCTCCTGCAAATATTCAGCAACCTCATAAATAGCAGTATCTACTATCCAGCTTGTTACAGATGCAGAAAGATAGGCGTTTTCTTCTTCGTCCGGATGTGCTTGCTTATATTCATCTGAATCAGTAAAAACAAGCTCATCGCTGAGTGCATCCTGAAATTCGTCATAGGTTATTGCGCCGTTTTCGTACATCTGCTCAAGAACATAGTATTGTCTTGCACGGTTTGCTTCTTTACCTGTATTTACCCATTCGCCGGTCTCCTCGTCCGTATAGCCTGCAAAGGGATTGAGTACCTCCGGACTTTTTGGTATAGCTGCAAGACAGGCAGCTTCTGCAACTGTAAGATCGGAAACAGTTTTTCCGAAATATTTCAGTGAAGCACTCTGTATGCCGTTTGTAGGGCCGCCGAATCCTATATAGTTAAGGTAGCTTTCAAGTATCTCATCCTTTGAATAGTTCTTTTCCAGTTCCATTGCACGGAAGATTTCTCTTATCTTACGTGACGGAGACTGAACGTCATCGCCGGTGATGTTTTTTACAAGCTGCTGAGTAATTGTAGAACCGCCGATATTGGTGTCATAAATATGCACGAACATATTTACAAAGGAATAGAAGGTTCTCTTATAGTCAACACCGTCATGAGTATAGAATTTTCCGTCCTCAGCGTAAACAAATGCGTCACGCACATGCTGGGGTATATCTTCTATTTCTACAGGTCTGCGCTCGGAGGAATTGTTTACCTCATAAAGGCATATTTCCTTTCCGGCTGAATCCGTGGCATATACATAGGTGTTATATTGAAGCTCCATTTCCTCGATAGTTACAGATGAAATCTCGTCCCTGAAATCCATTACATAGATTGTAAGTGCTGTTACAACGATCGCACCTGTGATAACACATATGAGGAATAATGACATTATTGTTGTAAGGAGTATTGAGATTGCATTTCTCAGAGCCGGAAACTTTTGCAGTTTTGACGATGCAAGATTACCCTTTCGGTAAGGGTATTCCGGCGTACCTGTAGGCGGCTTGCTTCGTATTTCTTCATCTGTTTCTTTTCTGTATGCTGCATGCACAGAATTTCCTGATGATGGATCCGGCTTTTTCTGAACAGGATTTGGATTACGCTGTGCCGGAGGACGATTTACCGGCGGCTTGCCGTCCGGTGATGTGCCTGCTGGTCTTGGTCTCCTTACAGGAGCTTTTCCCTGCTGTTTTGTTCCATTTGACGGTGCATTTGTCTGTACAGGACGTTTGGGTGCAGGACGCTGACTGCTGTTTTCCGATGGTTTTTTCGGATTCTGCGGAGTATTTTTATTCTGATGATTGTTTTCCATAAGTCTCTATCCTTCCATAAAAGTGGGCTGCCGTTGATATGGCAGGATATGCCACTGATTGACGTGAAAATATACACATTTATTATAACACAAAAAATTCCGGTTGTTAAGGCTTTGCGCAAAATTTCCTATAAAAATATACACAATGTATAAACTTTGCCAAACCGCCCATACTGAATATGTTACTTATTGAAAAAAGGAGGAAAACTAAATGACAAATAAACTCGTATGGCTCATGCCGGTAACAGCTCTTGCGGTTTCAACAGTAGTTGTTTTCGGTACTATGACAGCCTCCATCAGGCATCCAGCTCCTGCGGCTCAGGAAGCCACCGATGCCGCTGTTACCTCAACATCCGTAACCACAGGCATAAAATATGTTCTACGGATATGGGAAGGAAAGCTGGGAATGTTCCGTGGTGACAGTGAAGTACCATACCATGAGTTGGACATGCCGCTCACTCTTCTCTCCGATTATGACAGGGAACTGCTCTCACAAGGAATTATAACCAATACGGAGGAAGAAATGCGCAGGCTGGTTGAGGATATAACGTCATAGCAGGTCTGCCGCATATTTTGCGGCAGCTGCATTTTCTGCTGTATGAAACTGCGTATAATTTATAAAAATTTTCCATCATTTTAAGCTACAGTTAAGTAATATCCGTTAGAATGTTATTATGGTTAAATCCATGTAAAACCTAAGTAAAATCCCTGTATGATCAGGAAGGAGAAAAATCTTATGGATATTTTTTCAATTATCACCCTTTTCGGAGGACTGGCATTTTTCATTTATGGAATGAACGTTATGTCTGCCGGCCTCGAAAAATCCTCCAACGGCTCACTTACAAAGAACCTTAACAAGATCACTAAAAACCGTTATATCGCAATGTTATTCGGTGCAGGCATGACTATCGCTGTCCAGTCATCTTCTGCTGTTACCGTTATGCTGGTTGGTTTGGTAAACTCCGGTCTCCTCGAATTCGGACAGACTATCGGTGTACTCATGGGTTCAAACATAGGCACAACCCTTACTGCATGGATACTTAGTCTTGCTGGTATCGACAGTGACGTTATCTGGCTCAATCTCTTAAAGCCCAAGAATTTCGCACCCATCTTCGCTCTCATCGGCGTTGTCATGACTATGATGGGCAAAAAGGAAAAATGGAAGAGCCTCGGCAGCGTTCTTATTGGCTTTGCAATTCTCATGTTCGGTATGACTCTCATGTCAGATTCTATGGAGCCGCTTTCCGAAATGCCTGAGTTTGCAAGTATGCTCACCGCATTCTCCAATCCAATTATAGCTGTTATTATCGGTGCAGTTTTTACTGGTATTATCCAGAGTTCTGCCGCTTCTGTGGCAATTCTTCAGGCTCTCTCTCTTGCCGGCGGTGTTACATACGGAATGGCTATCCCGATCATCATGGGACAGAATATCGGTACATGCGTTACTGCACTTATCTCCAGTATCGGCGTAAGCAGAAATGCAAAAAAAGTTGCTGTTGTACATCTCTCATTTAATATTTTTGGTACACTTATCTGTCTTATTCCATTCTGTCTTGGTGATATGATATTCAACTGGGAATTTACCAGCTGGGAAATATCACCTCTTATGATAGCCATTATACACAGTATTTTCAATGTACTGACAACTGCGCTTCTTCTTCCATTTGCAAAGCAGCTTGAAAAGCTTGCTAACTGGGTAATCAAGGATAAGGACGGCGAAAATGCAAAGGAAGTTATTCTGGACGAACGTACACTTTCCGTGCCTACTATTGCTGTGAACAAGTCCTTTGATGTTACTGTTGACATGTGTATGCTGGCAAAGGACGCTTTCTTCAAGTCGATTGAGCAGATGAGACACTTTACTGAAGAGGGTGCTGCTGAGATAGACGAGATGGAAACACGTCTTGATACTCTTGAAGATCAGCTTGGAACATATATGATGAAGCTGACAAAGATAGGCGTTTCTGATGCTGATTCAAAGCGGATCGCTAAGATACTCCACACTATCGACGACTTTGAACGTATTGGTGACCATGCGGTAAGCGTTACTGAGATCGGCAGGGAACTTCATGATAAGAAAACGTCATTCTCCTCTGAAGCAAACGAAGAACTGAGAATTATTTCCGAAGCTGTAAAGGAAATTCTCAATATAACTGCTGAGACATTCCGCACAGGAGATCTTGAAATTGCCGCAGCTGTTGAACCTCTGGATAAGGTTATCGACACTCTTATTCTCACTGCAAAGAGAAAGCATATCATTCGCCTTCAGAATGGTAAGTGTACCAAGGAACTTGGATTTGCTCTCAATGACGTTCTCACAAGTCTCAAGCGTACTGCTGACCACTGCTCAAACATCGCTGTTGCTGTTATTGAAGCTAATCACGGTACATTTGATACCCATGAATATCTCCACACTGTTAAAATTCAGAACAAGGAATTTTTCGCTGCTAAGTACAATGAGTATCTGGAAAGATTCAATATTGCAGGCTAAGATTATTTCCTTGTAAATTTAAACAAAAATCTCTTGCATTATAGAGAGTTGTATGTTATAATAAATAACAGCTCATCAGAGCTTCACTTTAATCAGAAAAGAGGACATTATCATGGATATTAAAGCAAAAATCGAAGAACTGACTGACAAGATCAAGGGTGACAAGGATCTTATGAAGAAATTCAAGGAAGATCCGATTGCAGCACTGGAAGGTCTTATCGGTGTTGACCTGCCGGATGATCAGATAGAGGGCATTGTAAATGGTATTAAGGCTAAGATCAGTCTCGATGACATCGGTGATAAGCTGGGCGGACTTTTCGGCAAGAAGTAATTTACATATAATCAAACGGGTGTGGGTTTCCACGCCCGTTTTTTATACACATGTTCAGAGATTGTCATTGAATCGAGATCTTTCTTATGCTAAAATATAATCAGAATGAACAGGAGGTAATAATTATGCTTGCAAATTATCACACACATACGGTTCGTTGTCAGCATGCGTCCGGCGAGGATAAGGCTTATGTAGAAGCCGCAATAAAAAGCGGCATGAAGATTCTCGGTTTTTCCGACCATTGCCCGTGGATATATGATGACGGACATGTTTCCGGTACGAGAATGCTGCCCTCTCAGCTTGACGATTACTTTGCATCAATGGACAGACTTAAACGTGAATATAAGAATGACATAACAATATACGCCGGCTTTGAGGCTGAATACATTCCGGAACTTATTGAAAAACAGTACAGGCTTCTTGATAATTATCCTGTTGACTATATGATACTGGGACAGCATTTCACAGGCAGAGAACCCTTTGCGCCCTATACCGGCTTTCCATCTGATTCAGAATATGAGCTGAAAAAGTATGTTGATACTATTATAATGGGAATGGACACAGGCAGATATTCATATGTGGCTCATCCCGATCTCTTTAATTTCACCGGAACTGATGATATTTACAGAAAGCATATGGGCAGGCTTTGTGAATATCTTAAAGAAAGGAACATTCCTATTGAAATAAACATGCTAGGTCTATTGCAGGGCAGGCATTATCCGGCAGATAAGTTTTTCCGCATTGCCGCAGAAACAGGATGTGATGCCATTATCGGCTGTGATGCCCATTTTCCCGAAAGCCTTAATGATACGGAGAATATGGAAAAATGCAGGATGTATGCTGAACGGTTCGGGCTGAAGCTTGTGGATTTTCTGCCGGGATTGGGTATAAAGGAGTAACTTCTCTTAGATAACTTAACTCGTGCGGTTCGCAGGATTCTCCGGCGTTTCACGCCGTTTTCTCCTGCTGGGTTTCAAATTTCGCTGACGTTCTTTTCATCAGGCGAAAAGACAGCTTTCTGTTTTAAGGTCACATTGGCAGAAAGTTCTTTATTAAGCGAAATTTGTGTTATTGCTCTTAGAGAAAACCTACCGTAATTTTCAGCAAAGAGTATTTCGCCGTCTGCGGACGGCGACCAGCTTATGAAGCTGGACCGCACCAGCATTTTTGAAAATGCGCCCGAAGGAAGTGCCCTTGGGGTACTGGACCAAAAAACTTTTATTGATTTGGAGGAAATCAAATGAACATCAAGGAAATCATATCACAGCTCACTCTTGAGGAGAAAGCAGGTCTATGTTCCGGCGGCGACTTCTGGCATACCAAAGCCGTTGAACGCCTTGGCGTACCCTCACTCATGATGAGCGACGGCCCTCACGGTCTGCGCAAGCAGGACGAAACCGCCGATAACATGGGCATCAACGAAAGCATTAAGGCTGTATGCTTCCCTACAGGAAGTGCCGCTGCTGCTTCATTCGACAGAGAGCTTATGGAGAAAATGGGACAGGCTCTCGGAAATGAATGTCAGGCTGAAAATATTGCCGTTATCCTCGGCCCTGCTGTCAACATTAAGCGTTCTCCCCTCTGCGGACGCAACTTTGAATACTATTCAGAAGATCCACTTGTTGCCGGCGAAACTGCCAAGCACTTCATCAAGGGCGTTCAGAGCAAGAATGTTGGCACAAGCATAAAGCATTTCTACGCCAACAATCAGGAACACCGCCGCATGAGCAGCAGCTCCTGTATGGATGAACGTACTGCAAGGGAAATCTATCTTGCAGCATTTGAAAACGCAGTCAAGGAAGCTAAGCCTTGGACTGTAATGTGTTCCTACAACAGGATAAACGGCACATATGCCGCTGATGACAAGAAAGCTCTCACTGATATTCTCCGTGGAGAATGGGGTTTTGACGGCTATGTTGTAAGCGACTGGGGCGCAGTAAGCGACAGATGCACCGCCCTTGAAGCAGGCATGGATCTGGAAATGCCATCAAGCTTCGGCTTCCGTGACGCTGAGATAGTGCAGGCTGTAAAGGATGGCAGACTTTCCGAGGAGGTACTTGATACTGCCGTGGAAAGAGTTCTCACTATTCTTGAAAGACATCTCTCCGGACGTGACGAAAACGCAGTCTTTGACCGTGACGCTGATCATGAGCTTTCAAGAGAAATCGCTGCGGAATGTATGGTTCTTCTTAAAAATGAAGAGAATATCCTTCCTCTTGACAAGAATGAAAGCATTGCATTCATCGGCGCATTTGCGGAAAATCCGCGTTTTCAGGGCGGCGGCAGTTCTCATATAAATTCCCACAGGGTTGAATCTGCCCTTGAATATGCAAATTCAAAGGGATACAATGTAACCTATGCAAAGGGATATGAAGCTGAATCAAATGAACCGGACGAGGTTCTCATTACCGAGGCTGTAAAGGCTGCACAGAATGCGGATAAGGCTGTTGTTTTTGCAGGTCTGCCGGATTCCTTTGAATCAGAAGGCTTTGACAGAAGCCATATGAGAATGCCCGACTGCCAGAACAAGCTTATTTCCGAAGTTTCTAAAGCAAATCCCAATACTGTTGTAGTTCTCCACAATGGTTCACCTGTGGAAATGCCGTGGATAAACGAAGTAAAGGGCATACTGGAAGCATACCTTGCAGGACAGGCATCCGGCGGTGCTGCTGCACAGCTTCTCTTCGGCGAAAAGAATCCATGCGGTCATCTTGCAGAAACATTCCCCATTAAGCTTGAGGATAATCCGTCCTATCTTTCGTTCTTTGGCGAGGGCGACTATGCCCCTTACCGTGAGGGCGTTTTCGTAGGCTACCGCTACTATTCCACAAAGAAAATGCCGGTGCTTTTCCCGTTCGGTCACGGTCTTTCCTATACAAGCTTCAATATTTCCGGCATAACTACAGACCGCACCTCATACACTGATAAGGATTGTGTGAAGGTTACTGTGAATATCACAAATACCGGTGAAAGACAGGGAAAAGAAGTGGTTCAGCTTTATGTTCTTCCTGAGAAGAATGACTTTGTAATTCGTCCGGCTATGGAGCTTCGTGCCTACGAAAAGGTTGCACTTGAAGCAGGCGAGACTAAGACTGTCACATTTACTTTAGATAAACGTGCATTTGCGTATTATGATGAGGTTCTGGACGGCTGGTGCGTTCCAACTGGTGATTACACTATTGCGGCAGGCAATTCCTCTGCAAACCTCACTGCACAGACTGTAATTCATATTGACGGCAGAAAGTATATTCCCATGGAAATAACGCAGGATACTCTTCTTGGCGATCTGCTTCATATTGAGGGCGTAATGGATGTGCTGAAGCCTTATCTGGGTGCATTTGGTCAGGACAGCGGTTCTTCCGATGAGGACGCTATGGGTGCAGGTACTTCTGAAATGCTTGAAGCTATGATGCGCTATATGCCTATCCGCAATCTTGTACCATTCGGAGGCGGTTCAGTAAGCTGTGAGGAATGTGCTGAGCTGGTTAAGAAACTGAAGCTTGTTATAAACGAATAAATTCTTGATTTATAATGTATAATTTTCCTGAAAACTGTTGACTTTTAATGGTAATATAGTATAATTTAAGTAGGGATACCTTCCCCAAAATTATCTATAAGGAGATGTTATTATGTTAACTCGAATCTGTGCACTTACCATTTCACTCGTATGTCTTTTTGCCTCGTCATTGAACATTCCTTCTGCATTTGCAGAGGATAATGAAATTCAGACGCTGCCCGTTGACGGCACTTCACTGAGCTTCTCTGTAACAAACTCCGACACCAACGACACAAGCTGCATATCTGTATATCAATTTACCGTAAATGAAACATCCCGCATTGAATTCACTGTATCCTGCTCAAACGCAATAAATTTCGGCATTCAGAAAAATCCTGTAGGACAGGATTTCAGATGGACTGACAGCGATTCCCTTGATTACCACTCAAATCAGATAAGCGCAGGTCAGACCGTTACAAAAGATTATGTCATGTATGCAGGAACATATTACTTCTGGACAGAGATAATTGACCACAACTACTGGACTGAGCCTGCCACAGGCTCAATTGCCGCTGATGCGTCTCCGCTGAATGATACCATAGACAAAAATGATAATATCACACGCGAAGAAGCGGCAGAAATTGAAGTAGGCACACACTATTATGATGTCCTGACCGCTGACCTCAGCCATGAAGATATAATCGCATCAGAGCTTTATGACTGCTGGTATAAATTCACAATTGAAGAATCCGGACACTATTTCATGCTCGGCAATCTCATTTCCATAAGCTGTGAGTATCCCGACGCAAGCAACAACGTATTCTTCTATAAAGAGGATGAAACATCCTACATCACAAACGGCGGATGGCACACAAGAGAGAATGAATCCGAAAACAACAGAGGCTGCTATCACAATCTTCCTCTTGAAGCAGGAACATATTATTTCTGCGTATCAAGCGGTACTCTCAATAAAGGCGGTTTAGGCTTTGATTTCGGAATCTATCCGTTCAACAGAGGAGATATTATCCCAGATGGCAAGATAAATCTGGAGGATGCTTCTGCGGCTCTCAGATATTATGCTTATAAAGCCGCTGGTCTTGAAGCGTCACTTACCGGCAGCGATGATGACTATGTTCAGCTTATGGCATTGCTTCAGGGTGATGTGACACGTTATGTATCAAACTCTCTTATGAGTCAGACGATCGAATACAATGAAACTGTAATCGACCTTGAGGACGCTACCGCTATTTTAAGCTATTACGCACAGTCCGCTGCCGGCATGGAACCGTCATGGGATTGATGCAACTATAAAAATCTAATTACAGGAGATAAAAGAATATGATAAACATACCAGAAATCAAAGTAGGAATCGTTGCAGTAAGCCGTGACTGCTTTCCGGAAAGTCTTTCCGTAAACAGAAGAAAGGCACTTGTTGAGGCTTACACAAAGAAGTACGGTTCAGATGACATCTATGAATGTCCTATCTGTATCGTTGAAAGTGAAATTCACATGATGCAGGCTCTTGAAGACCTGAAAAAAGCAGGCTGTCAGGCACTGTGCGTATACCTCGGAAACTTCGGCCCTGAAATTTCCGAAACACTCCTTGCAAAGCATTTTGACGGCCCTAAAATGTTCTGTGCAGCCGCTGAGGAAAATATCGGCGTGCTCTCATCAAGCAGAGGCGACGCTTACTGCGGTATGCTCAACGCAAGCTATAACCTTGACATCCGTGGAGTAAAGGCATACATACCGGAAGAGCCTGTAGGCACTGCGGAGGAGTGTGCTGATATGATACACGACTTCCTGCCCATTGCAAAGGCTGTATATGCCCTCTCAAACCTCAAGATAATAAGCTTTGGCCCAAGACCTACAAACTTCCTTGCATGTAACGCACCTATAAAGCCGCTGTATGATCTGGGTGTTGAGATTGAAGAGAACTCCGAGCTTGACCTGTTTGAGGCGTTCAATAAGCATGCCGGTGATCCGCGCATTCCGGATGTGGTAAAGGATATGGCATCAGAACTTGGCGAGGGAAACAAGAAACCTGAAATACTTCATAAGCTTGCTCAGTATGAGCTGACTCTCCTTGACTGGATAGAGGAACACAAGGGTTACAGAAAATTTGTCGCTATTGCAGGAAAATGCTGGCCGGCGTTCCAGACTCAGTTCGGCTTTGTTCCATGCTATGTGAACAGCCGTCTTACCGGAAGAGGTATCCCTGTATCATGTGAGGTTGACATTTACGGTGCACTGAGTGAATTTATCGGTACAGTTGTAAGCAATGACGCAGTTACACTCCTTGATATAAACAATACTGTTCCGGAAGAGCTTTACAAAAATGAGATAGAGGGCAATGCCCCCTATCGTCTGAATGAGACCTTTATGGGCTTCCACTGCGGAAATACACCTTCAGGCAAGCTTGCATTCTGTGAAATGAAGTATCAGCTTATCATGGCAAGAAGTCTCCCTGAGGAGGTTACACAGGGTACGCTTGAGGGCGACATTGCCGCTGGTGATATAACCTTCTTCCGTCTCCAGTCAACTGCCGACGCAAAGCTCCGTGCCTATATCGCACAGGGCGAGGTTCTTCCGGCAGCTACACATTCCTTTGGTTCTATTGGCATTTTTGCAATTCCGGAGATGGCTCGCTTCTACCGTCATGTACTCATTGAGAAAAGATTTCCTCACCATGGTGCAGTTGCATTCGGTCACTTTGGCAAGACGCTTTATGAGGTGTTCAAGTATCTTGGTTTGAACACAAATGAGATTGGATACAATCAGCCGGCAGGTGTACGTTATCCCACTGAAAACCCTTTTAAGTAATTATCAACGGGCTGCTGCATATATTGTGCGGCAGCCTATCCTGCATTATTATTGTTTGCCGCAAAAAAACCGAATTGTAAACGCTGCGTAAAACTTCAAAAGAGTCTGTTTTCGATTTGACAAACGGCAAAATGTCTGGTAGAATATTATAATACGACAGATATAGAGAATTTTTGCATGCACAGCATATGAAATGGACTGCATAAGGAGGAGTTGCTTTGAAGAAGATGACTTATGACGAACATCCTGTGATTACTGAAGAAATGATCACAGAGGTTACTCTTTCTTCCATGAAAGAGAATCCCAACGGTGAAACAAATTATCCCATACTTGAATTTGACCGTATGGCTCTGGAACTGCTGTCAGCCGGTGTTCATGAAACCCTTAAATACAGCAAAGTCGTACCTAACGGCGGAAAGGCTTATCTTTTCTGCAAACGTGCGATGGATATAGTACTTTCCATAATTGCTTTGATACTTCTGCTTATACCTATGGCTATTATTGCTCTTATCGTATTTCTTCAGGACTGCGGAAATCCATTTTTCTCACAGGCTCGCCTTACTAAGGACGGCAAAATATTTCATATGTACAAATTCCGTTCCATGTGCAAGGATGCAGAGGCGAAGTTCAAGGAGGTTCAGTCCGGCAACGAAACCGATGGTCTTGCATTCAAGAATGCAAACGATCCACGTGTTACAAAATTCGGCAGATTCATACGTAAAACCTCTATAGATGAGCTTCCTCAGCTTTGGAATATACTCAAGGGTGATATGTCCATTATAGGTCCTCGTCCGCCGCTTCCTCGTGAAGTGGTTCTGTATACTCCGGAGCATATGGAGAGACTTCTCGTCAAGGGAGGTCTGTCATGCATTGCTCAGGTTGAAGGTCGAAGTGATATTGAATTCGAGCGTTGGGTTGAATCTGATGTGGAATACATAAAAAAGCGCAGCCTGTGGCTTGATATTAAGCTTATTTTCCGTACCATAGGTGTTGTTGTACGTAAAAAGGGTGCAAGATAAAATCTGTTTAAATTATAAGAGCCGCTGCACAGTGTATGCAGCGGCTTTTTGTTTGTTCGGAATGGGTTTCGATATACTTTGAAAAATAACTGTATGCAAAACGCACGATTTTTTAAAAAAGTTTTATGGAAACTATTTACATTTAGTTTGTCATGGTTTATAATATATGTAGAAGATAACGTTTCTATATTTTTTGTGAGGTGAGTCCGATGTACCGTGACGCTATTTTTGAAATGAAGAAAACTTTATGAATTTATAAGGAGGACTTCTATGAAAAGAAGACTAATGAGCATACTTATTTCTGCGATGATGATTCTGACATCACTTGCACCAATTACAGCAAGTGCGGAGGAAACAGTAAACATCTTTGAAGCCTGTACCTTTGAAGAATTTCTTGCACTCTCCGAAGAGGAAATATGCAGTATCTCTCCCTATATTCAATCTGCATATGAAGAATCTAAGGAAAGAAATGAATTTTTAATGCAATATAATCCCTCGTTCTGTCGTTATACAGTCATGATTTATCCTGAAGAATGCAATCAGTTCATACTTGAATGGAACGATAACTGGACGGACTGCATTATGGATTACAATGCCCTATTAGCCGCATTAAAACTTCCTGAGGAATTCTTTACTGGTGAACGTGATATTGTACCAACTTCTGACGTTATAGTTCTCTTTGATGAAAACGGAGAAAGCAATACGTATTACACAGGATATGATCTTTATGCAGATAAAAATGCCCTTGCTGCATATCCTTACGACGAAAGCGAGATAGTTGCTAAAATATTTGTATGGCTGTTTATCAATCCAATCGTTGTTTTTTCAGAGCATGATGAATATTGCGGAGAGGAAATCACCAAACCTTCAGATGAACCGGTAATATTATACGGCGATATAAATATGGACAGCAAAATAGGCATATTGGATATTATTGCACTTAACAAATATCTCTGCCAAATCATAACATTAAATGAAACACAGATTCTGGCAGCAGATTTTAATTGTGATGAAAATACAAATATTGCAGACATTATCGCACTCATGTGTTACATCGTGGGAAAGGATGATGTTACGGTGAATATATGAGTGCCTGATAGGAGGGATTTCTATGAAAAAAAGACTAATGAGCATACTTATTTCTGCGATGATGATTCTGACATCACTTGCACCAATTGCAGCAAGTGCGGAGGAAACAGTAAACATCTTTGAAACCTATACCTTTGAAGAATTTCTCGCACTCTCCGAAGAGGAAATATGTGCAATTTCTGAAGAGGCAGCAGAAGCATACAGATCATACGGCGAACAATCTACTGGAAATTACGGCTACGTGCTTTTCAATGTATGGACGAATGAGTCTATTACACGTTTGGATGGGGAAAATATGATGTTACCCGAAGACATCTTTGATCATTTTGTTGTACATAGTAACGGATTCCACGCTGATGATCTGACCGTAAAGTACAATATATTCGCAGTTGACTTTGATGAACGTGACGAGTTAGCGAATTATAGTGACTATAATGAAAAACACCTGAAAAGCGTTATCAGAACATGGATCACTTTAAACCCTATTGTTAGCTTTTGCTTTCTTGAAGAACCATGCTGGGGTGTTACTCCGGGTGACGCTGATCAGAATGGCTTAATCGACACCTCCGATGCTACAGATATTCTTGCACATTACGCTAATACTGCATCTGGTATTTCTACAGCAAGCTTCAGTGAAGCACAGTTAGTTGCTGCTGATATTGACAGAAATCGTGTAGTTGATATTGACGATGCAACTGCTGTCCTCACATACTATGCACAGAAGGCAGCAGGTCTTTCTCCTGTATGGGACGATATACTTGCTTCATAAACGCAAATATAAGAGCCGCTGCACAGTGTATGCAGCGGCTCATTTTTAATTATCAATCATCAAACAAAACTCTCGGCGGTCTTACACTGTGGAGCTTTGCGCTCTGAACAAGTCCAAGGGCGATGTACATGCTAAGGGTTGCTGAACCTCCTGCACTGAGAAACGGCAGCGGCACACCAATTACAGGCAGAACCTTCAGCACCATTCCGATATTCATTATACAGTGAGTTGCAAACATCGCAAATACTCCAACGCAGATAAACATTCCTTGTCTGTCCGGAAGCTTTACTCCGCAGAGAAGGACTTTTACACATATAAAGGTCAGAACAATGACAACTGCCATCGTTCCTACAAAACCAAGCGTTTCTCCTACATAGGCAAAGATAAAGTCATTGTGAAGCTCCGGAACACTTACATAATCCTCTCCGCTGTATACGCCCTTTCCGAAAAGCTTTCCCGAGGCAAGTGCTGTCAGTCCAAGATCCTGCTGATATTCAAGTCCCTCAGGGTCAGTTCCCGGATTCAGGAGAACAAGAATTCTGCTCTTGTGAAGATCGCCCAGAACAAAATTCCATGCCGCCCACAATGCTGCCGGTATCAGCACCATTGCTGCCGCTATATATACCCATGAGATTCTGGAAGCGAAAAGCATCATTATAAGCATCATGGCAAATACTACCGCAGTACCATAGTCACCCTGAAGTACGACAATTCCAAGCGGTACTGCACCATGAAGCAGAAGCAGGAGCATATGCAGAGGATGATTCATATTAGCCTCGTCCTTCGACAAATGCAGGGAAAAGGACATTATGAAAACTATTTTCAGAAATTCCGAGGGCTGGATACTCGTAAAGCCAAGGTCAAGCCATGCTTGGTCATCCGCACCCTCTCGCTGATAGCCGAGAGATGTAAACGTAAGTGCAACAAGAATAAGTATTATGGGTACATATACATACCATAGCTTTGTTGCTCTGTGAAAATCTACAGATGCCGCAACTATCATGCATACAATTCCCACTGCTGCTGCGATCGCCTGCGTAACTGCATCATCCACTCCTATGTCAAGTACCTCATTTACATGTATTGAATGCAGCATAACAACGCTCAGCACCGAACAAAGTATCCCTGCAATAATCACAAGCTTGTCAAGCCGGCGGAAACTGTCCGCTATTTTTTCACGAAGCTCTTTCATTTTGTTTCCTTTCACTGTGTTCTCTTTTTTTCTGTTATACCTTGTATTTCCAATTTACGCTGCCGTACTGTATTGCCGCTGCTGCATGGCTTTTTTCTATTATCTCCGAGCCTGCCATATCAGCAATGGTACGGGCAACCTTTAAAATTCTATCATATGAACGTGCGCTTAGTCCGAGTTTGTCAAATGCGTCCTGTATGACCTTATGGGCACTTTCTGTTACAGGGCAGTATGTCTGCAAATGACCTGCTGGTATCTGAGAATTGCAGGTTATTCCTGTCCCTTTATAACGCTTATCCTGTACTTCTCTTGCAGTCTGTACTCTTTTGCGTATTTCTGCTGAGGATTCAGGCATTTTCGTATCGGAAAGATCCTCAAACATTACCGGCTCTACCTCAAGGTGCATGTCAAAACGCTCCATAAGAGGCCCAGATATACGTGAAAGATATTTCTGTACCGTCTGAGGTGAGCATGTGCATTTTCTCGTCGGATGTCCATAGTAGCCGCATGGGCATGGATTCATTGCGCCCACAAGCATGAACCGGCAGGGGTATGTTATCGTTCCCGACGCTCGTGTTATGGTTACAATATGATCCTCCAGCGGCTGACGCATTATATCAAGGGTTCTTCTGTCGAACTCCGCAAGCTCATCGAGAAATAAAAGTCCATTGTGTGCGAGTGAAATTTCACCTGGCTGAGGTATACTTCCTCCGCCTACAAGACCTACTCCTGATATTGTATGGTGCGGCGCGCGGAAAGGACGCTTCCTCATAAGAGGTGAACGTGGATCAAGCATTCCTGAAATGGAATATACATTGGTAGTTTCCAGAGCCTCCTCCATTGTCATTTCCGGAAGGATCGTAGGCAGACGCTTTGCAAGCATACTCTTGCCGCTTCCCGGCGGCCCTATCATAAGAACATTATGACCTCCGGCTGCCACTATCTCAAGGGCACGTTTTACGCTTCTCTGACCTCGCACATCAGAAAAATCAACTCCTGCCATTGGTGAATTATCAGGTTCAGCTTTAAACTGTGCGGGCAAAAGCTGTTCTCTGCCGTCAAGATGTGCAAGAAGAGCCTGAACGCTGGGTACTCCGTAAACCCTTACTCCCTCAATAGCTGCCGCTTCTGCTGCATTTCCAGCCGGAACGTAAAGCTCCTCTACGCCTATACTTCTTGCAAGTATCGTCATAGGGAGAACGCCGTTTACACTCCTGACCTCGCCGCTTAATGAAACCTCGCCTATAAAGCACTTGCCTTTCATTGAAACGTGAATTCCTCCTATTGAGTGGAGAACTGCTATGAGAATAGCAAGATCATGCATAGTTCCGCTTTTTTTAACATCAGCCGGAGCGAGGTTTACCACTATTTTCTTACTGGGAAGCGTTACATCCGCAGCATGGAGAGCTGCTGTTATTCTCTCACGGCTTTCACGCACAGAGGCATCAGGCAGCCCGACTATATCAAATTTCGGCATTCCACGGCTCAGTGCTACTTCAACATCCACCGGAAATGCATTAAGACCGAACAGTCCAAGACTGCTTATTTTTGTAAACATTGCACTCACCTCGCTTTTACAGGCTTATTCTGCCGGCGGCTCTTCACCGGGCGGATCCTTTATTTTCTTTCCGCATATAGGACAATATATTGCAAGACGTGTTTCTTTTTTGATTCTTTCATTTTTTCCGACCTTATCAAACACTACAAGAACATCTACAGGTTCTTCATTACAGTATGGACATGATTCTTCCTTTTTTTCCGGTTCCGGCTCTGGCTCAGGCTTAGGCTCAGGCGTTTTCATACTCAGCCAGCGGTACAGCACTGTAAGCGCAAGTCCAGCAAGTGCGATCATTACTATCATACTGTCCTTATCTTCCATAAATTCCATAAAATCGCCTCCTGACCATAATTAATATAATAAGTATATCATACATGAGAAAAAATGTAAATACATATTTTCCTTTTTTCAATGAATGTATCCTGTGCCATTTTTCATGAATACAGCAAAACCGCAGCTTGCGGTAACTGCGGTTTTTATAAATATACACAAAGTACAAAAAAACCGCTTGACAAAAAGCGGCAGCTGTAGTATAATAATATAATGTATCGTAATGCCTTTGTGCATTACCCTTGCAAAATAGTATAACATATTCCATTCCCGTCTGTCAAGTGCTTTTCCGGATTTTTTTAAAAAAGAAAGCGAAAAGCCTTTTACAGATAACGTCTAATTTATTTCGACGAGAACGAAGGAGGTTTTTTCGCCTATGGTGAATGTTACACCAAAACAGCTTGGAAAAAATGTCAGAATGAACTTCGGTAAAATCAACGAAGTCCTCGACATGCCCAACCTGATTGAAGTACAGATCAACTCATACAACTGGTTCCGTGAGGTTGGTCTCAGGGATGTATTTCAGGAATTTTCATCAATCACCGACTACAACGGCAATCTTGTGCTGAACTTTATCGACTATAAGTTCGACAGCACTCCAAAATACACTATTGCTGAATGTAAGGAGCGTGACGTTACCTATGCAGCTCCTCTGCGTGTAACCGCCACTCTCTGGAACAAGGAAACCGGCGAGGTAAAGGAAAGCGAAGTATTCATGGGCGACTTCCCGCTGATGACTGACAGCGGCACCTTCGTTATCAATGGTGCTGAACGTGTTATCGTTTCTCAGCTCGTTCGTTCTCCCGGTGCTTACTACTCCTCCGAAAAGGATCGTACCGGTAAGGATCTGTTCAAAACTCAGATCATCCCTAACCGTGGTGCTTGGCTGGAATATGAAATGGATTCCAACGACGTTGTTTACGTTCGTATTGATAAAAACAGAAAGATCCCGATCACTACCTTCATCCGTGCAATCGGCCTTGGAAGCAATGAGGAGATCTTTGATATGTTCGGCGAGGATGAGCGTCTGTCCCAGACAATGATCCAGAAGGACGTTACCAAAAATCGTGAGGATGCTCTCATTGACCTTTACAAGAAGCTCCGTCCAGGTGAACCGCCTACGGTTGAAAGCTCTCAGACACATCTCAACAATCTGTTCTTCGATCCTAAGCGTTATGATATGTGTCAGTTCGGACGCTATAAGTACAACAAGAAGCTGGGTATCGGCAGCCGTCTGGCTGGTCATGAGCTTTCAAAACCTGTTGCTGATCCTATGACTGGTGAGGTTCTCTTTGAAGCGGGTACTGTTCTGACCTACGACAAGGCTATGGTGATCCAGAATGCCGGTGTAAAGGAAGCCTTCATCACTGTAGAGTGTAAGGAATACTACACAACTGAAACAGGCGAAAACGCTGTTCACTTCGTTGAGCGTGAGGTTAAGGTTCTGGGTAACCGCATGGTTGACCTTGCTAAGTTTGTTTCCTTCGATCCGGCTGAAGCTGGTATCCGTGAACTGGTATCCTATCCGGTTCTCGTGGAAATTCTTGAAAGCACTCCTGCTGATGAACTGATGTCTGTTATCAAACGCCGCAAGGACGACCTCGTTCCCAAGCATATTACTCTTGATGACATCTATTCCTCTATCAGCTATTTCCTGAATCTTTGTGAAGGAATCGGTACTCAGGACGATATTGACCATCTGGGCAACAGACGTATTCGTTCCGTTGGTGAGCTGCTCCAGAATCAGTTCAGAATCGGCTTCACTCGTATGGAACGTGTTATCCGTGAGCGTATGAATATTCAGGCTCAGGATATGGACGTTGTTACTCCACAGGCTCTTATTAATATCCGTCCCATTACTGCGGCTATAAAGGAATTCTTCGGTTCTTCACCACTGTCACAGTTCATGGATCAGAACAATCCGCTGGCAGAGCTGACTCACAAGCGCCGTCTGTCTGCACTCGGCCCTGGCGGTCTCTCACGAGACAGAGCCGGATTTGAGGTTCGTGACGTACACTACAGCCACTACGGCAGAATGTGTCCTATCGAAACTCCTGAAGGCCCGAACATCGGTCTTATTTCCTATCTCGCTACTTTCGCACGTATCAATGAATACGGCTTTATCGAAGCTCCCTACCGCCGTGTAGACAAGGCAACCGGTATCGTAACTGACGAGGTTGTTTACATGACTGCGGATGTGGAAGATAACTATATAGTAGCTCAGGCGAACGAACCTCTCACTGAGGAACATGTCTTTGCTAATGAAAAGGTTGCTGCACGTTACCGTGATCAGATCCTTGAAATCGAAAAGGATAAGATCGACTTCATGGACGTTTCTCCTAAGATGGTAGTTTCTGTTGCTACATCTATGATTCCGTTCCTTGAAAACGACGACGCAAACCGTGCCCTCATGGGCTCTAACATGCAGCGTCAGGCTGTGCCGCTGCTCCGTACAGAACGTCCTTTCGTTGGTACTGGTATGGAATACAAGGCTGCTGTTGACTCCGGCGTTTGCATTATCGCTGAGGCTGACGGTGTTGTTACCTCCGTATGCGCTGACGAGATCGTTGTTACTGACGCAAAGGAAAAGGAATACAAGTACAAGCTCTCCAAGTTCACTCGTTCAAACCAGGGTACATGTATTAACCAGAAGCCTATCGTAAATCTGGGCGATACTGTTACAAAGGGACAGGTTCTTGCTGACGGCCCTGCTACTGCTGACGGTGAAATTTCCCTCGGTAAGAATGCCCTCATCGGCTTCATGACATGGGAAGGCTACAACTACGAGGACGCTGTTCTCCTTAATGAAAGACTTGTTCGTGAGGATGTATTTACATCTGTTCACATTGAAGAATATGAAATCGAATGCCGTGATACAAAGCTCGGTCCGGAAGAGATCACCCGTGATATTCCAAACGTTGGCGATGACGCACTCAAGGATCTGGACGAGGACGGTATCATCCGCATCGGTGCTGAAGTAAAGCCCGGCGATATTCTCGTTGGTAAGGTTACTCCTAAGGGTGAAACTGAGCTGACTGCTGAAGAACGTCTCCTCCGTGCTATCTTCGGCGAAAAGGCAAGAGAAGTTCGTGACAACTCACTGAAGGTTCCTCACGGCGAATCCGGTATTATCGTTGACGTTAAGATCTTTACCCGTGAAAACTGCGATGAACTGAGCGCAGGCGTTAATAAGCTTGTTCGCTGCTACATTGCTCAGAAGCGTAAGATCTCTATCGGTGACAAGATGGCTGGCCGTCACGGTAACAAGGGTGTCGTTTCACGTATCCTTCCTGAAGAAGATATGCCGTTCCTGCCGGATGGTACTCCGCTGGACATCGTTCTGAATCCTCTGGGCGTACCTTCACGAATGAACATCGGACAGGTTCTTGAGGTTCATCTGGGTATGGCTGCAAAGGCTCTCGGCTGGCATATCATGACTCCTGTTTTCGACGGCGCACACGAAGAAGACATCCGTGCATGCTTCCGTGAAGCTAATATACGCAATGCCGATCATCGTGATGACGAATTCGACCTGAAGCCTATGGATAAGGTTATCAACCCCAAGGCTCTTGAAATGAACGAGGACGGCAAGTTCACTCTGTACGACGGACGTACATGCGAAAAGTTCGACAACCGTGTAACTGTTGGTTACATGTACTACCTCAAGCTCCACCACCTCGTAGATGATAAGATCCACGCTCGTTCTGTTGGCCCGTATGCGCTGGTAACTCAGCAGCCTCTGGGCGGTAAGGCACAGTTCGGCGGTCAGCGTTTCGGTGAGATGGAAGTTTGGGCACTGGAAGCTTACGGTGCTGCCTATACACTTCAGGAGATCCTGACTGTTAAGTCTGACGATACTATCGGACGTGTAAACACCTACGAAGCTATCGTTAAGGGACAGAATGTTCCGAAGCCCGGTATTCCGGAATCCTTCAAGGTTCTTATTAAGGAACTCCAGTCTCTCGGTCTTGACATCCGTGTTCTCGACCGCAATCAGGAAGAGATCGACCTCAAGGCAACATTCGACGACGATGACAGTCTCATCCCGCAGCCTGTTGCTTATGTTGATGAGGATGTTTCTGATACTGCCTTCTACGATGAGCTGGAGGGCGATATGGACGATGCTGGTCTCTCATTCAGAGACGCTGACCGTATCAACGAAGACGATACAGGCTTCATGTCCGATGAAAGCGATGACTATATGTTCGACAGCGACATGGATGATGATGACCTGATCTGAAAATCATAAATACCGGAATGCGGAAAGTTGCCTTTCCGCATCATCCGCCCACCATATATTTTATTGTTATATTTTTTCAGGAGGTAGCGGTTTGGAATTTAATACATTTGAATCCATTAAAATCGGTCTGGCATCTCCGGATCGTATCAGAGAATGGTCTTACGGCGTTGTAGAACGTCCTGAAACTATCAACTACCGAACACAGAAGCCGGAGCGTGACGGTCTCTACTGCGAACGCATTTTCGGACCTACCAAGGACTGGGAATGTCACTGCGGTAAGTTTAAGAAAATCCGCTTCAAGGGTAAGGTCTGCGACCGCTGCGGCGTTGAAGTTACCCGTGCAAAGGTGCGCCGTGAACGTATGGGTCACATTGAACTGGCAGCACCTGTTTCCCACATCTGGTATTTCAAGGGAACTCCTTCCCGTATCGGTCAGATGCTGGAAATCTCACAGAAACGTCTGGAAGAAGTTCTCTACTTCACTAAATATATCGTTATGGATCCTGGCAACACTGAGCTTGAAAAGAAGCAGCTTTTGTCAGAAAAGGAATATACCTCTTTCCGTGAAAAATACGGCGATGAGTTCAGAGCATCTATGGGTGCAGAGGCTATCTATGAGCTTCTCTGCGAGATTGACCTTGAAAAGCTCTCCGCTGAACTGAAGGAAAGTCTTGCTGATATGACATCCGACCAGAAGCGTCTCAAGCTTCTCAAGCGTCTGGACATTGTCGAGGCATTCCGTCTTTCCGGCAACCGTCCGGAATGGATGATCCTTACAGCTGTTCCGGTTATTCCTCCGGATCTCCGTCCTATGGTTATGCTGGACGGCGGACGTTATGCAACCTCCGACCTTAACGACCTCTATCGTCGTGTAATTAACCGTAATAATCGTCTTAAGAGAATGCTGGAACTGGAAGCTCCGGATATTATCGTAAGAAATGAAAAGAGAATGCTTCAGGAAGCTGTTGACGCTCTTATTGACAACGGCAGACACGGCAGACCTGTTACAGGCCCTAATAACCGTGCGCTGAAGTCTCTCTCTGATATGCTCAAGGGTAAGCAGGGACGTTTCCGTCAGAATCTTCTTGGTAAGCGTGTTGACTACTCCGGACGTTCCGTTATCGTAGTAGGCCCTGAACTGAAAATGTACCAGTGCGGTCTCCCTAAGGAAATGGCTCTGGAACTTTTCAAGCCTTTCGTTCTCAAGAGACTCGTAGATACAAAGGTTATCCAGAACATCAAGAGCGCACGTAAGAAGGTTGACCATGCGTCACCTGAGGTCTGGGACGCTCTGGAGGACGTTATCAAGGATCATCCGGTTCTCCTCAACCGTGCCCCCACTCTTCACCGTCTGGGTATTCAGGCATTTGAGCCTATCCTCGTTGAAGGCCGTGCCCTCAAGCTTCACCCGCTGGTATGTTCTGCGT
>JAGAOV010000002.1 GCA_017623515.1 Ruminococcus sp. | reverse complement strand
GGGAGCTGTCAGCGAAGCTGACTGAGGGGATTGTGAAGAGAGAATCAGACTATAATTTTCAGCTATACTTGCTGGGTGCAATCCCCTCCGTCACGCCTGCGGCGTGCCACCTCCCCTTACTAAGGGGAGGCTTTCGTGGTGTGCCTGTGGCGTATATAAACTACAATTTACCAGTTGACCGGAAAGAAAATCAACAAACTGCATTACAGGAAATTGTGCAAAATGCCGAAAATCGTGAAACCCCTTGACTTTCGGTTCGGGTTGTGATAAATTTATATTAGCACTCAGAGAGAATGAGTGCTAACACTTAAAAAGCAAATCTGCCAGAACGGATGGTGAGACCAGTGGACGCACGAAAGCTGAGGATACTTGCGGCAGTAATAGACAATTATATAAATACAGGCGAGCCTGTAGGCTCAAAGACAATATCAATGCTTCCGGATATAAAAGTATCGGCGGCAACAGTCCGGAATGACATGGCGATACTTGAAGAGCTTGGACTTCTGGAACAGCCTCACACATCAGCTGGACGAATCCCCACAGTAAACGGCTACAGGCTGTATATTGAGGAGATACTGGGAAAAACTGAACTGGAAGAGACTGAAAGATCAAGGCTTGACGCAATGCTTGGTGACGAGGAATTTCTCACGGAAGAACTTCTCCTGCAAAGTGCTTCAACGGCTCTTGCAGAGGTTACAAAGTGTGCCAGCGTTGTTTCAAATTTTGCACCGAAATACTCAGTAATATCAAAGGTCGAGGTAATTCCTACAGGAAAACGGCTTTATGTTGTTCTGCTTATCACCTCAAACGGAAAGATAAAGAATAAGTCCTGCCGTATGGAATTTGACCTGACCGATGAGCATATGAGTTTTCTTAAAACATTCCTTGAGGAAAATCTTGAGGGCGTATCGGTTTCAGAGCTTTCCGATGAAAGGCTTGAGCAGCTTATAACGGCAGTGGGTACTTACATGGTTGCACTTTCGCCGCTGGTAAAGGGCATATGCGAAATGTCACGAGACCTCCAGCACAGCGAGGTTTATGTAACAGGAGAACAGAATCTCCTTACCTATCGTGACCTTGACAAGGGCGAGATAGTAAGGTTCATCTCACAGAAGAATGAGCTTCAGACGCTCCTTGATGACAGCATGAGCGGCGTTCAGGTCGTATTCGGAAAAGAGGGCGATGGTTTTGCAATAGGCAATTCCAGCATGATAGTTTCAAAATATCACAAGGGCGGAAAGACCGCCGGTTCACTGGGCGTTATCGGGCCCGTGAGACTTGACTATGCAAAAATAATTCCTTATATAGATTATTTTACAGAAAAGCTTACCCGATTCCTGACGGAACATGGTGAGGGAAAGGATGATAACAATGAAGGATAAGGATCTGGAAAAGCTGATGACAGAAGATCCTGCCGCTGACGAAGCTGCGGAAGAAAAAGAAGAATGTGCAGCTGAAGAAAAATCAGAAGCAGATGAGCTGAAAGAGGCTCTCGCAAAGGCTGAGGAGGCTCTTGCTGCTGAAAAAGACCAGCACCTGAGACTTATGGCTGAGTACCAGAACTACAGAAACCGCACTACTGAGGAGAAGAAGAAGATATACGGCGACGCTAAGGCTGATTGTATAAAAGAACTTCTTACAGTAGCGGATACCTTTGACAGAGCAATTGAGGCTGAATGTGCAGACGAGACCTACAAAAAGGGCGTTGAGATGACCTACAGCCAGCTGAAAAAGGCTTTTGAAAAGCTTGGCATCGAGGAAATCTCACCTTTGGGCGAGGAATTCGATCCAAATCTTCACAATGCTATAAGACAGGTTGAAGAGGGTGACTTTGAGGAAAACACAGTCTGCGAAGTTTACCAGAAAGGCTACAAGCTGGGCGACAGACTGGTAAGACCGGCTGTTGTTGCAGTTAAGGCATAATTTAAGCAAGCAAATATTTATCATAAACCATTCCTGACAAACGTCAGGCAAACAATGAAAGGAAGAGATTATTATGGGAAAGATTATCGGTATTGACCTTGGTACAACAAACTCCTGCGTAGCAGTTATGGAAGGCGGCAACGCAGTAGTAATCACAAATGCAGAGGGCGCAAGAACTACTCCTTCTGTAGTAGGTTTTTCAAAGACAGGCGAGAGACTGGTAGGTCAGATCGCAAAGCGTCAGGCTGTTGCTAACCCTGACAAGACTATTTCCTCAATCAAGCGTCACATGGGCGAGGATTACAAGGTAGACATTGACGGCAAGAAGTACACTCCTCAGGAAATCTCCGCTATGATCCTTCAGAAGCTCAAGGCAGACGCTGAGGCTTATCTTGGTCAGCCTGTAACTGAAGCTGTTATCACAGTTCCTGCATACTTCACAGACGCACAGCGTCAGGCGACTAAGGATGCAGGTCAGATCGCAGGTCTGAATGTACGCAGAATCATCAATGAGCCGACAGCAGCTGCACTCTCCTACGGTATCGACAAGGAAGGCGAGCAGAAGGTTATGGTATACGACCTCGGCGGCGGTACTTTCGACGTATCTATCATTGAAATGGGCGACGGCGTTCAGCAGGTTCTGGCTACAGCCGGCAACAACCGTCTGGGCGGCGACGACTTCGACCAGAGAATCATCGACTGGATGATCAAGGAATTCAAGGCTCAGGAGGGCTTTGATCTTTCCGGTGACAAGATGGCTATGCAGAGACTGAAGGCTGAAGCTGAAAAGGCTAAGATCGAGCTTTCCTCTACAACAACTACAGACATCAGCATTCCGTTCATCGCTGTTGACTCTGCAAGCACACCTCTCCACCTGAACATGACTCTTACAGTTGCAAAGTTCAACGAACTGACAAGAGACCTTGTAGACGCTACAATGGGCCCTGTACAGCAGGCACTCTCCGACAGCGGTCTCTCCGCTTCTGATCTTGACAAGATCCTCATGGTTGGCGGTTCTTCCAGAATTCCGGCTGTTCAGGCTGCCGTAAGACAGAAGCTTGGCAAGGAGCCTTTCAAGGGCATTAATCCTGACGAATGCGTAGCACTTGGCGCAGCACTTCAGGGCGGCGTTCTTGGCGGCGACGTTAAGGACGGTCTCCTGCTTCTGGACGTAACTCCGCTGTCTCTTGGTCTTGAGACAATGGGCGGCGTTTGCACAAAGATCATCGAGAGAAATACAACTATCCCTACAAAGAAGAGCCAGATCTTCTCAACTGCTGCTGACAACCAGACAGCCGTTGACATCAACGTTCTTCAGGGTGAGCGTGAATTCGCAAGAGATAACAAGCAGCTGGGTACATTCCGTCTGGACGGTATCGCACCTGCAAGGAGAGGCGTTCCGCAGATCGAGGTAACATTCGATATTGACGCTAACGGCATCGTACACGTTTCCGCTAAGGATCTGGGTACAGGCAAGGAGCAGAACATCTCCATTACAGCTTCTACAAACATGTCCAAGGAGGATATTGACAAGGCTGTAAAGGAAGCAGAGGCTTTTGCAGAAGAGGATAAGAAGCGTCGTGAGGATGTAGATACAAAGAATCATGCTGAGAGCCTTATCGGTCAGTGCGAAGGCACACTTGCAGAGCTGGGCGATAAGATAGACGCAGCAGACAAGAGCGATATTGAAGCTAAGATGGCAGACCTGAGAACTGCGATCGGCGGCAATGATACAGCAGACATCAAGGCAAAGACAGACGCTCTCCAGCAGGCACTGTACGCAATGTCCTCCAAGATGTACCAGCAGCAGGGCGGTCCTGACATGAGCAATATGGGCGGCGGTGCAGCTGATATGGGCGGCAATGCAGGCGCAGCAGATGACGGTGTTGTTGACGCTGACTTCAAGGAAGTTTAAGGTATAAACGCAATCGGGACGGATGATATTTGTTCGTCCCGTATTGTTGTATAATACAGTAGGTTATACCGCACAAGGCTCCCCTTAGTAAGGGGAGCTGTCAGCGCAGCTGACTGAGGGGATTGTACCCGACGAGTAAGACTAAAAATAAATGTCTGTTTTCCTCTTTGCAATCCCCTCCGTCACGCCTGCGGCGTGCCACCTCCCCTTACTAAGGGGAGGCTTATGCGGTTATTCATATATAATAAGGAGAATAACTATGGCAGAAGAAAAAAGAGACTACTATGAAGTCCTCGGACTCCAGAAAGGTGCGTCTGAGGATGAGATAAAGAAAGCCTTCAAGACAATGGCACGCAAATATCATCCCGACCTACATCCCGGCGACGCAGAAGCCGAGGAGAAGTTCAAGGAGATAAATGAAGCGTTCGGCGTCCTCTCCGATCCTGAGAAGAAATCACGCTACGACCAGTTCGGTCACGCAGGCGTTGATCCGAACTACGGCGGCGGTGCAGGCGGCTACGGCGGAGGAGGTTTCGGCGGATTTGGTGATATGAACGATATCTTCGATTCCATTTTCGGCGGCTTCGGCGGCAGACGTTCACAGCCTAATCCGAACGCTCCAAAACGCGGAGCAGATACTAAGGTAAGCGTTACTATAGATTTCCTTGAAGCATGCAAGGGCGTTGAAAAGACTGTTGATATACAGCGTCTGGAAAGATGTACCCAGTGTAACGGCACTGGCGCAGACGGAAACAGCACAAAAACTACATGTACCGTATGTAACGGAAGCGGTCAGCGTGTTGAACGCAGACAGTCTCTTTTCGGCACTATGGAATCAGTTGTAACCTGTTCAGCATGCAGCGGCAAGGGACAAATCATACAGAATCCGTGCAGCAAGTGCAAGGGTGCAGGCAGAAGCCGTACCAAGAGCAGCTTTTCTGTAAAGATTCCGGCTGGTATTGATGACAGCCAGACAATTCGCCTTACCGGAAAGGGTGACGCAGGTTTAAACGGCGGCATGAATGGTGACGCATTCCTTACTATTTATGTGAAAAAGCACCCTGTATTTGAGCGTGAGGGAACGGACATTTTCTGTGAAATGCCTATTTCCTATGCACAGGCTGTTCTCGGCGCAGAGATAACCGTACCTACCATTGACGGAAATGTTTCATATACCATTGCAGAGGGTACACAAAGCGGAACAAAGTTCAGACTTCGTGGCAAGGGCGTTAAATACATCAACCGTGACGCAAGAGGCGATCAGTATGTAACCGTAACCGTTGAAGTTCCCAAAAAGCTCTCCAAGAAGCAGAAAGAGCTGCTCCGTGAGTTCGATGAGTCCCTCGACGACGAGAAGAATAATTCCGGTATCAAGGGCTTCTTTGATAAGCTGAAGGATATTTTTGATTGATAAGTGAAAAGTTGTCACATATATGTGGCAACTTTTTTCGCAAATTATAAAATTTTGCGAAAATTACAAAAAACAGGTTTAGTCACAACCTGCATAAAAAAGAGTTGAAATTATTGTGCATAACGCTGATTGACATTAGCATTTATTTGTGTTATAATTAAATTATAAAGACAGGAATATTAATATTACTGTTGTATGAAAAGGAGATAGTCCGATGAAGAAAAAACTTATGAAAATGTTAGCTATAGCAGCTGTTCTTGCCATAGCAGCTTTCACAGCAATCGTTTTTCTTGGCAATAAGTTTGAAATTAGTGATGAGGTTGTTGCCGCTTGGGTAGCTGGATTATCATCCATAGTTACAGCACTAATATCAATTATTCCAGAAATGATGAAAAAAGATGAGAAGCCAGAACTTAACACTCATATTGAACAAACGCAAGAAGGTTCACCGGGTTCGAATCAAAATGTCACTATCACACATCGGTGAGAATAATGGGGGGATAAATATTATGGATATTCATGTCAAAGACCAGCATATTAACGCACCGGATAGTAAAAGCAATACCGAAGTGATTGTCACAGATAACAACGAGCCGAAGGAAAAAAATTTCCCATATTTTGCTTTGGTTGTTATTGTTGTTATTGTTGTTAT
>JAGAOV010000004.1 GCA_017623515.1 Ruminococcus sp. | reverse complement strand
TTTTAGTGTTTGTCAAGTAAACAATTTGTGAACCAGTTCGTAACCTCTTTTCAGTCACTCACCATTCATCACTTCGTTCAACCGACAACCACTCTATTATATCATACCAAACAAGCTTTGTCAAGTAAATAAATTGTGAACCCGAACCGCTTTCCGTTCTATCTCTCACTCACTCTATTCACTCGCTCCCCCGTTCGACAGCTTTATCATTATACCACACCTTATACCTCTTTGTCAAGCCAAACTTTCACCCCACTTTCACTCGCTTTATATCATTTATGCACAATATTTGATGGATGTGCAGGCTTACACCTTCTCACCTGCACCTCTATATCTTTATTCCATATCCCTTATATCTCTTCTTTACTGTCTATTATCATTTCCTCAGCTTTCTGAACTGCTGCAACAAGATTACTGTAAACGGCTTCCAGCTCTGTATTTTTTTCTTTAGACTGTGCTGAAATCGTACTATTTATCATATCAAGCGTATTTTCGATTTCTGATAACAGTATTTTATATGCGTGTTTGTACATCTTCATATTATCATCTCCTTTTACACATATTATAACACATAACAACTTTGATGTCAACTTATGTAGTCACTTCTTATCTTATTATACCTTATCATATTTTTGAGGTGATTATATGCATGAACAAACATTAAATTCAGAAGTCATTGGAAGGGTTATAGCAGAATTCAGAAAGAAAAAAGGACTTTCTCAAGAAGTTGTCAGCGGTCTCGCAGATATTGGCAGAACTCATCTAAGCGCAATCGAACACGGAAAACGCAAGCCTACTCTTGAAACTCTTTATTCTATTGCCTGCGCTCTTGATGTAAATATGAGTGATATTATCATTGAAATCGAAAAACAAATTGATTCCGAAAAGGAAAAAACAGAGATGATGCAGCCTTGAAATCTGCTGTATCATCTCTGTTTCTCTTTATTTTCACTTCTCAATTCTCATTGAAATATCAAAGCATTTAACCGAATGCGTAAGCGCACCAAGTGAAATTATATCTACACCAGTTTCCGCAATCTCACGGATATTCGCTTCCGTTACATTGCCTGACGCTTCCAGAAGTGCACGACCTGCGGTAATCTCTACAGCTTTCTTCATATCCTCGCAGCTCATATTGTCAAGCATGATTATCTCAACGCCTGTTTCCAGTGCTTCCTGAAGTTCCTCAAGATTTCTTACTTCAAGCTCTATCTTTACCATATGACCTATCTTCTTACGAAGTGCTGCAACTGCGCCGGTTATGCCGCCGTATGCGTCTACATGGTTATCCTTCAGCATTGCACCATCTGAAAGATTGTATCTATGGTTCTTACCGCCGCCCACTGTTACCGCATACTTCTGAAGCTGACGAAGACCAGGAAGGGTTTTTCTTGTATCTGTTATATGAGCATTCGTTCCCTCTACAAGCTTTGCGCAACGGTTGGTTGCAGTTGCAATTCCACTCATATGCTGTAAAATGTTGAGGGCTGTTCTTTCGCCCTTGAGAAGTGTTCTTGTACTTCCGCTTATACGTGCAATTATATCACCTTTCTTAACGGTTTCTCCGTCCTTTATAAGTATCTCCATCTGAAAATCGCCGCCCACAAGCTCAAACACACGCTTTGCAATATCAATTCCGCAAAGTACACCGTCATCCTTTGCCACATAGTAAGCCTTTGCTGTGTGGCTGTCGTCAAGGAGATAGTCGGTGGTCACGTCCACATAATGTATATCCTCTTCGAGGGCTGTTGTTATTATCTTATCAATATAAAATTTCTGAAGCAGCATGATATATTCTCCTTTTTTATATACTGTAGAAAATCCTCTGAAAGCCTCCTTACTAAAGGGAGCTTTGTGCAGAAAACCAAGCTTTATTGGACAAACTAAACTATATAACCTCTTTCAGAATAAGGTATCCCACTTCCGCAAGGGAACGAGCCTCTATGTAATTGCTGTCTATCTGGTAATTTTCCGTTTTCAGGATACGGCGTATTTCACGTATGCGCTCAAAGCCTTCAAGTATCTTCGCCGGATCAGGTATAACAAAGCAGCTTTCCTGCATAATGTGACGTATTTCTGTGCGGAATCCGGCAGGCATGGGAACGGCATTTTCTCTTTCAGGAAATACTGTCTCCTCAAATTCCTCCGGTGCGCTGTCAAGACGCTCTGCAATAGTAAGTGCTGCCTGACGTGAAAACACCAGTGCTTCCAGAAGAGAATTGCTTGCAAGACGGTTGTTTCCATGAACGCCCGTATGAGAACATTCTCCGCACGCAAATAAATTCTCAATATATGTTTCAGAATTCTTGTTTACATCTATTCCGCCCATAAGATAATGCTGACATGGATATATCGGGATAGGCTCTTTTGTCATATCATAGCCCTGCTCCAGAACATGCTCATATATCATAGGGAATCTGTTACGGATGAAGTCAGCGTCCTTGTGTGATATATCAAGATAAAAATCTCCGCTGCCGGTACGTCTGCTTTCCCTTACAATGGAATTTGACACAACATCTCTCGGCGCAAGCTCAAGTCGTTCATCATAAAGATGCATAAAACGTTCCTTATTGCAATTCAGGAGATATGCTCCCTCACCTCTTACTGCCTCGGACACAAGAAGACATTCTCTTGTATGATGATTATTGAATGCAGTAGGATGGAACTGTATAAGGTGAAGATTGCGTATCTTCGCACCTATACCATACGCCATTGCAATGCCGTCACCTGTTGCTATCTTGCTGTTGGTGGTAAACTCATATATTCTTCCTATACCGCCTGTCGCAAGTATCATGAAATGACTGTGCGCCGCTGACAGAACACCGTCCTTCAACAACTGGACAGAAAAGCCTGTCCCTGTTTTCTTCAGGTCGGTCATCATGGTATTCTCCATAATGGTCACATTCGGCAGCGTCTTGACCTTGCGTATAAGTGTATCAAGTATCTCCGCACCGGTAGAATCCTTGTGGTGGAATATCCTATGTCTCGAATGTCCGCCCTCCAGCGTCCGGTGGAGTCTGCCATCCTCTGTACGGTCAAAGTCTGCACCAAATTCAAGTATCTTCCCGATCTCATACTTCGCATTCTCCGCAAGTATATGCACCGTATTGTAATTATTCTTGAATCCTCCCGCTATAAGAGTATCCTTAATGTGAAGATCAATGCAGTCGTCTGTGGTATCTCCTTCCGGATGATACACTCCTGCTATTCCGCCCTGTGCAAGGGCAGAGTTGCAAAGCGTAAGCTCCTGCTTGCATAAAAGCAGTATCCTGCATTCTTCCGGCAGGTTTATTGCACCATAAAGTCCTGCCGCACCGCATCCGGCAATTATGACATCATACGTATTCTCCATCTCTGAGAACAGTCCTTTCAAAAGGCGTTTTTCTACGCCTGTTTTCTTGCATGCCATTATGGTATACTTATTTTATTATATCACATCTTTTTTTGCTTGTCACTACATTTTGACTAAAATTTCCTTTTTATTCAAAAATACATGCTGACACTAAATCACACTACTACTATTATTATATATGATCCTATGAATGCTGCCTGAAGTTTTTTTCAAAAAAGGTATTCCCAAGAGGGAAAAAGTGTGATATAATAATAGCAAATATCGGACGATGATCGTCTGAGAAATTACATATTACGAGGTGTATTGAAATGGAAATCAAAAAAAATCTCACTCCCGCCCCCAAGGCAAAGCCTGCTGACGAAAGCAAACTGGGCTTTGGCCATGTATTTACAGATCACATGCTTATAATGCCCTATGATACTGGCAAGGGCTGGCATGATCCGGAGATAGTTCCCTATGGCAACATCTCAATCAGTCCGGCTGCTATGTGTCTCCACTACGGTCAGACAGTTTTTGAAGGCATGAAAGCTTATCGTACAGCAGATAACAAGATCCAGCTCTTCCGTCCGGAGGAAAACTTCAAGAGACTCAATAAGTCCAATGAACGTTTAGTTATTCCGGAGCTGCCTGTTGATCTGGCTATGCAGTGCCTCCGTGAACTTCTTGAGGTTGATAAGGACTGGGTTCCCACTCTCGACGGCACTTCCCTCTATATCCGTCCATTTATCGTAGCTGTTGATCCGTTCCTCGGCGTTCGCCCCGGTGACCAGTACCTCTTCATGATCGTACTCAGTCCCTCAGGCGCATACTATGCTTCCGGTCTCAATCCTGTTAGCATCTACGTTGAGGATAAGTATGTTCGTGCCGTAAGAGGCGGTATGGGCTTTGCCAAGACAGGCGGCAACTACGCTGCATCCCTCCACAGTCAGGATGACGCTCACAAGCTCAACTACTCTCAGGTTCTCTGGCTGGACGGCGTTGAACAGAAATACATTGAGGAAGTAGGAGCAATGAACATCTTCTTCGTTATCGACGGTGAAGTGGTTACTCCTTCTCTGGACGCTGGTTCTATCCTCGGCGGTATCACAAGAAAGTCTACTGTTGAACTCTGCAAGAGCTGGGGCATGAAGGTTTCCGAACGCAGAATCTCTATTCAGGAGGTTGCTGACGCTTATGACGCTGGCAAGCTTCAGGAGGTATTCGGCACCGGTACTGCTGCTGTTATCTCTCCGGTTGGTCATCTCAAGTGGGGCGACAAGGTTATGGAGATCAATAACAACGAAATAGGCCCGATCTCTCAGAAAATCTACGATACTCTCACCGGTATTCAGTGGGGTAAGGTTGAGGATACATTCGGCTGGACTGTAGAACTCTGATTTCAATATTATGGCGGCACTGCATAAAGTCTGTGCGCTGCTGCCTTAAAAATGCTGCTGCACAAAAAACGTGCAGCAGCATTTTTCATATTACAACCTCAACCTCCTTAATACCATAAAATTCAAGAGTGTTTACCGTATTTTCATCTATCACCTCTCCGCTTATAACTATAGGCACAGCCGGAGGACACGGCACTTTTACGCCGGCGCATATTCTGCCTATGGCTTCTCTGACATTCACTGTCTCGCTTCCGGAAAGTGCCGCCTCTCTCATGCTCATAGCCTGCAATGGCTTTGGAAATACAGGCGGCTCGCCCTCATATCCGCTGTCGGGTACGTCCTCGCATCCTCCCAATGCCGCTTCCAGCAGAAGAATATCCTCCCACGGTTCTGCTGCCGACAGCAAAAGTACCACTGCTTCTCGTCCTGCATATTCCGGATAGCAGCCCATTGCTTCAAGCTGCTCTCCAAGCCTCCTTCCATCCCAACCCATTGCACTTGTATCAATGGTTATATGAAGATGGTCTGTATTCTCACGGAAAATATATCTTCCACCAAGTGTTTTCTTCATTTCCTCTGCATCTGAAATTATCTCACTAAGCGTCTTCCGGCACTGCTTCTCAAGAAACACATTGCAAAGATCAAGAGAACAAAGCATGAGATATGACGGACTCGTTGAGCCAAACATACCCATTGCACCTTTCAGCCTGCCCTTGTATCTTTCAGATGATGTGTGAAGATATGCACAGCCCGTAAGACAGGGCAGAACCTTATGAGCAGAATCACAGCAGAGATCAGCTCCAAGCTGCATCGGATGAAGTTTTTCCTCTGTAAATGCAAGATGTGCTCCGTGAGCATTATCCACCAGCAATGGTGCGCTGTATTTTCTGCAAATATGTGACAGCTCTGCTATATCCTGCATGTTTCCTGTATAATCAGGTGATGTTATGTATACACATCCCTCCTTTCCATTAAGCCGTGCTAATGCCTTTTCAAAGTCCTCCGGCTCATATTTTCCGGAAAGTATACCCTTTTCTTCCCGTGGATATACCCATATCACCTCCAATCCAAGAAGAATACATGCATTAAGAAACGCCTTATGCACTGTTCTTCCTGCAATTACACAGCGGTTCTCCTGCTTCATGAGATAAAGCATCCCCTGTATGCACAATGTCGATCCGCCGCATGAATAAACCGTCTCCTCAGTGCCAAAAAGAGAGGAGGCGTTTTTTTCACTTTCTGATATTATGCCACCTGCCTCAAAAAGGCTGTCTGCACCAGTTATCTCTGTAATATCAAGGGCATACGCACCATACAGCTCCTCTGCTGGTGACATGCCCTTGTGTCCTGGCATATGCATTCTGAGTGTCTGGTTTCCGGCGTATTTTCTGAGAAAATCGTATATTGGCGTGTTCATTTCCAATCAGCTCCTTATTAAATTAAGATCATACTCAAGACGCTTCAACGCTCTGCGCTTGATGTGGGAAACGTTGGATTCGGTTACTCCAAGCTCCTCTGCTATTTCCTTCTGACGTTTTCCCTCATAATAGTATAACATAATTATTTCTCTTTGTCTGTATGTAAGCCGTGTGGAAATTATATATTCCATGACATCCGCCGATTTTTTCTGCCATCTGACAAATTCCTCATCCTCATCCTCTGTGTCATCCGGTTCAAGATGTATTTCATCATAGAGGTCTTTTTTCTTCATCTGCAATATTCCTGTAGGACTCGCATTGTACATAGAAGCTCCAGTCTCTCCTCACGGAGAAGTCTTCGTCTTGAGGAAAGACGTTTGAATTCATCCTCCGGAACACGCTGACGAAGACGGAAATTGATCTCCTCTATTCTGTCCGTAAGCAGGTTGCAGCACAGTCTGTACTCCTCAAGAAGCTCGGTCATAGTTTTTGTTGTGCATATTCCTGATGCTGTTCTCATATCCATAAATTTCTCCTTTCACATGCTTTGTTACCCGTTTTGTGTAACTTTTCCCATTCCTTGCTTTTATTATAACTCATTTTGAGTTGTTTGTCAAGAGGTATTTTACTCGTTTTGAGGAATATTTTTTGTGCGTGTTCGATTATGATGGAATATGTAGGGGGCGGTGCCTTCGACTCTCCCTACAAATTGTTCTATTTATGGTTTCATATAAATCCATAAACTACAATTTACCAAAGCATACAAATCAGAACCAAATATTACATACGTCTAACAATCATAATAAACCCAATATTATAAATCTCACCAAAAACATTCGCCTGCACACCGCTTCAATCGGCAAATAAACGAAAAACAAGGATAAATCCTTAAAAAACCATAATAAGCACTTGAAGTTTCATAATATATGTGGTAAGATAGTGCATATATAAATTCAGAAACAAGACAGCCGGTGCAAAGAGAGAATATACCGGCATTCCGGAGGATTTTGCCTTATGGTTAAGAAAGCACTCACATGGTGCGGGGATACATGGAAGAGGATTCGCTGGCAAACATACCGCCTCAATGAATGGCGTGAAAAGAATCATAACAGGTTTACTATGACTAACCTGTTCCTGCTGCTGCTCTTTCCAGCTTTTCTGGCGTGTATGTCAGAGCTTACAGTAAACAAATACCCCAGCAAGCTGGTTCTTTTTATTGCTGAACATACGGGTATAATGCTGTTCGACATACTTATTCTTGCTGCAATATTCTGGGGTATAATGCTTATAGTCCGGCGTGGCTGGATAGCTATGCTTATTGAAAGTATTGGGGTAATGACGCTGAGTATTGCAGAACTTTTCAAATACAATACAAACGGCAATCACCTGATGATACCCGATATGATGCTTACAGGAAATATCGTTTCCCTTACAGGCTTTGCCTACATCAAAATAACTCCAAGACTTGTTATAACTGTACTTATAGTTATTGCATGGCTGGTATCGGCGTTTATCTTCAATCCGAGGATAGAGTTCAAAAAGCCGAGAGTTTTACAGCGCATTGCTGCCGGTCTTGCATGTATGGGAAGTGTTGTACTTCTGGTAGTGCTGCCATCCTTTGCGGAAAATATCTACCGCCTTTTCGGTATTGATACAAAACAGGCAGATAACACCTTTATTCTCAACGAAAAATTCGACAGCAACGGCTTTATCGCATTCTTTATGCAGACTGGTTCAGAGGGCTTTGCCTCCGGACTGGAAGAGCCTGACAACTACGAGGAAAACAGTGACGGCACTATTGTTCCTTACCTTTCAGAGCCGGAGGAAAACGCTGAGCCTTTTGAAAACGGCAAACCTAACGTTATTGTCATAATGTCCGAATCCTTCGCCGACTTCCGTGTATTTGACGAACTGGAAGAAACTATAGGCGATACCTACGACGGCTTCGACGCTGCCGCAGAAATGGGATGGCAAAGCACCGCCATTGCACCTACTTATGCAAGCTATACAGTGCGTACAGAATTTGAACTGATGTTCGGTCTGCCGGTAAAATCCCTCGATGATCCCAGTATGCCCAACCGTGTTCTCCTTGACAGAGCACAGCCCACTGTTCCTGCATATTATAAGACGTGGGGTTACAATACAGCATATATCCATCCGTATCTGGCTAGCTTCTACGGCAGAAACAAAATATATGCAAACTTCGGATACGATACCATGATATTCGATACCGATTTTACCGTACCTGTTGAGTATTACGGCACGTATATTGATGATGATACTATCCTCAGTCAGATAGAGGCACTTATTGAGGAATCGGAACAGCCTATGTTCATCCACACCACTACCATGCAGAATCATCAGCCTTACGATCAGGGTAATGGTGATGAGTTCGACAACTACCTTGACTGGGTGGAGCATACCTCAGACGGATTAGAGGATTTCCTCCGCAGAATGGAGAAGTCCGGTGAGCCTACGGTCGTCCTCTTCATAGGCGACCATTTCCCGTCACTTCGTGGTGATGACGGAATATATGCTCAGCTTGGTATAACCAGCGAAAACTGCGATACACTGTATGAGCAGAAGTATATTCTCTGGAATAACTGCGGTCTTGACGAAAGCATTCTTCCTGATGAAAAGGTATCCGTATTCTATCTGCCATATGTTATAATGCAGTGGATAGATTCACCGAGAGATTCATTCACACAGTCCATGATGGATGAAATGAAGATAACTCCCATATATTCTACCAACTATAACCCTGCACTTGCTTCCAATGAAAAGCTTGACGCACTGACATATGATCATATCCTCGGAGATATTGTATCGCCCAGTGCGCTTGACATTCTCGGCGGCAAAAAAACAGCCTCAGAGGCTATGTCTGAGGATGAATAATATTTATTGAGTGAGAGAGGAAAAAGCTATGAAACCAGTAGTTATCGGAACAAAAGGCTCTGCCAATGCTGTTGCAGACGAAAGCAGACTTGCTGTGACAGTAGGCAGCGGTTCTCTGAGAGTTTATGCAACGCCTATGATGTGCGCACTGATGGAGGAGGCTGCATGTGCAGCTATTGAACACTACCTTGAGGATGATGAAACCACAGTGGGAACATATCTGGAGCTCCAGCACACCTCCGCAACTCCGGAGGGGATGGCAGTTTCTGCCGAAGCTGAAATTATCGGTGTAAGCGGCAGAGAAATTACCTATACTATTACTGCGAAGGACACTGCCGGCGTTATCGGCACTTGTACTCATAAGAGAGTACTTGTGGGCAGCGAAAGATTTATGCAGAAGGTAAGCAATAAGGCGTAATAAATGAAAAGGCTGCTGCATGGCTTGCGGCAGCCTTTTGATAAATCGGAAAAGGAGTGTTGTAATATGCGTTTTGTTCTTGACAATATAGGCAAGATAACCCATGCAGATGTTAAACTCGACGGCATTACCGTTATCTGCGGCGAGAATAACACGGGTAAAAGTACCGTGGGCAAGGCGTTGTTCGGGTATTTTACTTCGATGTGCGATTGGAAAAGAAAAATTGAAGAAAGTAAACAAAGCTATGTAAATACTTTTGTTTTTCAGTCCGGAGAATTCGAACCGTTCAAAACTGCCGATCCTTATAGGCTTTCAAGTCAAACATATAACGCCATAAAGAATGGTGTTAAAGATAAAGCACAGCTGTATGAAATCATAAATAATATCTTTAAGGACTGCGACGTTGATATTAACACTGAATATCTTACAGATAAATTATACTCTATGATGAACATTTCTGAGAATCTCCTTTTAAGCGAATACGCTATGAGATATTTTAATGATTTGTTCAGCGGCAACATAATAAACATTAATACCAAGGCGCAAAATGCTGTAATAAAAGCAATATTCAGAAATGGAACTAATATTGTTGATTTCACAGTTAATAAATGTATTGCTTTGCAGGAAGAGCCTATACGCCACAGAGCATACTATATAGGCGATCCTTTTGTACTTGACTATCTGAACAAACCCCACTATGTTAATATTCTCAGTGAAATAGAGCGTAATGTTATTGAAACTGTACTTAAATCCAGAGAAAAACTGAATTCAGACAAAACAGATAATATCTTTGATACAGTAACTAACAAAGAAAAGGTTCGCCGTGTACGCTCGCTTCTCAGCCGTGCATACAAAGGCTCTACCGTCATAAAGAATGACCGCTACTTCTACAAGGACGAGGAGGGCAATGACATTGATTTCAGAAGCATTTCCACTGGTCTGAAAGCATTTGCCCTTATCGAAAGACTTCTTGAAAGCGGAAAGCTGCGCCAAGAGGACGTTCTTATCCTTGACGAGCCGGAAATTCATCTTCATCCGGAATGGCAGATGCTCTATGCAGAGCTTATCGTTCTCCTGCAAAGGGAGTTTGATCTCACTATCCTCATTGCTACCCACAGCTTTCATTTTCTGGAATCCCTGAAGTTCTTTACGGAAAAATACGGCATTCCGGAGCGCGGAAACTTCTATATAACCAGAAAGACTGAGGGCGGATATGCCATTGACGAGGAGGACAACACCCTCCAGAGTCTTATGGAAAGTCTTTCTCAGCCTGTATTCGATTTGTCCGATATGAAATTTGAATTCGAGATGGAGCAGAATCATGAAGATGAAGACGATACAGAATGAGCATTATAAAAAGCTGTGCAGTGCAATAGCATCATATTGCAGCGAAGAGGAAGCAGCAAACTGCTTTGCAGCTATGAAGGACGCTTCCTACGATGACGAAAACAAAACATCCGTTTACGAATTTGATCCGGATATGGAAGTGCTGAAGCTGGATGACTTTTCTCAGATATTGGGCGCTGCACATCACAAGGTGATCAAATCGAAGTATCCTGACGAAAGAGGTCTTCAGCAGCATACTCCAAGCGCAGTGGACGCTGTGTGCATAGATGAAAACAACAACTGGTATCTCATAGAATTCAAGAACCAGAAGATCGACAGCAAGGTTCTCGGCAGTGTGAAAAAGAAAATGCTCGGCAGCCTCTGGCTGCTGTTCCATACATACTCTTTAAGCGGAAACGGCATGGATGACATAACGAAATTTGCACGGGAAAAAGTCACATACATTCTTGTATGCAGCAGAGCCAAAAACCGTTCGGACGCAATGCTCATTCACCAGAAAGAAGAAAAAGGTGAACACTATACTCCCAACAGCCTGTATGGATACATAGACTACTATTTCAAGGATGTATATGTGTACACCGAAGCGGAGCTTCGCTCATTTATAGCAAAATTCAGATGATGGAATGCCGTTCGGCAGCATTCCAAAAAATTCAACTCCTTGTTACAGAAAAACAGAAGAATCTACTTGACGAAAAAGGTAAAATCGGTTATAATTTATCTAATAAACTGAATTAAGATGAAGCCTATAGACGCTTTATCAATGTATGGAGGGCGATAATATGGTAACAGAAATGTGTTCTGATAAGTTCGGCAAGCAGGGACTGACATTTGACGATGTACTGCTGATTCCCGGTGCTTCTGATGTAACGCCGAATATGATTGATCTGCACACAACACTTGTAAAGGGTGTGGTTCTCAATACCCCTATTATGACTGCTGCAATGGATACTGTAACAGAAGCTAAGATGGCTATTGCTATTGCAAGAGAAGGCGGTATCGGTATTATTCATAAGAATATGACTATCGAACAGCAGGCTGATGAGGTAGACAAGGTAAAGCGTTCCGAGAACGGCGTTATTGCAAATCCCTTCTCTCTTACAGAGGATCATGTTGTTGCTGACGCAGACGCTCTTATGGGCAAGTATAAAATTTCCGGCGTTCCGGTAGTTGACAAGGCTGGCAAGCTGGTTGGTATCATTACAAACCGTGATATGCGTTTCCTCACTGATTTTAACCAGAAGATCGGTGATGTTATGACTAAGGAAAATCTTATCACTGCTCCTGTTGGTACAACTATGGACGAGGCTCAGGCTATTCTCCGTAAGCATAAAATCGAGAAGCTTCCGCTGGTTGATGACGGCGGCTATCTCAAAGGTCTTATTACTATAAAGGATATTGAAAAGGCTGTACAGTACCCGAACTCTGCAAGAGACAGCAAGGGCAGACTGCTCTGCGGTGCTGCTATCGGTATCACAGGCGATGTTCTGGAAAGAGCCAGCGCACTTATCGAAGCGCAGGTTGACGTTCTGGTTCTGGACTCTGCTCACGGTCACAGCAAGAATATTATGGAATGTCTCAAGAAGGTGAAGGCTGCATTCCCGAACATTCCGGTAATTGCTGGTAATATCGCAACTGCTGAAGCTGCTGAGGATCTTATCGCTGCTGGTGCAGACGCTGTTAAGGTCGGTATCGGCCCTGGTTCTATCTGTACAACACGAGTTGTTGCAGGTATAGGTGTACCTCAGATTACTGCTGTTTACGATGTAGCTAAAGTTGCTCAGAAGTACGGCATTCCGGTTATCGCTGACGGCGGCATAAAGTATTCCGGTGACATTGTAAAGGCTATTGCTGCCGGCGCAAGCGTTGTTATGCTTGGCTCACTGCTGGCGGGCTGTGAGGAATCTCCGGGCGAAACTGAAATTTATCAGGGCAGACAGTTCAAGGTTTACCGTGGTATGGGAAGCCTTGCAGCTATGGCTTGCGGCTCTAAGGACAGATATTTTCAGGCTGGCGCAAAGAAGCTTGTTCCGGAAGGCGTTGAAGGACGAGTACCGTACAAGGGTGCTGTTGCTGACAGCGTATTCCAGCTTATCGGCGGTATCAGAGCTGGTATGGGTTACTGCGGCTGTCCAACTATTCCGGAAATGCACGAAAGAGCTAAGTTCGTTCAGATCACAAGCGCAGGTCTCATTGAGAGCCATCCTCACGACATTCAGATCACTAAGGAAGCTCCTAACTACTCTGCACATGTATAATCAGATATAACACAAAAGACTGTCCGAAAGGGCAGTCTTTTCTTTTGTTTTTCTGATCCTATTATAAATGCTTGGAATAAATTACAGTTCATCCAGAACATTCAGAAAAGAACCAAAAAAGGAACACCTCAGCAAAGCCGAGGTGTTCCTTAGAAAGAAATTATTATGAAAAAAGAATTATAGCTTACTTTCTCTTTCTCTTGTATGTCATTGTACCAACTGCAAGAGAAGCTGCTGCTGCTGCGCCTACTACGATAGCAATAACACCTGCGTCAGCTGTCTGAGTAACAGTACTTGTGGTCTTATTGGAAGAGCTGCTTGAAGAACTGCCGGAAGAGCTATTGTTCTTGTTGCTGTTATTGTTGCTGTTA
>JAGAOV010000009.1 GCA_017623515.1 Ruminococcus sp. | reverse complement strand
GGACGGCGACGAGGACTCTGCCCTCGACCCGCCAGCATTTTTGAAAAATTGCTGGACCAAAAAACTTTTATTGATTTGTCTTTTTCGACAAACTGAGACCGCCGAACTTCCGGCGGTCTTTCAGTTTGTAGAAACACCTCTGAAAGCCTCCCCTTAGCAAGAGGAGGCGGCACGCCGCAGGCGTGACGGAGAGGATTATGAATCCATCAACATGTGATAGAGAACCATCAATTGAAACAAACGGCTGCCGCACAAAAAAGTGCAGCAGCCGTTTTCACATATAAAGACAGAAATAAAGGATTACTTCATGCCCCAGATATTCTTTGCATACTCGTTTACAGCACGGTCAGCAGAGAAGATACCTGCACCAGCGATGTTGTTGAGGGACATCTGAGTCCACTTCTTTTCATCACGGTACAGCTCAGAGCTGCGAGCCTGAACGGAAGCGTAGGAATCGAAGTCAGCCAGAACCATATACGGATCAGATGACTTGAGGGAGTTGGCAACTTCAGTGAACTTACATCCGTTGATACCGGAGTACATACGGTCGATACAGCTCTTGATAATGCCGTTGCTGTGGTAATAATGCTCCGGATTGTAGCCCTGAGCCTTGAGAGCGTTAACCTCCTCAGTCTTCATACCGAAGATAAGGATGTTGTCATCGCCTACAGCTTCACCGATTTCGATATTAGCACCATCGAGAGTACCCAGAGTAACAGCACCATTGAGCATAAGCTTCATGTTGCCTGTACCGGAAGCCTCAGTACCAGCCAGAGAGATCTGCTCAGAGATGTCACTTGCAGGCATAAGAAGCTCGGAGAGAGTTACCTTGTAGTCTTCAAGGAAATATACAGAAAGCTTGTCTGAGATTCTCGGATTCTTGCGGATCTCCTCGGAGAGTGCCCAGATCATCTTGATGATCTGCTTTGCAAGGTAGTAACCGGGAGCAGCCTTTGCAGCAAAGATATAGGTCTTGGGAGTGAAGTCAGCATTGGGATTATCCAGCAGATACTGGTACTGAGCGAGAATGTTCATAACATTCAGATGCTGACGCTTGTACTCATGGAGACGCTTAACCTGTACGTCGAAGATGCTGTCGGTATTGATGATGATACCGCTCTTGTTCTTAACGTACTTTGCAAATCTCTGCTTGTTTTCCTTCTTGATCTTGCGGAGAGAGGAAAGAACAGCAGCGTCATTTTCAAATTTACGGAGTTTTACAAGCTCAGAGCCGTCCTTGAGGAAGTCATTGCCGATCTTCTCACGGAGGAGATTTGTAAGACCGGGGTTGGACTGATAGAGCCATCTTCTGTAAGCGATACCGTTTGTAACGTTCTTGAACTTCTCAGGAGTATCCTGATATTCTTCATTGAAAACGGATTCCTTGATGATCTCGGAGTGAAGCTTGGAAACGCCGTTTACGCTGTGAGACGCCATTACACAGAGAGTAGCCATGTGGATCTGGTTGTCCTTGATAATGGACATACGAGAGGTCTTGGCACTGTCACCGTTGTACTTCTGGAAGAGACCAGCGCAGTAACGGTTGTTGATCTCAACGATGATCTGGAAGATTCTGGGGATAACGTGCTGAACCAGATTAACATCCCACTTTTCCAGAGCCTCAGCCATAACAGTATGGTTAGTGTAAGCAAAGGTATTTGTTACAATATACCATGCATGCTCCCAAGTATAGCCGCAGTCATCCAGAAGAACACGCATGAGTTCCGGAATAGCCATAGTGGGGTGGGTATCGTTGATGTGGATAGCAACCTTTTCGTTGAGGTTGTCGAGAGTACCGTAAACACTCATATGGTGGTTTACGATGTCACCAATAGCAGCGGCGCAGAGGAAATACTGCTGACGCAGACGGAGTGACTTACCCTCAAGGTGGTTATCGTTAGGATAGAGAACCTTGGAAATAGCATTAGCCATAGAGTTCTGGCTAAGTGCGCTTGCATAGTTACCATCGTTGAATGATTTCATGTCAAAGCTGGGAGCTTTAGCCTGCCACAGACGAAGTGTGGAAACGCCCTCGCTGCCGTAGCCGGAAACATAGAGGTCATAGGGGATAGCAACTACAGTATTGTAGTTTTCGTGAGAGAGGTAGTGGTAGGAATCCTGCCAGTACTCCTTGATATTGCCCTCGAAGTGAACTTCAATAGCTTCATCGGGCTTAGGATCCAGCCAAACGCTGCCGCCGGGGAGCCAGTTGTCAGGGAATTCAGTCTGCCAGCCGTCCTCAAGCTTCTGCTGGAAGATACCGTACTCATAGCAGATAGAGTGGCCCTTTGCAGGGATTTCCTGAGTAGCCATAGCGTCGAGGTAACATGCAGCCAGTCTTCCGAGACCGCCGTTTCCGAGACCTGCATCGGGTTCACATTCAAATATCTTGTCGAGATTGATGTCAAATTCCTTCAGTATAGCGGTGATGTCTTCTGCAAGCTCCAGATTGTAGATGGAAGTCTTGAGGGAACGTCCCATAAGGAATTCCATAGAAAGGTAATAAGCCTGCTTGCGTCCTTCTGAATGCGCACGAGTGGTAAACTGCTTGCGCTTGCGCTTAAGCTTTTCAACCATCATAGCAGAGAGAGTCTGATAGATCTGCTTGTCAGACGCTTCATTTGGTGCAACGCTGCATTCCAGCTGAAGTCTGTTAATGAACTGTTCCTTCAGCTCTGCACGCTGTGCTGAGATTTTACCAGCCATTTTAATCTCCATTCTTCGGCGTTTTTGAATTTTAAGACCGGACTGCTTCTAAGGAATAAAGAATAAAGAGCAGCAAACAAGCAGAGCTTATGCACTGTTTTTTATTCTCTATTCATTATTAAGCCGGTTTTCATGTGCGGCATAGTGCGCCGAATATGCCGCACACTATTTTATTATAACTAATTCTGCGTTTTTTTTCAATAGCCTTTTTCCACAAATATTATTTCAAGAGATAAAATTAAACGTGATTATTGCTGTAGGGATTAGTGAGAAACGGCAGAAGATTGCAGATTGTAATACTTCTGTGAATGGTTTGGAATAAACAAAAAAGGCTGTGCAGGGTAAAAAACGCTGCAACAGCCTTTCTCAGAGAAAAAACTAATCAATGTTATAGAACAAATAATAGGTCTGCTGACCTGCATACTGAACAGCAATAGCCTCTTCAACGGGCGTATCATTAATGCTGTACATAAGGATCGTATAAGATCCGCCTATAAGCTCACCTACGGCAACGCCTGAACCAAGAGTATCATCTAATTCTTCATACGGGATGCATTCGTAGTATGTTATATACTCCGCACCTGCCAATTCAACATGATTATAATCATGAATATTACCATACAGGATTGGTTTCTTTGTAGTTGTTGTTGTGACTGAGGATTCAGAAATTTCTGTGGTAACAGCAGAGTGTTCTGTAGTCACTGCTGTTTCAGCAGGTGTCGTTACGGTTTCAACGGAAACAGTAGTAATCAGAGCTTCAGTTGAAGTTGTAGGAGGAGGTGTAACGACATTGCTGGTAACAGGCTTTGGCGCAGCAGTGTAAATTTCACTTGAACTGCTTGTATTGAGGAAATTATTAACAGGCGCAGTAATTGTAGGAGTCTGCGCTGCTGTTGACGTAATGGATGCCGTCTGTACGGCAGGAGTTTTGGATATTTTGGTTTCAACAGCCGTTGTTTCCGTGGTTTTGGAAGTTGTGCAGTCGGTTGTCGTAACTGTGACAGCGGATACAGATGCAGCAGGTTTTGTTCCCAGCATATTCTGATGGGAGCTGCTGTCCTGCACAAGTGCCGGATTATTTAAAGCCAGAGTAAATACCATAGCACAAGCCATAGCAGCCGCAGAAATACCCATAGGCATACGCAGACGAACGTACCACGGTACTATAACAGGCTTCGCAGATGCATTCTGTTCTATTTCAGATGACATCATCATTATATTACGGAGCATACGCTCCTTGGTTTCATCATCAGGTGTAAGATGGTCATACGCCTTTTTAATATCGTCATTTTTCATCTGCTTCACCTCCTAACTCCTTTTCGAGAATCGCTCTGCCTCTTTTAAGCAGCGAGCGAACGGTTGATTCTTTTTTGCCTAATGCCGCCGCAATGTCACTGCATGAATATTCTTCATAATAAAACATATAGATTGCAGTTTTATATTTATCAGGCAGTGCAAGCACCGCCTCAAGTACACGATTGCTGCCATCACTCTTTTCAGCTTCAGGAATTTCATCAAATGATTCCATTTCCTTTCTTTTCTGACGAGTCCAGCTTTTCAGCATGTTCTTGCATATATTCGATGCAGTGACGATCAGCCATGCACGTTCGTGGGAATCGTTTTCAAATGACTGATCTTCAGAGCATTGCAGGTATTTCATAAAGGTATCCTGCAATGCGTCTTCGGCGTCTACATTGTTTTTCATAAATCCATAGCATACCCTGTAGACAGCATCCGCATGCTGCCTATATACTCTCTGAAAGTCAGCCTCATCGGGCGTTCCCAGGTGCAGCACACAGATTACCTCCTTCACCTGAAAATATGCACACAACGTGTAGTTACCTATACTAAGTGTACTATAATTTTAAGGCGAAACTTTGCACAAATTGCAAATAAGGTATTATATAACAGACAAATCGCCTGTAAATTTTTCATTCCCCATGACATAAATCCAACAAATTACATGAGGAATATACGACACTAACGGCAGAATCTAAGCTGCCTTTCCTTTCTCATCCAAATATCGTCTTTGACGAGGTATTCCTTACTCATATCTATATTTCCAGTACATCGCTGTACCGCCCTTTTTGAAATATCAGACGATGCCTGTGCCAGCCTGCCCCAGCAAGCTGTCCCTTCTGCACAGTACATAAAAGACTGCTTCGTCAAAAACGTATTCAGCTTTGTGCAAACACGGGATAATTTCATCCCGTTCAAAATTCCCTTCACTACCTATACAATCGGGCAGCCCAAAAAGTTGCATTTTTTTCAAAAAAATTTTAGTTTGGATATATGCATAATTTTGCACGCATTTACCGTTTGTTATTTGTGCATAAGTGAAAATAACACTGGAAATATTACATGATTTTCCTGAAAAGGATTTTATTTTTCTGGAGAATGTGATATAATGAAAAGGTATATAAATATATGTAATTACAAGGGAATACCTCATAAAGACTGTGCGTCAGATGCGCAGACAGATAACGTACAAAGCCGTCAGGCATGCTTTATGAGGTGTTTCCCAAGATATAAAGGATGACTGATATGAATAAGTACAAAAAACTTGCTGCAAATACTATAATATTCGCCATAGGCTCTTTCGGTTCAAAAATACTCCTGCTGTTCCTCACAAAGCTATATACAGCTAACATCAACCCTGCGGACAACAGCACAAAAGAACTTCTGGAAATAACAGCTAACTTTCTTATCCCTGTTGTCATGTTCGCTATGAACGAGGCTATAATACGATTCGGACTTGACAAGCGTTATGACAACTCCAGAGTTTACACAACTGCACTCACTATCACAGGCTTCGGATGTTTTATTCTGCTGGCACTATCGCCGCTGCTGAATCTTCTGCCATTTACCGACGGCTATATATGGCTTCTTATAGGGTATGTCGCCGCCTCGTCCTTCAAAAGCATAAACAGTCAGTTCATCCGTGCCTTGGGTATGGTAAGACTCTTTGCTTTTGACGGCATTATGACTACACTCATACTTTTCATTTTCAATGTTATTTTCATATCGAAAATGCAGCTTGGTGTTACAGGCTTCATGCTTTCCGTCATCTGCTCCGACGCTCTTTCCGCTGTATTTTTATGGATTGTTGCCGGACTTCGCAAGTATGTGAACTTCCGCAAGCTTAATATGCGTATGGTCAGAATGATGGCAGGCTTTGCAATTCCGCTTATTCCCTCTACTCTCCTCTGGACTATTACCGGCTTCTCCGACCGCATCTTTATCAGATACATGCCCAGCCCTGAGGGTACTGTCGGTGAAAGTGCAGCTGGTATCTATGGTATTGCCAATAAGATACCAAACCTTATTTCAACATTCTCCACAATATTCTTTCAGGCATGGAATATGTCCGCTATCATGGAGAATGATTCCAATGACAGAGGAAATTTCTACAAGAAGATTTTTGATGCATATTCCTCATTTCTTTTTATCGCAGGCGCAGGAATAATAGTACTTGTTCAGCCTCTTTCTGCGATTCTCATTGATACAAGCAATTTCCCTGAATACGGTCAGGCTTATCTCTATACGCCTGTTCTTGTCGTTGCTGTTATTATGATGTGCTTCAATCAGTTTTTCAGCAGTGTTTACACAGCTACAAAGCATACCTCCCATTCCCTCTGGACAAGTCTTGCTGCGGCAGTCACAAACCTTATCCTGAACGTTGTACTTGTATGGCTGTTTGGCATCATGGGGGCTTCTGTGGCAACCTTTGCAGGCTACTTTGTAAGCTACATCATCCGTCAGAAAGACGCAAGACGCTATATTTATTTCCCTATTAATCAGATAAAGTTCTTCATCAACCTTGCCATGCTCTTCATTCTGGGAATCATTGTAACTCATGAATTTACAGGCAGGATAATCGTTCTTGCTGTCGGATTTGCATTTATGGTTATTTTCAATTTCAATGCTATTATCAGCACCCTGAAGCAGCTTAAGTCAAGATAAGGCTTGTTCCTGATGGGTTTCAAATTTCGCTGGCTTAAAAAAGCGGCGCAAAAAACTTTTATTATTAAAAGGAGGTCATTACCATGTCAACACCACACAACAGCGCAAAAAAAGGCGACATCGCCAAAACCGTTCTTATGCCCGGCGATCCTCTACGTGCAAAATTCATCGCTGAAACCTACCTTGAAGAGCCGGTATGCTACAACACTGTGAGAAATATGTTTGGCTACACTGGTCTTTATAAGGGCGTTCCAATATCCGTTCAGGGAAGCGGCATGGGTATGCCCTCTATGGGTATTTACTCCTACGAGCTTTTCCATGATTACGATGTTGACCGCATTATCCGTGTGGGTACTGCCGGCGGTGCGGCAGATGACGTACAGCTCCGTGATGTTGTAATTGCACAGGCGGCATGCACTAATTCAGCCTACGCAAACCAGTATAACCTTCCGGGAACATTTGCTCCCATCGCTGATTTTGAAATGCTCGAAGCAGCGGCGGCGGCGGCTCGCAGACTGGGCGCAAGGGTAAGAGTGGGCAATATTCTTTCATCCGATATTTTCTATTATCCCAAGGAAAGCGATCTTCCTAAATGGGCAGAAATGGGCGTTCTTGCAACAGAAATGGAGGCGGCGGCACTCTATATGAACGCTGCCGAGGCTGGTAAAAAGGCTCTCTGCATTGCTACGATCTCCGACTGTCCTCTCCGTGGTGAATCAACATCTCCGGAGGAACGTCAGCTGAGCTTCTCACGTATGATTGAAATTGCACTTGAGACCGCATATTTTTTTGAAAAAATGTAGTAATTTTAAGGTTTCTTTAAGCCGAAGGACGTATACTATAGTCAAGGATTAAGTAATCCTCACAAATCCCCTAAATTTTATCTGCGAGGCTTACGCAGAATCATTACAATTAAGCCCCTCCAATGAGGGGCGTGACGAGACTGTATGAGCCGTATATTTTTATTTTCCGCCTGCATTATTCGTGCAGGCTTTTTTCTTTGCTCCTATTTTATAATTGTAATTTATACCAGAGGAGTCAGAACAGAAATTTTTGTCTATTATGGAATAATATTGCATATACTTTTTCCTGATGCTTGACAAAATGGTAAAAGAGTTCTATAATAAAAGGTATGACAGTGCCGAATTTAGCACTGATTATAATCCGAAATAAAAGGATGTGATATATTTGGGAGAACAGCTTATTCACGAACTCGAAAACCGTACGGTTTTCACCATTCCCATTGATATTCCCATTGTCGGGCCGATACGAATACATGAATCTGTTATAGTCATGTGGGGCCTCATGGCGGTTATTATGATAGCCGTGCTGCTCATGACCAGAAAAATGTCCGTCGTTCCCACTAAGCCACAGGCTCTCCTTGAAATGGGCGTGAAATTCGTCTACAAATTCTTCGAGGGCAATATGGGACAGGCCGGCAGAAGATACGTTCCCTATCTCAGTACCGTTCTGCTCTTCATGGGTATCTCCAATATGATAGGTCTTGTAGGCTTCGGCATAAAGCCGCCTACCAAGGACATCAATGTTACGGTAGCATTTGCGCTGCTGAGTATTATCCTCATCGAAATGGCTGCCTACCGAGGAAACGGCGGCTTCAAGGGCTTTCTGAAGTCTTTCCTCAAGCCTATGCCCGTTATGCTTCCCATAAACATCATGGAGATCGTCATAAGACCTCTTTCTCTTTGTATGCGTCTTTTCGGAAACGTTCTCGGTGCGTTCGTTGTCATGAAGCTTATTGAACATGTCTGCGGTCTCATCATCCCTATGGTGTTCAGTATGTACTTCGACGTTTTTGACGGTGCTATTCAGGCTTACGTTTTCGTGTTCCTTACATCCCTCTTTATAGGCGAGGGACTTGAAGAGGAGAATCATAAACTGAAACATGCTGCACATTCAAAGTAAAAATGTAGGGGACAGAGTCCTCGACATCCCGATGTAAAAGCTGAGTATATCGAATAGTAACGGGGCATCGAATGCGACGTCCCCTATAAATTTCTTCTTTCAATCAATCATAAATCAATAAAAATAATAAAATCATTTTTTCGGAGGTAAAAATCATGATCGCTGCTGCTATTGCTGTTTTAACCGGTGCAGGTGCCGGAATTGGTATTGGTCTCGCTACAGGTAAGGCTGTTGAAGCCATTGCACGTCAGCCAGAGGCTGCCGGAGATATTAGAAGCTCCCTGCTTCTCGGTGCTGCTCTTGCTGAAGCTACCGCTATCTACGGCTTCGTTATCGCTCTGCTTATTGTACTTATGGGTTAAGATACATCTACTTGCATATGCGGGCGAGCATTGCTCGCCCGCAGAAAACAGTTCCCAAAATTATTAAAGTCTGCATATGCAGACATTTCTGGAGTTGATTATAGTGCTGGAATTTGATTTCTGGACGATTTTATTTTCCCTTATAAATATTCTGGTGCTGTTCCTCTTCCTTAAAAAATTCCTCTTCGGCAGGGTGAACGCCATGCTTGATGAACGTGCCCGTCTCGTTCAGGAGGAAATGGACAAAGCCAGGGAAGAAGCTCAGCAGGCAGAAAAACTGCGCCTTGACTATGAAAACGCTATGTCAGACGCTAAAGATGAAGCAAGAAAAATCATCATTGACGCTCAGAAAAATGCCAACGCCCAGAGTGCTGCTATCACTCAGCAGGCTCAGGAGGAGGCTGGACGTATCGTGGAAAGCGCACGTCAGGAGCTTGCTCTCGAACGTGAACGCTCCGTTGCAAGCGCACAGAATGAGATCGTAAGCCTTGCTATGGAGGCGGCTGAAAAGGTTCTGGGCAGGGAAATCGACGATGACGCTAACCGTGCCATTATGGACGCTTTCCTTGACGAGGAGGAACAGGCGTGAACAGGATAACTGACGCTTACGGAAAGGCTCTCCTTGAAACAGGCGTTCCGGCGAAGGATGTGGAAAAGGCGGCTGAGGTTTTTTCTCTGTGTCCGCAGCTTGCAGACGTTCTCTCAAATCCTGTCATTTCTCAGCAGGAAAAGGACTCTGTTATTGAAAAGCTGCTGCCTCTGTCCCTGCACAGCTTCTTCAAGGTAGTCTACAGAAACGGAAGAGCACTGGATATTACCGAAATATTCCGTTCCTACCGAAGCCTTAACCGAAGATCCGTTCACTGCATCAAGGCTACCGTGGAATATGTAACTCCTCTTACCGAGGAACAGCAGGCTCGTCTTATAAAGCTGGTGCAGAAGAAGACCGGCTACGAAAAGGTGGAGCTTTCCCTCGTTCACAAGCCGGAGCTGCTGGGCGGATTCGTGCTGCGTACAGGCGACTTCCGCTACGACAGAAGCTCCCTTAAAGCCATGTCGGAGCTGAAAAATACCCTTATGCGCCGTGAAGCCGGCAGAATAACTGTCAAGAAAAATACATCTGTACGCAGGATAAGGGCGACTGTTGAATATGTAACTCCTCTTACCGAGGAACAGAAAACACGTATCATAGAGCTTGTAAAGAAAAAGACAGGCTTCAGAGAGGTTCAGCTTAACCTTGTGGAAAACAAAAATCTTATCGGCGGCTTTGTACTCAGAGCCGGAAACCTCAGATACGACCGCAGTGCTGCAAATGAAATCAAAACACTGCGCAAAGAGCTTATGCGGAGGTGAGCCTTATGGCAATGAATGCAAGTGAAATTATCTCTGTGCTGAAAAGCGAAATAGCCGACTTCGACCGCAAAACCGCACTCACGGAAACCGGTACTGTTGTATCTGCCGGTGACGGAATCGCTACAGTTTTCGGTCTCCAGAACGTCATGTACGGCGAGCTTGTTGAATTTGAAAACGGCACAAGAGGTATTGTACAGAATATTGAAATGAAAACCGTGGGCGTTGTCATGCTGGGCAGCGACCGTGGTGTTACTGAAGGCTCACAGGTTATGCGCACGAAAAAACGTGCCGGCGTTGCTGTGAGCAATAATATGCAGGGAAGAGTTCTAAGTGCGCTGGGTGCTGCCATCGACGGCGGCCCTGATATTATCGCAGAGGACTTCTATCCCATCGAAAGAGAAGCGGCAGGCGTTGCCGACAGAAAGTCGGTTTCCGTTCCGCTTGAAACAGGTATACTCTCCATTGACTCTATGTTCCCAATAGGCAGAGGTCAGCGTGAGCTTATTATCGGCGACAGACAGACCGGTAAGACCTCTATCGCTGTGGATACCATCATAAATCAGCGTGATAAGAATGTGGTATGCGTCTATGTTGCCATCGGTCAGAAATCCTCTACCGTTGCCAAAGTCGTTTCCATGCTGAAAAAGCATCACGCTATGGAATATACCGTTGTGGTTTCCGCTTCTGCAAGCGAGCCTGCACCGGTGCAGTATATTGCGCCCTATTCAGGTACGGCTATTGCGGAATACTTCATGGATCAGGGCAAGGATGTTCTCATAGTATACGACGATCTCTCTAAGCACGCTGTTGCTTACAGAACTATGTCACTCCTCCTCCACAGACCGCCGGGAAGAGAAGCTTACCCAGGTGACGTTTTCTATCTCCATTCAAGACTGCTGGAGCGTTCCTGCCGTCTTGAGGAAAGCCTCGGCGGAGGAAGCATAACTGCGCTGCCTATCATCGAAACTCAGGCTGGCGACGTTTCCGCTTATATCCCCACAAATGTCATCTCCATCACTGACGGTCAGATCTTCCTTGAATCCGAGCTTTTCAATGCTGGCATGAGACCTGCGGTCAATGTCGGTCTGTCCGTAAGCCGTGTAGGCGGTGCTGCTCAGACAAAAGCGATGAAAAAGGTCTCCGGCAAAATGCGTATCGACCTTGCCCAGTTCAGAGAACTTGAGGTCTTTACTCAGTTCAGCTCAGACCTTGATCCATCCACAAAGGCTCTTCTTGACCACGGTCATGTTCTCATGGAGCTTCTCAAGCAGCCGCTTTATGAACCTATCCCTTTGTGGGAACAAGTCGTTATCCTTGCGGCAGCGTCTGACGGTGCGCTGGACGATATGGAGCTTAAAAAGCTTTCCGGCTTCCGCAAAAGCCTTATGCAGTATATTCTCGGAAACTATACTGAAATTCCGGAGAGCATTACAAATACAAAGGAAATCACTCCAGAACAGATAGCACAGATAGCACAGATAACCGCCGCTTACAAGGAACAGGTGAGTCCCAATGGCTAAAATGAACGAGATACGTGAGCGTATCAAGAGCATTAACGATATAAAGAAGATAACTAATGCCATGTACCTTATATCCTCCTCAAAGCTGAAAAAGGCGAGGAAAGACCTTGACGCTACAGAGCCGTATTTCGATAAGCTTCTGTATGCTATGAGAAGTATCCTTTCCCGTGTGCCGGAGGAAGCTGAGGAGCTTACATTTTTCGACGAAAGGGAACATATCCCTCAGGAAAAGAGAAAGCAGGCTCTTCTTATAATCACAGCCGACAAGGGAATGTGCGGTGCGTATAATCACAATGTTATCGAAAAGGCTGAAGCCGTTATGAGCGAAACGGGTATGAATTACCTGTATGTCATGGGACAGGTGGGAAGAATGTACTTCCAGCGAAAGGCTAAGGCTGAAAATATTGAGCTTGCGGAAAGCTTCTTCTACACCACACAGAACCCCACGCTCTACCGTGCAAGAAGCATTGCAGAGGAGCTTATGGAGAAGTTCAGAAGCGGAGAGGTGGATGACGTTTACATGGTGTATACGGATATGCAGAAAGCCTCGGAGTATGAGGTTCGCATCCAGCAGATTCTTCCGCTGGATGTTACACACTTTGTACCTGTAGGAGAAGAAGCGGCAAAGCATCACGAGGCGGAGTTCTTTCCGGATATTGAATCGGTAATGCGCCATCTTATCCCGAACTTCATGAAAGGTCTTATATACGGCGCAATGGTTGAATCCTTCTGCTCTGAACAGCAGGCGAGAATGACTGCTATGGACAGTGCTACTACGAGCGCAAAGGATATGCTGAGTACTCTGTCTCTTCAGTATAACCGTGCAAGACAGGCAGCGATTACGCAGGAGATCTCGGAGATCTGCGGAAATTCGCTGAAATGATATTCTATGTTTCATTCTGAATAGGAAATACATGTAGGGGACGGCGCCCACGACGTCCCGATTACAATGCAAGCAGACAGCGGGGCGTCGAAGGCGCCGCCCCCTACATTTTCTCTTATTTAATACATTGTAGGAAGGTAGATACATGAAAAACGGAAAAATAGTACAGGTTCTTGGCCCTGTTGTAGACGTTGAATTTGAAACAGGGAACATGCCTATGATACGTGACGCTCTTATAGTAGACCATGACGGCAGGGACTGCGTTATGGAGGCAGCGTCGCTTCTCGGCGGAGGTATCGTCCGCTGCATATGCCTTTCCTCAACTGACGGTTTCAGAAAGGGTATGGAGGTAGTAAATACAGGCACATGTATACAAGTACCTGTCGGAACTGCAACTCTCGGCAGAATGTTCAACGTTCTGGGCGAGACTATCGACAATAAAGGCCCTGCGGAAACTGACCTGCGCTGGGAAATACACAGAGAAGCTCCCTCATTCCGTGACCAGAGTCCGGCTCAGGAGATCCTCGAAACAGGCATCAAGGTAATCGACCTCCTTGCACCTTACGCTAAAGGCGGTAAGATAGGTCTCTTCGGCGGTGCAGGCGTCGGCAAGACCGTTCTCATTCAGGAGCTTATCAGAAACGTTGCTACCGAACACGGCGGCTACTCCATTTTTACAGGCGTAGGCGAGCGTTCCCGTGAGGGAAACGACCTGTGGCACGAAATGATGGATTCAGGCGTTATCAGCAAGACCGCACTGGTTTTCGGTTAGATGAACGAACCGCCTGGTTCAAGAATGCGTGTGGCTCAGACAGGTCTTACTATGGCAGAATACTTCCGTGACGAGTGCCATCAGGATGTACTGCTCTTTATCGACAACATTTTCAGATACATTCAGGCAGGCTCAGAGGTATCCGCACTTCTCGGCAGAATGCCCTCTGCCGTTGGCTATCAGCCTACTCTTGCAAATGAACTGGGTGAGCTTCAGGAGAGAATCACCTCAACCAAAAACGGCTCTATTACGTCAGTTCAGGCTGTATATGTTCCTGCGGACGACCTTACAGACCCTGCACCGGCTACTACATTTGCCCATCTGGACGCTACAACTGTACTTTCACGAAAAATCGTGGAACAGGGCATATATCCGGCGGTAGACCCCCTCGAATCTACCTCTCGTATCCTCGAACCGGATGTAGTAGGAGAGGAGCATTACAGAGTTGCACGTAAGGTTCAGGAGCTTCTCCAGAGATACAAGGAGCTTCAGGATATTATCGCCATCCTCGGTATGGAGGAGCTTGACGAATCGGATAAGCTTGCGGTTTACCGTGCAAGAAAGGTGCAGAAGTTCCTGTCACAGCCTTTCCACGTTGCAGAGGTCTTTACAGGTCAGGCTGGAAAATATGTTCCTGTTTCCGAAACTGTAAGAGGCTTCCGCATGATCGTTGACGGCGAACTGGACGACTGTCCCGAAAGCGCATTCTTTATGGCAGGCACTATTGACGAGGTTATTGAACGTGCAAAATCGGAGGCTGATGTAAATGGCTAAAACCTTTCGTCTGGAGCTTCTTGCGTCCGACAGGCCTTTCTTCATAGGTGAATGCGAACACCTAATTTATCCCACCCATGACGGTCTTATGGGCGTTCTGCCGGGGCATGCTACGGTCGTTACCATAGTTGCGGCTGGTGAGATAAAGTACAAGGTTGACGGTGAATGGAGGTACTGCGCCATAAGCGAGGGCTTTGCCGAGGTCAGAAAGGACTACGTTCTCATTCTCGGCGACGCTATTGAGCTTCCCCATGAAATCGACGTTAAACGTGCTGAGGAAGCCGCTGAACGTGCAAAGGAGCTTATGCAGCAGAAACAGGGCGTTCTTCAATATTACCACACTCAGGCGGCTCTCAACAGAGCCATGAACAGACTTAAAATCTCTAAGAGACATTCTCATGAGATATAAATTGTATTTTATCGCTGTGTGATGTCAACTTGAAAAAGCGAGCCGAAAGCCTCCCCTTAGTAAGGGGAGGTGGCTGAGCGAAGCGAAGTCGGAGGGGATTGCAGAGCGACAAGCAGACTTTTATTTTTAATCTTACTCGCTGGGCGCAATCCCCTCAGTCGTCACTTCGTGCCGACAGGCTCCACGAGCCGGTCCCCTTTGTCCTTTGGACATTTCCCCACACTGTGGGGAATCACCCCTTGCTAAGGGGGAGCCTTTCGTGGTGTGCCTATGGCACATATAAACTACAATTTACCATAACCTACAAAAAAGACTGCCGCATTACCGCAGCAGTCTCTTGTCATTTAATCGTAGTAGTATTCGTAATCGTACATGTCATCGTCATGCATGTCATCATACATTTCCTCGTACACCTCGTCATATACATTTTCGTACTCATCAACCATACCGGAAGAAAATGCAAAAACGATAATAAGAATACTCAGGAGCAGACCTGCGATAGAAGTGATGATACCGCCGATAGCACAGCCCTTCTTGGATTCGCTCTTGAGACCAAGAATACTGATAACAAGACCAACGATGGCAACCGGAATATCAATGCAATTAAAGCAGCAAAGCACGATGGACGCAATACCTGTAATAAGACCGCCGATAGCAAGACCGTCCTTGCTTGACTTCTTAGGTGCTGTGGTGGTATTGTATGTATTGTAGGTATTGATGTTGGGGATGTTGCTTGCTCCGCCATAGCTTGAATAACCGCCGAATGAGCCTGTATTATTATGGACAGTATTCGCATTGCCGCCGTTCATAATATCATCATTGTAAGATGCAGTGCTTGAATCAGCAGGCGGAATGGGCGGAATTGCATCCGTAAAGGAATCAGTGCTGCCATTCATAGCATCCTGCATTACAGGCGGAATTGCATCAGCCGCTGGTGCTTCGTTTGTCTCCGGAATATCACTTACAGTCATTGCATTGCCGCATACGCTGCAAAATTTCTGCTCGCCCTCAGCAGACATGCCGCAGGATGAGCATACAGATCTTTTTGACATATTAAATCCTCCTAATAAAACTAATGATTCTATTATATCAGATTTTATAAGTTTTGAAAAGTACTTTTACAAATTTTTTCGGGGAAATTTAAAAGAAAAAGACGGCACACCTGCCGCCTTTCATGTATTACTTACGTCTTGAACGATTTTTGCGCTCTGTGTTTCTCTTTATATCGCACATGCGCTCCTCGCTGTTCTGCTTGAATCTGGAAAGCATATCCTCAAAAGTAAGCTCCGTTACCGGCGGCTTCTTCTTAGGCTCCCATACATTAGGCTTTTCATCATGCTCTCTTCTCTGCGGATTGCCCTTCCTTGGTTTATCCTGCTGAGGTTCAGCCTGCTTTATGGAAAGGCTGATCTTTCCGGCTTCATTTATTGCTATCGCCTTAACCTTAACTGTCTGTTCTTCTGTCACAAAATCACGTATCTCGTTTACAAAGCCCTTGGAGATCTCAGAAATATGTACCATTCCCATGATCTTCTCATTATCCGGATTTGCTATCTCAACAAAAGCTCCGTACCTTGTAATGCTCTTTACCTTGCCCTCATAAATATTTCCGATCTCAACCTGCATACGTTCCTTTTAATCCCTTTCTTATTTTGTCTCTGATCTCTCGCCCCTTAGTTACGTGAAGTGTCGTAAAAGCGGTATTCATCCGGATATGCATAGCCATATTCCTCTCTGGCAAGCTTCTCCATATACTGGTCTGTATCACCGCTGTCCAGAATACGTATAAGATCCTCGTTTGCAGCTTCATATTCACTTATCTGCTTCTGAATCTCTTCCAATTCGTTCTGCTTCTCAGCTATCTCCGACTGAACGGAAACAACAACTACCGTACATCCGATAATTGCTGCCACTGCCGCAGCTCGCTGGAGCATTTTGAACAGGAATTTTGAATCCTTGCTTTTTTCCTTACGTGCAGCCTGCTTTTTTGCAGCAGCTGAACGCTTTCTTGACTTGCTTCTGCCAGCCACTTTTCACTCACCCGGCTTTCATTCAGATTTATTCTTATTATTATTATACAACATCTTCTCCTTCACAATCAAGAGGGCTGAACGAATATTTTTTCGTTTCCCTTTATTTTTGGCATTATCAACAAATTTCCATGTTAATTTTCCACGAAATCTCACCAAAATCTTTCCAAAAGGGGAGAAGAGCCATCGAAAAAACCTGCACACTGCGGATAATATCCTTGAAAGAACACGAACCGCTGGTCTGCCTATGGTGAGATATGCAATAGTAAAACCAAGGAGAGTTCCTGCGATATAGAAAAAACGCATTACACCCTTTCCGGAAACTGCCGCAAAGCATATTACTGCACCTGTCCAGAAAAGTATAAAAAGTACGTCCTCCAATGCTGAGGAGAATATCTTATGAGGGACAACTGCCCGAAAGGCAAGGATAAGACTGTAGACAATACTAAGCACTGCGCCAAGGAATACTGATCCGATAAAAAGTACCGTTTCCTCGTGAATAGAGAGGAATGTATCTGGAATTATCATCAGCGGAAAAGCTTGCCAAAAGCAGAAAGTGCGCCGGTTTTGTCACGGTCTCCGTAGTGGAGTGACCAGATGTCACCGGATATTTTCATATCGCCCGATTCAAGACTTACTCCGTCAACATGGAGTTTTCTGCCCTTTATGGTAAGCTCGCCAAGCTCAGTGAAGATGCGGATTATGCGTTCATCGAAGCAGTCAACCTCCGTTACTCCGGAAAGGCTGAGTGTGCTTCTGTCCTCAAGGATAAGGTTGTGGTGACGTTTGATGTTCTGCGGCTGTGCCTGCTGTTTCATGGGGTATTCCTCCTGTTTTTCATATGTTTATGCTGTCAGGAGATTTTTTATTCGGCTGTATCATCTGATCCTATTTATCGCCTCTACCGCCATTCTGTCACAGCGTTCATTTTCGGGATGACCTGCATGCCCCTTTACCCAGACGAATTTTACCTCATGCCTTGCAAGCAAGGGCAGAAGCTTTTCCCAGAGGTCTGAATTCAGGGCAGGCTTTTTGTCCGATTTAACCCAGCCGTTTTTCTTCCAGCCGTATACCCAGCCCTTTGTTACACTGTCCACAACATATTTGCTGTCGGTGGTGAGAGTTACGCTGCAAGGCTCTTTCAATGCGGACAGTGCCTCTATTACTGCTGTAAGCTCCATACGGTTATTGGTGGTTGCCTTTTCGCCGCCGGAAAGCTCCTTTTCTGCCGTGCCGTACCTCAGCACTGCGCCCCAGCCGCCTGCACCGGGATTTCCGCTGCATGCGCCGTCGGTGTATATTTCTACGTGTTTCATGGGTGGTTTCTCCTTTTGATTTGTATTTTTTCGCTTTGGTCAGCATTACTCGTGCGGTCCGCATGATTCTCCGGCGTGTTCCACGCCGTTTTCTCATGCTGTGTTTTCAAATTTCGCTTGCTTTCTTTTCTTCGTGCGGAAAACAGATTTTCTATGGTAGGATTACGCTGACATAAGGTTTTTTATGAAGCGAAATTTGTGGTGTGCGCTAAATCCTGCACATACGTAATTCTGACTAAGGAGTGTTTCGCTCTCTGCGGAGAGCGACAAGGGGCTTCTCGCCCCTTGTCCCTCGACCGCTTTTTTTGAGCAAAAAGCGGCGCAAAAAAACTTTTATTTATTTTCCTACGCAAAAACGTGTGAACACATCCTCCACTACCTTTTCCGATACTCTCTCGCCTGTAAGGTCAAGGAGATGCTCTGCCGCTTCATCAAGAAGCACTGTCACAGCGTCAAGGAATTCGCCGCTGTCATGGGCGTTTATAGCCTCCTCAACGGCTTTCAGTGCAGCCTGTGCGCACCGGAGCTGTCTCTCATTCGCAAGGATTCCCATTTCCGGAGTTACCTCACCGCTGTAGAACATCTCCTCCAGAACCTTTCTCAGCTCCTCAAGACCTGTTCCATCCTTTGCGGACATAGGTATACATTTTTCAAAATATGCCTGAACTTCTTCCGGAATCGCACCCTCTGCACGATCCATCTTATTTATAATGCCTATTGCTTTTTTACCGGAAAGATTCCTCAGAAGATCATTATCCTCCTCTGAAATCCCCTCGCTTCCGTCAAATACGGCAAGTACAACATCCGCTTCCTCAAGGCGTTCCCTTGCGATATTCACTCCTATCTGCTCTATAACATCATCAGTCTCACGCAGTCCGGCTGTATCCCAGAGCCGCAGGGTAACATCTCCAAGACGCACTCTCTCTTCAAGTGCATCTCTCGTAGTACCGGCGATATTTGTGACTATGCTCCTCTCGCATCCGCTGAGCAAGTTGAAAAGTGTACTCTTTCCAACATTAGGTCTGCCTATGATAACTGCCGAAATTCCGTCCTTTATGATACGTCCGTAGTCACCGGTGGATATAGTTTCAACAAGCTCATGTTGAATTGTTGAAAGACTGCTCCGGAGAATTTCAGGTTCTACTTCTGGAATATCGTCCTCCGGATAATCTGCCCATGCAGCAAGAGAACCCAGAACCTGAACGATTTTTTCTATGATGCCGGTTATTCTACGATAAACTGCACCCTCATGAAGTGAACGTGCAAATGAAAGCTCACGGGCGGAATCTGCGGAGATAACGTCCATAACGGCTTCTGCCTGAGTGAGGGACATCTTGCCGTTCTGGAATGCACGGCGTGTAAATTCGCCGGCTTGTGCAGGCTCTGCGCCAGCGTCAAGGGCTGCACGGAGTATCTCACGTGAGACATAGATACCGCCATGACAGGAGATTTCAGCAGTATTTTCACCGGTGTAGCTGTGCGGACAGCGGAAAACAGTGAGAACCGCTTCATCGAGGATTTCGCCGTTTCTTACGGCGTGACCGAAAGCGCAGGTGTAGCCCTGCATTTCGGAGGGAATTTTTCCGGAAACACTTTTGAAGATCTTATCAGCTATCTCAAAGGCTTTTTCGCCGGATATACGGATAACAGCGATACCGCCCTCTGCATGGGGCGTGGATATTGCAGCTATTGTTGACATATATATCATCCAATCTAAATTTTTTATGTTCTGAATTTGGGAATATAAATTGTTGTTTATATGCGCCGCAGGCGCACTACGAAAGCCTCCCCTTAGTAAGGGGAGGTGGCTGAGCAAAGCGAAGTCGGAGGGGATTGTACTCAGCGAGTACGGCTGAAAATTAAAGTTTACTTTTCTCTGCGCAATCCCCTCAGTCAGCTTCGCTGACAGCTCCCCTTACTAAGGGGAGCCTTTCGCTTCACACTTCAAAGCAAATGAAAACCTAAACCACAATTCACATCAATAACCTAAAACGCAAAAGGGAAGCCGCAAACCGCCGCTTCCCTTACTCTCAGCATATAAAATCAAAGCTCGATCTTGCCGTAAAGACCAGTAGTGAAGTTCATCTCATCCTCCGGCTTCGGCTTCTTATAATCCTTTTCAAAGCTTGTCTTCATGTTGTCCAGATTGCTAGGCTTGAAATCCTCCGGACGCTTCTCACGATAAGGCTTTTTGCCGCCGCTGCGGTTATTTCCATTGCGGTTTCTGTTATCATATCTTCCGCCTCTTCTGCTGCCGCCAACCGGTGCAACTACGACCTTACGATACGGATCTTCGCCCACACTATGAGATACCACACCCTCGATCTCAGCGATCTTGGAATGAATGATTCTTCTCTCATAAGGATTCATCGGCTCAAGTGTTGTGCTTCTGCCGCTGCGGAGAACGTTTCTTGCGATCTTATCAGCAAGCTGTTCCAGAGTCTTTCTTCTCTTCACTCTGTAGCCATTGCTGTCCAGCATGATTCTGTTGTAATCCTCTCTGCCACGGTTAGCGATTATGCTTGCAAGATACTGAATTGAATCCAGAGTCTCGCCTCTTCTGCCGATAATAGTTCCGCTTCTTACATCGCTTGTAACATTCATCAGTATGCCGTTTTCGATTCTGGATACTGTCACATTTACTGCAACATCCATCTTCTCATAAATAGCAATGATGTACGCTCTTGCAGCTGCAAGATTTTCCGGAATTTCATCCTCCGGAATAAGAACTGCATTTTCTTCATCTGCTTCAGAAATTTCATCGTCAGAGAAATTGCTTTCCTCTTCTTCCGGAGCTTCTTCTGTTACAGGTACAGTCTCTTCCTCCGCAGGAGTACTGCTGAGAACATCCGGAATATCAACGATAGGCGGTGCAGCAGCAGCTCTCTTTGCCGGTGCAGCAGTCTTGGGGGCTTCAGGTGCTTCGTAGATAGCTTCTACCTTCATCTTGCCGAAAATTCCCTTTTTTTCCTCAAGCACACGGAATACAATGAGATCCTCAGATACACCGAACTTTTCGGCTGCCATTTTCTTAGCCTGTTCCATTTTCTTAACAGCAAAAATCTCAGTCATTTCGGTTCACCCTTTCAATTTTATTATGTCATTATTCATCAGAATATTCATCGCCGTATTTTTCAGCCATTCGCTTTCTTGCTTCCTTAATGCGCTGGCTCTCGTATTCATTCTTTTCCTTCTTGGACATACCTTCTGTGTCTGCGTTTCTGGAGGAGGTGTTGTTCATCTGTGCCGCAGCCTGTCCCTGTGCTTCAAGCATTCTCTGAGAAAAGCTCTTCTTGCCCTCTGCGTACTTCTTACGCATTTTCTCATTATCCTTCTCGCACATCTTCTCAACTCTTTCGGGAGTGAAATAATTATTAAGACCGATCTGGATGAGAAGTGATACCAGAGAAGAGCAAGCCCAGTAGAAGCCTACGCCTGCCGGTACGCTGAATGCAAGCCAGATGGAGAAAATAGGCATACCATAGAGCATGATATTCATGCAGCCCATATTCTGCGGCTGATCCGGATTCTTCTTCTTCATGACATACTGAGAATAGATAGTAGAGATAAGCTGAAGTATACCGGAGATGAAGGGAAGTATCCACAGACCGAAATTGCTTATGTCCTTGATATTGGGAGTAACGCCCAGATCAATGCCGAACAGCTTGTAGTTGTCAAGGAAGCCTGTAACATCAGAATTATTGAATCCTGCCACATTGAATGCATCTGGATTCTGCTTGAATGCCTCCATGATGTAAAGCTCCTCACGAAGATCGCCAGCCTTGAATTTTTCAGCGATAGCAGGGAACTGTTCAGCCATCATATTGATAGTATTTGTGATAACGTCGCTGCCGTAGCCCATAACATGGGTAAGCGGCTTGTAAACTACTGCCAGAATACCGAACAGCAGGAAGAACTGAAGAAACATCGGGAGACATGAAGCACCGGGATTTACGCCCTCTTCCTGATAAAGTGCCATCTGTGCTTCCTGAAGCTTCTGAGGATCTTTTTCGTACTTTTTACGAAGCTCCTTGAGCTTGGGATTGAGTCTCTGCATTTTAGCAGAGCTTTTCTGCGTCTTGTAGTTGATAGGGAAAAGCAATGCCTTTGAGAAAATGGTAAACAGAACGATAGCAACGCCGTAGTTCTGTACCAGATCATAGATAAAGCGCATTACATATCCAAAAGGAACGCCGAGAAGGTCATACAAAAAATTCATGAGATATGATTTCCTTTCCGAGGATAGATTGAATCAGAGCATTTACTGCTGCTCTCTGTTCTCTTTTTTCTTACAAATCCCGGAAATTCATCAGGAACATAATCAATGCCGCCTATATTCCACGGATGACAGCGGAGAAGTCTTTTTACTGCAAGATATATTCCTCTTACAGCACCGTACTTCTTTACCGCCTCCAGCGCATAGCAGGAGCATGTGGGATAAAAGCGGCAGCAGGGCGGCTTCAGCGGAGAAATACATTTCCTGTAAAACTGTATGAGCAGCATGAAAAGGTATTTCACTTTCTGTTACCTCCCATTTCTGATAAACACCGGTTAAGCCTGCGAAGTCCCTGACCTGTCAGGAACTTTGTAAGCTCCGTTGAACGAATATCGCAGATAGCTGCTCTTGCTACTATTACCATATCAATGCCTACAGGAAGTTTTTCCTCCGCTTCTCTGTATGCGGCACGGATAACACGCTTTGCCCGATTACGGCATACCGCATTGCCTACTTTTTTGCCTGCGGTTATACCAAGCCTGTTTCTGCCAAGACGATTTTTCTTCACATACAGCACTACATAGGGCGACACCACTGTTTTTCCATGTCGGTACAGCGTCAGAAAATCCTTATTTTGCGTTAGCGTTTCCGTTCGCAGCATATCTGCCTCCGTTCTCTTTGGAAGTTTTGCCTTCTAAAAACAAAAAGACCACAAAATGAATTGTGGTCTGACTCGTTAGTGGCTAAGTCTTGCTCTGCCCTTGGCTCTTCTACGAGCTAAAACCTTTCTTCCGTTAGAGGTCTTCATTCTCTTCATGAAGCCGTGCTCCTTCTTTCTGTGAAGCTTCTTCGGCTGATAAGTTCTTTTCATTCTGTTCTCCTCCTCTCAGGGTTCAGTTTGTGTGTTGTAAGGGCCTTTTTTTACGCATTCCTGCATAATAGACCTTTTCCACACTATTATACCGCATTTCATTTCCATTGTCAAGGGTTTTTTTTATTTTTTCTAAGGTTTTTGGTGTGCTTTCTCTTTCAAATGATGGTAAATTGTAGTTTGTATTTGATTCTTGTTTGCATTGCAGAGCGAATTGAATGGCTCCCCTTAGCAAGGGGAGCTGTCAGCGAAGCTGACTGAGGGGATTGTGAAGAGAGAATCAGACTATAATTTTCAGCTATACTTGC
>JAGAOV010000003.1 GCA_017623515.1 Ruminococcus sp. | reverse complement strand
GGGAGCTGTCAGCGAAGCTGACTGAGGGGATTGTGAAGAGAGAATCAGACTATAATTTTCAGCTATACTTGCTGGGTGCAATCCCCTCCGTCACGCCTGCGGCGTGCCACCTCCCCTTACTAAGGGGAGGCTTTCGTGGTGCGCCTGTGGCGTATATAAACTGCAATTTATATCCCAGAAGCCGGAAATCAGTGAGATTTACATCCTATGCCTTGCAGAAGCGGCAAGAAGGTTCCATGTATCGGGATCGGTAATGCCTGTTTCGGGCTGACCGCTTATTTTCTGGAACTCACGGACGGCGTTTTCAGTATTGCTGTCATAAAGTCCGGTGATGGGCAGTTGGCTGAGATTTTCAAAAATATCATTAAGAACGCTGAGCATAGCCTGAACAGCATAGACCTCAAGTCCCTGATCGCCTGATGAAATAGATTTTCTCTCATGAGGGAAAATGTCAAGAGCCATAGCGATTTTCTGTATCTCACGGCGGTAAGCGTCTGATATTGCTTCCCATGTTGCCTGATTCACCTCGCCTGTTGCACGAAGTCCGTATAGCTGCTGGAATGCCTTTACAGCAAGGGCAGTTTCTCTGCCATATATGCCATCGGGAATAACCTTGGGAATTCTTTCATCAAAAAAAGACAGCTCATACAGCATTTCTTGAATTTCTCTTATGTGATCACGTCTTTGGGAAAGTGTGTATGCCATGAAAATTCTCCTTACGAATCGCCTGATATAGTATACCCTGGAGACTGGAACGGTCTCTTATCCATACCGAAGCGAAGGTCTGAATAGAGCTTTGAGATTTCATCCCAGACGGTCAGAGTTACAACGCCGTTTTCAGGCAGACCGTAAAGCCGCTGGAAGGCTGTAACCGCAGATCTTGTAACAGGCCCGAAATAGCCGGTGGGACTGACATCATTTATTTCTGGATAGGTCTGGTGGATGTAGCTCAGGTAGGTCTGTAATATGCGCACATATTCTCCCGATGCACCCTCTCTCAGCACAACACCCGGAAACAGCACAACATTTCCAATATCCGGATCAGGAGGCTGAAGGCTTTCCAGTATGCCGAAGTATGCCCTGTAAATATCCCTTGCGGTATTCCTGTCAACAATACCCGTTTCCGGAAGTCCGAAAACTCTCTGGAAGGATTTCACAGAATTTTCAGTTTCCTCGCCGAAATAGCCTGTTACCTCGACAGGCTGAACGTCCTCATAGTATGCACCGATAACAGCAAGGTAATATTGCAGACCACGTACCTGCTGGCTCTGCATACCGATACGCAGGTTTTCCGTAAACTGTTTGGCGGCTTCTTCTGCACGAAGTCCCTCGGAATCAAGCTCTGCAAGTTTTTTAACGCTTGTGAAGATATAGGATATTTTATTCCATGTTGCTTTATCTACAATGCCTGTCGGAGGAAGATTGAACACCTCTTGAAATGTGCGCACGGCATCTTCCGTAGCATAGTCGAAGTCGCCGCTTACATCACCGATTTTAGGGATAGCAGGGTAGTTGCGTGATATACGGTTAAGCTGCACCTGAATGTTGCGTGTCTCGTTGCCCACAAATCCAAGGGATATTGGAAAGCCTGGATAGGATGGCGTACCGGTGCGGACGGGAGCATTTCTTACAATGTCAATATCATCACCATAATAGTAGGCGAGTATTTCATATGGTACAAGACCGTCCTCCGCAAGAGCAACTGTTCCCCATTGGGAAAGACCGTCGCAGGTAGATGTAGTACCGTTGCAGAAAGCTGTAAAAAGAGGTTCAACACTGCCGCGCCGTCTTACATAGTCATCGAATATCTCATCAACTATCTGGGATATATTCTCAAAAATCTGTCTGCCCTTGATGAACTTCTGATCGAATTGTGTATTATCGGTTATATCAAAATCATATCCTCTTGAACGGTACCATTCGGTGTAATAACGGTTAAGGGCAAAGCTTACGATTGCATAGATATTTGCTCTTAGTGCCGCTTCTGGCCATGTAGGGAATATTTCGCTTGATGCAACATTTTTTATATACTCAGGAAATGGGAGGGTTACGTTTTCAGCGTTCTGATCAGGTCTCCCAAGATGTACGGTAATGTTTTCCGGAATAAACGGCTCACCTGTAAGCATTTATTCACCTCCTCAGAATTCAGGCTCTGTATTCTCATTTACAACAGCAGGCGTATCCTCACTTTCACCCTTGGGAAGAGGGATCATAGCGAAAGGCTGTACAGAGGTTACACCGGGGAATATGGGAACATCTCTGCTTTCAAGTCTTATGTAGCCAGTACGGTATATCTTTATGGTGTACACACTGAAAGGCTGCATAGGATTTGTTGTGATTGCAGGTGCAGGCAGCTGTATCTTTGGTGTAAGACCGCTTTCATTTGTAATGAGCGTCTGAACGAGAGTATTTTCTGTGCCATTGTGTTTGATAACCATAACTGACGCACCCTCTACAGGAAGTGCGCTGTCAGCAGAACGTGCAATTACCTGAAGCCATCCGAATGAGGTCTCCGGCGGCAGTGTATCCTCAGGCAGGATTATTTCAGGAGTTTCTGGTATTGGTGTAGGTTCAGGCATTGGCATAGGTTCAGGTCTTGGCATAGGTTCAGGTCTTGGCATAGGTTCAGGCATTGGCATAGGTTCAGGCATTGGCATAGGTTCAGGCATTGGCATAGGTTCAGGCATTGGCATAGGTTCAGGTCTTGGTATAGGTTCAGGTCTTGGTATAGGTTCAGGTCTTGGCATAGGTTCAGGCATTGGCATAGGTTCAGGTCTTGGTATAGGTTCAGGTCTTGGTATAGGTTCAGGTCTTGGCATAGGTTCAGGCATTGGCATAGGTTCAGGTCTTGGCATAGGTTCAGGTCTTGGCATAGGTTCAGGCATTGGCATAGGTTCAGGTCTTGGCATAGGTTCAGGTCTTGGCATAGGTTCAGGTCTTGGCATAGGTTCAGGTCTTGGCATAGGTTCAGGATTTGAACGTCTGTAAAGCTCCATCATCTCTTTGATATAATCTTCGGGACGTTTTTCTTGCATAGTATACCTCCATAGAAATAGCTGTTGTGGTATTTATATGCTGAATGGGTTGGGTTTATGAGTGTAAATTGTAATTTATATGTGCCATAGGCATACCACGAAAGGTTACCCTTACTAAGGTGAGGCTTTCGCTCGCTTTTTCAAGTTGAAATCATACAGCGACAAATTACAATTTACCGCCGCATCTTTTTGTGCTTCACTGTAATAATGCAAAAAGTGAGAACAAACCCTTGCAAATCCTGAAAAACTATGCTATAATATCCCTATCAGAAGGGAGGCTGCAAGCTATGCTTACAGCAGGTATTTCAACCGCATGTCTCTATCCGCTGCCAACCGAGGAGGCACTGTACGACCTCGCTCTCGGCGGTGTCCAGAACGTGGAAATATTTATCAACAGCCACTCAGAACTCAGAAAAAGCTTTATCATGTCACTCGCTGATATACTCCGCAGGTTCGATATATCTTGCTGTGCAATGCACCCGTTTACCGGCGAAATGGAATCAATGATGTTCTTTTCGGACTATAACCGCAGAATTTATGATATGCTTGATTATTATAAACACTACTTTGCCGCAATGGAGGCTCTGGGTGCGAAAATTTTTGTTCTTCATGGAGGGAAATCTGCCGGAAATGCAGAGACTTATGCAGAAAGACTGAATCTCATATCCGAAACAGCCTCACAGTTCGGCGTTACCGTGGCTCAGGAAAACGTAGCACGATTTGCATGCCGTTCGCTGTCATTCATGGAGGAGATAAAAAAACAGCTTGGCGAGAAAGCCGCATTTACGCTTGATGTAAAACAGGCAGTCCGTTCCGGTGAAAACCCTTTGACTATACTCAATACCCTTGGCAGCAGCATTAAACATGTTCATATAAGCGATCACGGTCAGTACGGAGACTGTATGCTTCTGGGCAGCGGAAATTTTCAGGTGAAGAATTTCCTCCAGACTCTTTCAAGGTTCAGCCCCGATTGTACCGTTATACTGGAGCTTTACAGAAATGCTTTCAGCTGCACAGCCGATCTGGTTCAGAATTATCAGGTTCTCAGCCGAATGGCACAGAGCCTAGAATAAGCTATATAATATAAGAAAGAGGTGTGTTTATGCGCTGCCCGTTTTGCGGGGAAAAGGATACAAGAGTTCTTGATTCGCGTCCCTCAGAGATGAAGATACGCCGCCGCCGTGAATGTGAAAATTGTCAGAAAAGATTTACCACATATGAGGTTGTGGAAATGCCTATGTTCATGGTTGAAAAAAAAGACGGAAGTATTCAACCCTTTGACAGAAAGAAACTCATGGCGGGTATATTTAATGCAATTATAAAACGTCCCGTTACCGCAAGTCAGGTTCAGGCGATAGTTGACGCAGTTGAATCACAGTATTCAGCGGAAATGCGTACAAGTATAAGTTCGTCTGAAATAGGCAATATGGTTATGGATAAGCTCAGAGATGTTGATCAGGTAGCATACATCCGTTTTGCATCTGTTTATCAGGACTTTTCAGATGTTGCCGGATTTATAAATGCAATCAGCGAACTGAGAAAATAACATAAAATATTTTTTGATTATAAGGAGAAGATCTAAAATGGCTTATAATTTTATGGGTGATGATCATTCAAACGAATTTGATACGCAGGATATTGCAAATAACAAGGTGGTATGTGTTCTGTCATATATACCGCTGCTGTTCTGGCTGCCGCTGGTAGCATGCAATACAAGCAGATACGGTAAGTTCCATGCAAATCAGGGACTTCTCCTGCTGCTGGCAAATATTGTACTTGGTATAGTAGGCGAAATATTAGGCGCAATTCTTGGTGGGCTTGGTTTAATAGGCGGATTTATTGGTGTTATTGCCGCTATCCTCGGTGTGATAATCTCTATTGTGTTATGGGCAGTACCCCTTGGACTTATGGTTTATGGTATGGTAAACACAGGACAGGGCAAGTCAAAGGAGCTTCCTGCAATAGGCGGACTGTTCACACTTATTAAGTAATCATAGGATACATAAGGTCGAATCTGGTGCAATCGTAGCACATAGCACCAAGCAGGAGACCTTCCGGCGTACATATAAGTTCTGCACGGTATGCAGGGTTATCAGAGAGCGTATAAGTCCAGATGACAGCCTTCTGACCGGCATACTCGGACAGAGGAAGCCGCTGTTTGTCCTGAAGCAGCAAGTATGATTCATAGACTTCAGAAGAGCCGTCCTCCGGCAGGATTATTTCCTGATAGGTGGGCGGCAGCTCTGTTGCTGAAAGGCTGCATTCGGCGATGAAATCACGCCGCAGGATGTCGGTGGTAAGGATAAAGCTTTGCGCAGGCGGATCAAGGGAGATGCACCGGCAGAGCAGTACAGAGCCGAAAAAAACGCCTGCTGCACCGAAGATAAGGATGGTTTTTGATTTGTTCATGACAGCCTCCTTGCTTTTTGGTTCTGTTAAATTGTAGTTTTCGTTCGCTTGAAAGAGAAATATGTAGGGGACGGCACTCTCGACGTCCCGTTAGTTACGAGTTCGCACCGAAGAAACGACAGCACAACGTCCTGTTAATTACGCACAATACCTGCGGGTCGTCGAAGGCGATGCCCCCTACAGATTGCTCTGTGTATGGTCTTACATAAATATATAAATTATTATTTATATCAAACCATTCCGAACAGAACCTTTTTAATGATATGCAGCTTAAAGTGAAGTAATGAATAGAGAAAAGCTGCACAAAAAACTTTTATTGATATGAAATATACAGGAAAGGAGAACTGCCATGCGTCTGGACAAATTTCTTTCGGAACGTACCCCTCATTCCCGAAGTACAGTCAAAAAACTTATTTCAGCCGGAAAAATAACCGTCAACGGCTCTTCTGCCGTCAAAGCTGATATGAATGTAACCGAAAACGATTCCATAACCGTAGAAGGAACACCTGTCCGCACTGCACGTACACTCACACTCCTCTTAAATAAACCAGCCGGCTTCATCAGCGCAACGGAGGACAAGGCAGAAAAAACTGTCATAGACCTTCTGCCGGAAGAATTTCAGAACCAGAATCTCGCTCCTGCCGGAAGGCTGGATAAAGACACGACCGGCTTTCTGATTCTCACTAATGACGGAGACCTTCTCCACAAGCTCACCTCTCCAAAAAAACATGTACCCAAATACTACTCTGCACTCCTTGCACGCCCTTTCACAGAAGAAGCCGCACAGCAGCTTTCAGAGGGCATAAAGCTCCGTGACGGTACTCTCTGTAAGCCGGCAGAAGCCGCTGCATACAGCAGAGACGGGAGGCAAGTGCTTATCTCAATAAGCGAGGGAAAGTATCATCAGGTCAAGCGTATGATGGCAGCAGCAGGGAATCATGTTGAAAAATTACACCGTATAGGATGCGGCGAACTCCTTCTTCCAGCCGATCTCAAGGAGGGTGAGTGCATTGTACTATCCGACAACGATTTGTGTAAATTGTTGAAATCAGGCACTGTTTTTTCAGCACTTTTCCAAACCCTTAGGAAAACTTCGTCATAATCAATGAAATCAGGCAAAAAACTTTGTGCAATAAACGACTTGAAAAAAATTTCGATTTTTGGTATGATATAAGTATACTGAAACCGATATGTGTGCATGCGCAGTCGGTGAAAGAAAAAATACGTTTAGGAGGAACTGCTCAATGGCAAGTTTATCACTGAGACACATCTATAAGAAGTATCCTGGCAATGTAGTTGCTGTAAAGGATGTAAACATCGAGATTCAGGACAAGGAATTCATCGTTCTGGTAGGTCCTTCCGGCTGCGGTAAGTCTACAACTCTGAGAATGATTGCTGGTCTGGAAGAAATCTCTGAGGGTGAGCTGTACATCGGCGACCGTCTGGTAAATGACATCGCTCCTAAGGACAGAGACATCGCAATGGTATTCCAGAACTACGCTCTGTATCCGCATATGACAGTATTCGACAACATGGCATTCGGTCTGAAGCTCCGTAAGGTTCCGAAGGACGAGATCGCTCGCAAGGTTGAAGAAGCTGCAAAGATCCTCGACCTGAGCCACCTGCTTGACCGTAAGCCGAAGGCAATGTCCGGCGGTCAGAGACAGAGAGTTGCGCTCGGCCGTGCTATCGTTCGTAATCCTCAGGTATTCCTGCTTGACGAGCCGCTGTCCAACCTCGACGCTAAGCTCCGTGCACAGATGAGAACTGAAATTTCTAAGCTGCACCAGAAGCTGGGTACAACATTTATTTACGTAACACATGACCAGACAGAGGCTATGACAATGGGTGACCGTATCGTAGTTATGAAGGATGGTATCATCCAGCAGATTGATACTCCGCAGGCTCTGTATGAGAGACCGGGCAACAAGTTCGTTGCTGGCTTCCTTGGTTCTCCGCAGATGAACTTTGTAGATGCTGTTCTGAGAAAGGGCGCAAACTACTATGTAGAATTCGGCTCTGAGGCTACAAAGACAGCTAAGGCTGTTAAGTACCAGATCGAGATCCCGGCTGCTAAGGTTACTAATGATCTGGCTAAGTATGTTGACAAGGAAGTTATCCTCGGTATCCGTCCTGAGGCTATCCACGATGACGAAATGTTCCTGTCAAACGCTACAACTGGTATCATCGACTGTGACGTTGAAATCACAGAAATGATGGGTGCTGAAACATATCTGTACCTGAATTGTGCTGGTATTCCGCTGACAGCTCGTGTTGATCCTAGATCCACAGCTAAGCCGCTGGATAACATCAAGGTTGCTCTTGATCCTAACAAGATCCACCTCTTCGACAAGTTTGCTGACAATAACCCCACAATCATTAACTAATTAAAGTTATACATCAGACCGCACCGGACAGACGTTTGGTGCGGTTTTTTGCATATATCTGTTATTTTGTGAAGAAAAATATGCAGGCTGAACAAAAAAGCAGAGGGGACTTTGGCAACTTTTCCAATTGACATGGCTTTTAGTGTATGGTACAATTATGCTAAAGGAAAGTTATGGGGATAGCTGTTCCTTTTAAAAAGAAAAGAAATGAAATTGTAGATGATTAAAAAAAGGAGGAATAACTATGAAAAAATTTAAGAAAGTATCAGCCCTGATTCTGGGTGCAGCAATGACAATGAATATAGGAATTATGTCATTTAATGCGAGCGCAGCAGTTATCATTGAATCCAACGTGTTGGAAGATGGCACTATTCACACAAGAACCTGCAATGACAACGGAAACATTGAAGATATGTATTACACACCTGAACGTAGTGATCTTTACCTAAGAAAGGAAAATAGTTTTACTTATCTTTTGAATGTAAGCTGTAATAATAATGCTGAATTTGAAAAAACATTTTCAGAAGTATATGGCTATACTCAGCTGGAGGATGGAAGCTATGATGTGTATTCCTCTGGAATTTTGTACTATAATTTTGGAACAAATATGACATACGATGCAGCTAAAACTATGGCAGAAGATTTGCTGAAATCATCATGTGTTGATACAGTTACTTTGAAGAAGGGTTATCAGATTTATGATGCGTCATTTTTTGAAGTTATACCGGAGTTTAGTGTTTGCTCAAATGAAGCACTCACCACAGATAGCTTTGCATGGGCATCTGATATTGGTTATACAATAGATGCTGTAAATTTTAACTCTGATGATACATATTTAATCAAGGTAACTGAGGTTGATGTTGCAAACAGATGGGCTGGAATATATTCATTTATGCTCAGATGTATGGAAATGCCATCGGTTTATGCAGTCAGTGATTTTATGATTCAGAATGCGCTTGCTATAGCTTACAATTTTGAAACTGTAAAGGTTTATACAAGCAGTGAAGAATTGATATGCGACACCGACGGCAACGGCACAGTGGAAATCACCGATGCAACCGCCATCCTTGAAAGCTATGCAAACACCGCAGCAGGCATTGCAGCAGCTTCTGCGGAAAATTCCATGGATGTAAACGGTGACGGCACAGTGGGCATTGATGACGCAACATTTGTGTTGACTGTTTACGCAGAGCTTGCGGCTGGACTGAGATGATTTTTTCACATAATGGCGTTGATTATTATACTGTAATTGGAATTCACACCAGAGGAATAGATGGAACAAAAAATGGGGGAGTTCAATTTACTACAGAAACATTGCATTTTTATAAGAATAATCCAAATGTATAAGGGAGTGATAATATGAAGATTATCAATAACATCTTTTCAATATCAATGTGCTTTGTAATAGCATTAACCTGCTGTACAATAACAGCAGATGCGGTATCAGTTGATCCATACGCTCCGCCGGAAGGCTATGAAGCTATTGATCCGGAATTTTTTGAAAAGTATGAAGATCAATTTCTAGAAAAAGGAAAAAGCTTTATTGTACACAGTTGGAATTCCAAAGGATACCTTCAGGGTTATTCACACTATGGTACAAATACAGTTACGCTATACTCAGATACAGAAGATGCAGAGGAGATTCATGCAATTCTTGATAAGTATAATGCAGAGCTTGGCATGGATTATGAGGACAGATATGTATCGGAATATGACGGTATGTACACGCTTTTCCATACAGGAAATTCGATGATGTCTACTGGACATACAATGGAAGATCTGGAAGCTGAATATCAGATCGCAGAAGAAAAACGCAGTACAATAATAAAAATGTGCAGGGAAATGTATAGAACCGGTAATGCAAAGTCAATAATTTATACGCCGATTTCAGCATCACCTACGATTATTGATGTATCAGATTTTACAGTTGTCAGCTATACTGGTACATATGAAGAGCTGGAAACGGCAGTTCTCAGCCAGTGTCCATCAGCTGAGATTACAGCAAACAGCAGTAGTTCTTATACTATAACCATGAGCAATGAAGCTACCGGCACTGAATATATCAATGCAGCTGCGGCAGTTGATGCGCTCGACGGTGAGCATACTCTTTCATTGAATATGTTCAGGAATACGAATGATTTTGGTGTGGGAAGCGTTCCTATGGTTAATGGACAGGTTGATCTTGTTGATATGTTCAAGGAAGAAGAATCCTGCGACACCGACGGTAACGGCACAGTGGAAATCACCGATGCAACCGTCATCCTTGAAAGCTATGCAAACACCGCAGCAGGCATTGCGGCAGCTTCTGCGGAGAATTCCATGGATGTAAACGGTGACGGCACAGTGGGCATTGATGATGCAACATTTGTGTTGACTGTTTACGCAGAGCTTGCGGCTGGACTGAGATGATTTTTTACATTAAAGAAACACAGACCGCACCGGACAGACGTTCGGTGCGGTCTGTGCATATATCTGTGATTTTGCGAGAAAAAATATGCAAGCTGCACAAAAAACAGAGGACACATTTTGGCAGTTTTCCTAATTGACAGAAGTATTTATCGTATGATATAATAATTATGAAAGGAGGATTATAAAGGTTACATTAACCTCAAGGCATCACATGTGCACAGACAGAAAATGAAGAACATCTCAAGGAGGAATTTATCATGAGATCATTCACAAAGAAACTCGTATCTCTTTTAACAGCAGCTTGTATTTGTGCAGCTGGCGCAGTGCCGATGAATGCATCGGCGACAATCGTTGGGGATGTAAACAATGACGGTGCGGTTTCATTGCTTGATGTTACTGCGCTTAATAAGTATCTGCTTGGAAAAGTTGAACTTGTAAGCTATGATGCAGCAGACGCTACGGGAAACTATGTTATCAATGTTGTGGATTCATTGGTAATTCAAAAATATGTTATCGGTACAATTTATAGTTTACCGTATAACGTTGTTGGAGAATAAGGAGGTTGCTGAAATGAATGCTATTGTATATAAAAGCAGAAAGATAATCTCTGTGATTGTTGCAGCAGTCATGTTTATTATTTGCATCACATATAATAATATTCTTGAGACATCGGCAGTGAATACTGCATTGAACTACAAGGTTTTCAATGCGTCAAATGGTAATTATATGAGTACCTACACATTATCGGCTAATGCTGTTCAGGATAATAGCAGGTCTGTTATTGAACTTGATACTCGTGTAGTTGATTTCACTAAAAGTGGTGTTGTTAAAATCATAATGAACAGTGGTAGTTTTAGTACTGGTTTTGTTGTAGACGGCAATACAATTGCAACAGCAGCACACTGTGTAGCAAATAAAACATCAGATGGAAATGCTGCTTCTTGCGGTGATTCAATTAATAAGATATTGATTTTTGATGCAAACGGAAATATAGAACTCACAATTACAAATGCGTATAGTGTACACATACCTTCTCTTTATTTTTCAACGTACGGAAATACAAACGAGTACGATTATGCGCTGATTACTATTCCGGAAGTTGATACAGAGACACGTGATTTAAGTAATTATGCTATTTTTAATTTAGGCATAATGCTTGACGGCTTTAAGAATAGCGGAAAAACTATATCAATAACCGGCTTTCCTAAAGAAGTAAATGATGAAATCGTCAATGATTGTATTTCGAAACATACAATGTATGAAGGTACAGGGCAGGTTGGAGAGAAATATGCAAACTCTGATTTTATATTTGGCTATACCTGTGATACATCCGGAGGTAACAGCGGCGGACCAGTTTATACAACAGTTGCTTATGGTGGCAATGTATATTATACTGTAATTGGAATTCATACAACAGGGGCAGGCACATTTAATGCTGCCACACGTATAACAACTGACTTGCTTCACTTCTACAAAAATAATCCCAATATATAATTCTATTAAGGAGGAATTTTTATGGTAAAAATCAAGAAAGAATTATCTATTCTTATTGGAACAGTAATAGCAGTATCATCAGTCTGCATTATGCCTGTTAATGCAGAATTTCAGACAACTGAGACCACAGAATTTGAAGGATACGAGCAGATAGAGGATTATGGAATTTTCAGCTTTGTTACAGGAACCGAATCAAGTAAGGGGAAGTATCTGACATACTGGGATACAGAAAGTCATAGGGATCTGATGGTTGTCGAACCAGCCCTATACAATGTGTGCCATGTAAAAATCATTGATTCTTCGGTAAACATGGAAAAGTATAAAGAAATATACAATAAATATGCAGAAAAACTTGATTTTGACCATGTAGGTGAAGTATCCTATTCTGATTGGACAACAGTAACTTTCCGTGATAATCTGGATGCAAAAGGTGAGATTTCATTCGATGTGACTGCGGGCAGAGATATATATTCAACCTTTAAAGAGATGTGTGCTGAATTATATGATGCAGGTATCATTTCTGAATCAAGTCATGAAAAATATTCGATGTCCAGACATGATGGATATTTGGATTATTCGTATGGTCTTAAAATAAAGAATATATCTGCAACAAATGATGAATTACTCGAAACGGTTATCGCAATTGATGATACGCTTGAAATTGGCTCTGATGAATATACAGGTGCTGATTTTGCAATTATAGGAATAGATTTACCAGAGAAATTTATGACAGTTGCAGAAGTAATCAAAACAAAATATCCAGAATCAGAACTTTATTCAGATTCTGGATTTGCAGAGGAAGTACGTTATATAACATCAGGTTCAACCAACCTCCTCACCGTTATTCAGGAAGAAATCTCCTGTGACACCGACGGCAACGGCACAGTGGAAATCACCGATGCAACCGCCATCCTTGAAAGCTATTCAAACACCGCAGCAGGCATTGCGGCAGCTTCTGCGGAGAATTCCATGGATGTAAACGGTGACGGCACAGTGGGCATTGATGACGCAACATTTGTGTTGACTGTTTACGCAGAGCTTGCGGCTGGACTGAGATGATTTTTTACATTAAAGAAACACAGACCGCACCGGACAGACGTTCGGTGCGGTTTTTGCGCAAAAAAACTGCCGCAGTGCAAAAGCACTACGGCAGTCGGTTAAGTCTTATAAAAATCAAGGCTTAGTTAGCAGCGTTCAGCTTCTTCATCAGCTGAGACTTCTTTCTTGCAGCTGCGTTCTTGTGCATAAGGCCCTTAGCGCAAGCCTGATCTACACGCTTGATAGCAATGCGGATTGCAGCTTCCTTATCAGCAGCGTTGTTCTGACAAGCTGCGTCAGCCTTCTTGATCATGGTCTTCATGTTAGACTTTCTTGCCTTGTTGAGGGCAGTCTTTGTCTTAGTAACCTTTACTCTCTTCTTAGCGGACTTGATATTTGGCATTTGTGCCACCTCCTGATTCTTTTGTGATGATCGGATCATATTATGGTATCCGTTTTGCAAAGTCATATCATAGAAACGGAATTGACACGGTACCGCTTCCTGCAAGATGGTACGACCATTTGCTGATGACGATTGGGTTTTATCGCATCATGACTAAGAATTATTATACCATGATTTCCGGAAGAATGCAATAGTTTTTTTTGAAAGATTCCGACGAATTTTTCTCCCGATTTATCGTCAATTTATACAAATGAATGAAATCATGTATTCTGCACATGCATATACTTTTCTCTCTGTTCAGCCTGCTTTGCGGAGTTTAACTTTTCAAGGCTGTTTACCAGATAATCGGTGCTGCGGTATACAACTCTTTCAATGGGCGGATCGTATGTAACCTCAATGTTTCCCTCGCTGCTGCGGCTGAGTATCAGCTTGAGGTTCTGAGGAAGTCTCACACCCCAGCGTTTTTTTGTGTAGAGTATACAGCCTTTTATTTCTTCATCAGTAAAGCTCCCTCTTCTTATCTCTGTCTGCATCATTATGAATTACCTCCTTTTCAGCGAACGGTTATTTTCAATAATCATATCACATTTCATTGCCTAAAGTCAAGGCAAGCGTTAAGAAATATTCCCCGCAGTCTATCAAAAATTATAAATATCCCTGTCCAAAAAACCCATTTTCGATTGTATATAGAGTGAAAGGAGGAAAAGAGAATGGACAAAGAGCTTTTTGACCAGCATTTTATCACACTTGCAGAAACCTACTCTAAATCTCTTGCAAAGCTTGCCTTTACCTATATGAAAAATATGACCGAAGCGGAGGATGTTGTACAGGATGTATTCCTTACATACTACCAGAAGAAGCCCTCTTTTCAGTCATCGGAGCATGAAAGGGCATGGCTTATACGTTCCGTCATAAACCGGTGTAAGAATCAGCTGAAAAGCGTATGGCACAAACAGCGCACAGAGCTGTCGGATACCATTCCGGCTAAGGATTCTTTCAGTGACAGCGGTCTTATTGAAGCAGTACTTATGCTGAAAGAGAAATACCGCACACCTCTGCACCTTTATTACTTTGAGGAATGCTCAATACGTGAGACAGCGGAGATCCTTGGTATAAGCGAAAGTGCGGCAGCGAAACGCATATCTCGTGCAAGAGATAGACTGAAAGCTATTTTGAATGAAAAAGGAGGGCACTTATGAAAAGACGTTACAAAGAGGCATTTGAACAGCTGAATACAAGGGAGAACCTTGAAGAACGCATTATCAAAACCTGCATGAGTGCAGAGCCGGAAAATATGCCTGAACTTCGCCGTATGCCTAAAAGGATTGTACCTGTAGTCATTGCCGCAGCAGTAGGCGTGGGAGTGCTTGGCGTGAGTGCATATGCTATCACAGCCAACATTCACAAGCAGGCTGATACCTACTTCATGCAGAGTGATGTGGATACAGAACTTGTCACTGAAACTGAAGAACGCATTTACGATGAATATTACCATGAGCTGAATCTGTCTTCAACAAGCAGTGAGACAACTATAAATCTGCATGGCTATGTTTCCGATAATCAGACGGTATATCTCTTTGGAAATATCATTGCACCGCCTGATATGGTGCTGGATAATGACATTCCTGACACTTATATGGACTATGATTTCGGTATACCTTATTTTGAAATTGATACGAGCAAACTGGAATGTACTGGAGGAATGATGCCTAATCTGACTTTTCTGCCATTTGATCCGGAACTTCCGAATCAAAGAGAATTTATATACAAGGTAACATATTTCAATGGATTCAGATGGGATGCTATTATTGGATTGACGATTACAGAATTCAACTTGGTTACCGAAAAAAAATACATTGATACTAAAACCGAACCTCTAATCAGTGGTACATGGGAATTTCCTGAGCTTAATCTGACAGCTACACATGAACCGATACCTCTCATCAATGAACCTACTGTCATTTCATGGTATCACATTCCGCAGGACAGAACATTTGAAATAACCTATAGTGAGATAACGATTTCAATTTCCGGAATTCATCTTACTGAAATCGAAAACAAAGACGCACGTCGGGTAGGCACTTGCTCTATCTTCATGAAAGACGGGACTGTCTACGAACGCATGGATGAAAATAAGGATAACATCCTTGTTGACCTTGATGAAGTTGATTACGTGCAGATAGGCGATCAGACCTTTGATATGCCTGAAAGATAAATGATATTACAAGAGCCGCTGCACCGGAAATGCAGCGGCTTTATGTGATATTGCCTTTAGTCTGAAGAAAGAGTTCCGAGAAGTTTTTTTGTCTGAGGAGCTTTGAAGAGAAGAACTGCACCTATTGTAGTAAGTATAATTTCGGGCAGCATATAAGAACCATTATAGAGGAGACTGTAGAGGATGGTATTTTCCGTGAAAAAGCCTCCCCAAAGCTCGCCGAATGACTTCCAGATAATAACGCCGCTGAGAAAATGACAGATGAAACGGAGCATGAGTGCCATTACAGTACCTGCTATCCAGCCGAGCGTTCCCTTTTTACGGAATACTCCTGCTGTTCCGAGAAGTGTAAAGGGCAGGAAATAATCAAGCAGAATACATGCAATGAGCATTATCGGCGTAAGTCCCCAGCCGAATAATCCGTCCATAACACCCTGAAAGAACTGTATGCAGGCGAATATAAATGCTGCTGCAAATCCCTTTACAGAGCCGTGACGTATGCTGTAAACTACAATAGGAAGCATCGACAGCAATGTTATAGAGCCGCCCCATGGAAGCTTGTAAATACGGATGTAACTGAGGACTGCGGCAAGGGCTACCATTATAGCACCCTCTACCAGAATTTTTGTTTTTGTACTGCGCATAAAAAATCTCTCCTGTCTGAAAATTTTATTTCAACAGGAGAGCGTTTCGCAAAGCATACCGCTGCAATAAAAAACGCCACAGGTATCTTTGAAGATACACCTGTGACGTAAGAAATCTATGCGGCAATATTTACCTGCAAACTCCCTACGTCGGCATTATCCGAATCAGGTTACGGGTCGAAGCTCACTCGCTTCCTCTCAGCAATTCTGCTCCCCTGTTGCTATTGTGGTTATATTATAGCATGATTTCATTCTGTTGTCAATAGGTTTAAAAAAACTCATGGCAACAGCGTAAAGCACAGGCTGATACCATATGTTCAGTTAGAACAGATATGGGAACTGTTGGCATCAGCATTGGTTCATCATGGTAAAATGATACACCTATATCCATTCATGCCTTTTGCGGAATCAAAGAAATATTGCACCCCATCAATATTGTTCTTTGTTTCAATCCGCAGGCTCTCCTGTTTCTTTTTATACCATCTGCATACAGCTTGTCCGGTTCAACATCAAAGAAGTATGTAATATCCTCTATTGCTGCTGTCAGATTTCCATTCTCATACTGTTTACAAACATTATTCTTGATATAATAACATGTGAAGAGACTGTCATTAATATAAACATATTTTTTTCTTAGCACAATCAAGTTCTCCATTTGAAACAATGCAATTCTACAAATGAATCATTTTGTAGAATTATTATTTTATGAGTTTACAGATGTGAATATTTGTGGTATAATAAAAAACATGATAGTATCGAATATATTCATGCCAAATTACCAGATATAAGCTTCACTATTCAAATTATATTCCATTCGATTCAGAAAGTACATACAGCATACTCCCAAAGTACTATCAATACCATCACAAATATGATAGAGGTGAAATTATGAAAAACAGCCTTGATAATGCTAACAAACTTACTCTGAATGTTATACAAAAATCATTGAACATCCATTATCTCAGCAAGCCGGCATTTCTTCGTATGATATTTCCGGATTCGCTTTGTCGTAATGACAGTACAGGCTGTCTTGATTTTATCTTTAATTCGGACAGCTCATATCAGAATTCACGCTCTACATTTATGACGGGCAATATCACAAAGCATAAAAAAACCTCAACTTACAGCCGTGCACACCAGACAGAACTGAACTACATTGCCAAGCAGTTCAATACTGTGCTGTGTTTCGATGATATGACAGAACTTCTGAAAAATAATTTTAAGTCACTGCATATTGAATCTCTTATATCACTTTCAAAAATTGACTATTCTCTTTATCCGTGTGAGTTCAGTACATCGGTAAACAATGCTGTTCAGAATGGTGATACATACACTTTGCTTGCGCTCCTTATTCTATGGTCGGTATTCGGAGAACGAATCACTCTTATTCATATGCTTAATACTTCCGATATTAAGGACATTAAGGAAGATTATTCTATAATTTCGCCCTACGAAAATATAATAAAATACTTTAATGAAAACATGCAGAACATTCATCAGATCGAAAGTGTAGAATTCTGTTTTATTGCTGGTTCAAGATGGCTGATGGATGATGAAAGAATAGAGATAATGCAGAATCTCCTTAAAAACCGTATAAAAATGCGGGTGCTGATATGTCAGCCCGATGTTGCCGCATACTTTACAGAGCATATGAAGAACCCTAACAAAATTTATGTTTCCTTTGATAATTCAATATCCATGTGGAATGACTTTAATCAAAAAAATTCTGATTTAGTTGAAGTTAAAGTATCTCCATTGCCGCCGATGCGCAATTACTGCTCCTTTAATATGAAAAACGGTGGATCATCTCTGATTTTTGCGTTATATACCTATGGAAACCCGTATTTTAATAAAAACTTTTTTAATCACTTACGCTCTGATTCTCATTATTTCGCAGCTATAAAAAATGAATTTGACTACCTTTGGAATATATCCAAGGATATTTCTATGTTTTTGTAATGTGGTTTTATCATGAATGTTGGGAAATAAATTGTAGTTTGCAGCTGGAGCCAGCTGCAAACTTTACTGGAGCATATGAAAAAATCAATATGATAAATAAAAATCCGAACCCTGATAAGAGTTCGGATTTGTTCAATGTGGCTCCCCCAGTTGGACTCGAACCAACGACAACTCGGTTAACAGCCGAGTGCTCTACCGACTGAGCTATAGGGGAATGTGTGTTATCTGATTACGAAATATATTATACCACACAGAGTAAGGTTTGTCAACCCCTTTTTTCAAATTTTTTTTGGAAAAGTGAGGAAGATTTTTGAGACAGAAAAAAGCCGTCCGGCAGCACAACGGACGGCTTATAATACCACTATGCACTTGCGCCATGCATAGCATATATAGTCAATATTTCGATTGCGTCATTCATGTCTATAGAACCATCCTGCACAGCATCCATACCTATCAGCTGACTTTTACGGAGTCTGTATATGCTTCCTGCACCCTCAGCAGAATATGCAGTCAGAGCCATAACAGCGTCGGAAATGCCTACAACGCCGTCATTGTCACTGTCACCGCAGATAACTCCATAGTCTGCATATATGTATTCCGGATATGATATATTTCCATTTTCCTCCAGCAGAGCGAGTATGGTTTGAGCAAGGCGTGAGCATACTCTGTAGTTTTCGTTGTTTTCCAGCGCAGCTTCACCTTCGGCTACAGCCTTGGAAAGGGTTTCATCATCAATTCCGGAGGAATGCGCCGCTTCAATAGCAGTCTTCAGCTGAACAGGTTCACGTTCCTCGCTGCGGACAGTAAACGCCTTTATCGCAGCATTTCCCAGAATACCATTATTATTCTCAACATCCGTTATATCCAGCCAATCATTTTCATCTGAAAGAACATAGCTTTCACCTCTGTCCAAATGAGTTTCGACTAAAAAGCTGGATGTAATTTCATAGCTTTCTTCGATAGCAAGATATGTGGTGCTGTTTTTTCCGGAGGATTCTGCTGAAAGAACAACAGAGAACTGCTGCCCCTCTTTAATGTCAACACTGTTTTCGAGGGCAATTTTTCTGTATCCGCTGTGCGATGTTTTCAAGGAAGCTGAGGAGACACGCATGCCATCAGTAGGATCATTGGTATTATCATTTACAAGATATACCTCTGCCTTGTATACAGTGCTTGCAGGATTTCCTGACGGTATATAAAACGAAACATCTGTAAGTGTGCAGTCGTATTCCGCAGTGAAAATGTTTGCAGCCTTTTTATATGCGTAGCCGAACACATAGCCTGCGCCGTCATATTCATATACATCGTCATAATTATCGGCATCCTCCAGAATATACCGGCAGTATGAACCCATAGTAGGATCTTCATATGAGATCCAGAAATAACCATCATCAAAGTAATCAGGGCCGTAGCTGTTTTTTACTAGCCATGCACCGTCAGAGGAAGGCAGTTCATCACCGGCAAAATTTTCTCTGCTGTAATTGTCATCCCAACCGATTATCAAAGCCGCATGGTTAGCGTTTTCACGGAAGGATTTACCTGGTGCATAATAAGAAAATGACGTTCCGTTATCATAATAAAGTGTTCTTCTGCTGTAGAAGGCAAAGCCTACACCGCCGCTTTCCATAAGCCAGCTTTTAATAGTGTCAATATCAGTCTGACTTGATAACTGAGTGATAGTTTCCATTTTATTAAGACGGTATTCTCCTGTATATCTGTTGTATTCAGAATATCCGCTGTTCCATTGACTGTATGGGCAGTATTCCTCAAGCTGTGTTCCAATTCCGCCTGCAAGAGCTGCCATTGCAAAAAGTCCGTTTCCACCGGCAGCACCCTTTGCAGGTGCATTAAGATAATCACCATAACATGAATCAAAGGGATCGCCCTGCAATGTATAAAGAAAATATCCCAGCTGAGCTTCAGAAAGATTGAGAGAATCCGGATCAGTTTCAAGACCTTGTTTAAGGAGATTTGTCTCGCATGCGCCTATGGCAGCGAAAGCATGGCACATTCCCTCTGCGCCCTGATCCTTTATAGATGTAACGCATCCCTCATCTCTCAGATCGTATGCATCCGGAAAAGAAGCCGCCCCAACAACAGGATCAGTGCTTTCGTCGTATTCATATATACTATTATAATTATACTGCTCTGGAAGATGAACATATCCTCCGTTTACATATCCGTTGCTGCACATTTCCTCTGCGGCAGCAGTATAGGGTGATGTAAGTGATGCGGACAGCATAGCGAGTGATGTAAGCATTCCTGTGATTATTCTGTTTTTCATAAAAAGTTGCCTCCTTAAAGGTTGATGTATTCCTCTCTGTATGTTATTGTAACATATTCTACATCTTTATGTCAACGGAATCTCAATAAAATCCCCTCTAAATTCACCTGACCAACGTATGATTTTCACGCAGAATGCACAGAGGATAAAAAAAGTTTCTCCTGAACGATTTTTTTGTGAAAAAAGACTTGAAATTTGTTTTTGAGTGTGGTATAATAGATTCATCTGATTCGGATTTCTATATCAGTTGGAGTATGTCCGGACAGTATCCGGAATATAGGTGTGCGGGTCCTGTGCAATGAAGCACCGTGAACCATGTCAGGCGGGAGACCGAGCAGCATTAAGCGGATCGTTTTGTGTGCCGCAGTAAACCTGCACACCTATGTTCCGGATTTTTTGTGTAATAACGAAAGGGGCGTATTTTTATGTATAAAGCATTATACCGGAAATGGCGGCCTCTGTCCTTTGATGACGTTATTTCGCAGCCGCATATAACCTCTACCTTGAGAAATCAGGTATGCACCGGCAAAACTGCCCATGCTTATCTTTTCACAGGCTCAAGAGGTACGGGCAAGACTACCTGCGCCCGAATACTTGCAAAGGCGGTCAACTGTCCCAACGCAGAAAACGGCGTACCGTGTCTCTCCTGCGATATATGCAGAGATGCTGACAAGGGAACACTCTCCGATATTATAGAAATAGACGCTGCTTCAAATAACAGCGTAGAGGATATTCGTGATCTCCGTGAGGGTACTGTATATATGCCCGAACGCTGCCGCTGCAAGGTGTATATCATTGACGAGGTTCACATGCTGTCGCCCAGTGCATGGGGTGCGCTTCTGAAGGTAATGGAAGAACCGCCGGCATATGTGAAGTTCATACTTGCAACTACCGAGATACACAAAGTACCTGCTACTATTATTTCAAGATGTCAGCGTTATGATTTCCGAAGGATCAGAACAGAGGATATTGCTGCAAGACTGAGCTTTATTGCGGCAGAGGAGCAGATCACTCTTCATGAGGACGCTGCACTCCTTATTGCAAGAATATCAGACGGAGGTATGCGTGACGCTATATCTCTTCTGGATCAGTGTGCCGCTGTATCTGATGAAATAACATCGGCGGTTGTTTCGGAATCCGCAGGAACAGCAGGCAGGGATGCTCTTTTTGATATTATTGACGCTGTTACAGACGGACAGGCTGCAAAGGCTCTGGAGGTAACTGGGGAGCTTCACAGATGTTCAAAGGATATGAGCAGGCTTTGCGAGGAACTTACAGAACAGCTTAGAAATATTATGCTTCTCAAAGCAGGATGCAGTAAAAATGAGCTTCTGTCATGTATGCCCGATGAAATGGAAAGACTTGCCGCAGCTGCAAAGAAAATGAGCATGGAGGATATTCTTTCACATACAGCGGCTCTTCAGGACTGCCGTGAGAGAATGCAGAGAAGTCCTAATAAGCGGATAGAACTGGAAATGGCTCTTATTTCACTTACAATGCCGAAGCCCAAGGCAGTTCAGGCAGCGGTTCAGCCGGTGCAGCAGATAGTTCAGCCGGCAGTAAGCCGGAAAACTGAACCTGTACAGCAGGAACGTCAGGAATCAGGTCAGCCGCAGAAAAAGCTTCGACCAGAGGATTTTAAGCCTGTTGAACAGTGGGCGGATATTCTTGAGGAATACAGGGCGGTAAATCCCGCAGTATCCGGAAGCCTTGCAGAATCAAGCGCATTTGTAAACGGCGGCTACATGCTTATTGTAACCAAAAACAGATTTTTCCTCACACTTCTCAAAAACCGTGAAAATGCCCAGTCTCTGGGTGAAACGGTAAAACGCATTATGGGAAGAGAATACAAGATACTCGGAAAATGCAATGAGGAAAGCCAGCAGGAAAGCATGGCTCAGAATCTTATACAAAAGGCAATTAACAGCAATATTGAAACTGCTGTTGAATAACGGAACTCCATATCACGGATGTTTCCGGAAAAACTTTAAAAATTTATCTTTAAGGAGATTTTCACAATGAAAGCAAGATTACCCAAGCAGAATCAGGGCGGAGCACAGAGCATGAATGCAATGATCCGTCAGGCACAGAAGATGCAGGATCAGATTACTGAACTTCAGGAAGACATCGAAGGAAGAGAATTTACTGCAACAGCAGGCGGCGGTGCAGTTGAGATTGTTGTAACAGGCAAGAAAACTGTAAAGGCTCTCACAATTAAGCCGGAAGTCGTTGATCCGGAGGATATTGAGATGCTTCAGGATCTTATCATCAGCGCATTCAATGAGGCTGTAGGCGCTGTTGAAACAACTACTGAAACTGAAATGAGCAAGATCACTGGCGGTGTTTCTCTGCCGGGAATGTTTTAATCGGTAATGGCAGATCATAACGCACTGCCTCTTGTAGTTCTCACAGAGCATTTTGCACGTCTGCCGGGTATCGGCATGAAAACTGCGGAGAGGCTTGCTTACTACATGATTTCCAGAAGTCACGAGGAAATTGATTCTTTCGCCGATGCTCTTCGTGCAGCAAAAAAGGAGATACGTTATTGCAGCTGCTGTCAGAATCTCACCGACAGAGAAATCTGTCCCATATGCGATGACGACAGAAGAGAACATGACGTTATCTGCGTTGTTGAAGGCCCTAAGGACGTTTCCGCTTTTGAGCGAACTAATGAGTATAACGGCGTGTATCATGTACTTCACGGTCTCATTTCGCCTATCGACGGCGTAATGCCCGATCAGCTGAAAATACGTGAGCTGCTGGCAAGAATACAAAAGGGCAATGTCAAAGAGGTCATTATGGCGACTAATCCAACGGTAGAGGGCGATGCTACGGCGATGTATATTGCACGTCTTCTCAAGCCTATGGATATAACCGTAACACGTCTTGCATTCGGTCTGCCTGTCGGCGGTATCCTTGAATATGCGGACGAGGTGACTTTATATAAGTCGCTGCATAACCGAAGTGAAATGTAATAAGTAAAAGGAGCTGTTGCAGTAATGCAGCAGCTCCCTTTTTCTACAGAATTTCTCAGCCGTTCTGATTCTGGTTGTTTCTGTTCTGGCTGTTATTCTGGCTTCTGTTCTGGTTGTTGTTCTGATTTCTGTTCTGATTGTTGTTCTGGTTTTTGTTCTGGCTGTTGTTATTATTGCTGTTGTTCTGGTTACGGTTTTCCTGATAGCTCATGGTAAATCCGCCTTTCGTGTTTTTTTGCAGGCTGTTCGCCTTGCAAGGAGTATTATAACTCAAAAGGCTCTGAATATACATGCAATTATTCCGCAGAGAATTATTCCGCAGATAAGCGGAATTATCATAGCAAGAATCGTCCAGCGCAGACTTCCCGTTTCCTTTTTTATTGTAAGACAGGTTGTTGCACATGGATAATGAAACAGCATGAAAATTATCGTACATAGTGCTGTTACCCAGCTCCAGCCATTTGAGGAAAGAATTTCAAAAACTTCATGAGTGCCTGCTGTTTCCGTAAGAACGCTGCCTGACTGGTACAGCATCAGAATAACCGGAAGAACTATTTCATTGGCTGGAAATCCCATAATGAATCCGGTAAGTATTTCGCCGTCAAGTCCTATGAACGATGCCGGAGCATCGAGAAAATCGGAAACGTATGCTATAAGAGAGGTATTGTTTATTTTCAGATTTACAAGTATCCAGAGAATAAGTCCGGCAGGCGCAGCTGTTACTGCGGCTCTCCCCAGAACCTTCAGCGTTCTGTCAATCAGTGAACGAACAAGAGTTTTTGCTATCTCCGGCTTGCGGTACGGCGGCAGCTCTAATATAAATGAAGATGATGTTCCACGCAGAACTGTCACCGAAAGAAGCTTTGATACAAGAAGTGTAAGACATATTCCCAGAAGGATCAGCAGGGAAAGAATTGCTGCCGATAAAAATGATCCGCCGCTGCCTTGTGCAAAAAATGCCGTAATAAGTGCAATGAGCGTCCCGAAACGTCCGTTGCATGGTACAAAGGAATTCGTAAGTATGGCTATGAGCCGTTCACGCTCTGAATGTATTATCCTGCATCCGGTTACGCCTACCGCATTGCAGCCAAGTCCCATGCACATCGTAAGTCCCTGCTTTCCGCATGCTCCGGCTTTTTCAAAGCTCTTATCAAGGATGAATGCCGCCCTCGGAAGAAATCCGCAGTCCTCAAGGAGTGTGAAAAGCGGAAAAAATATCGCCATGGGGGGCAGCATAACCGCAACTACCCACGCAAGCACCGTATATATTCCATCAATTAGCATGCTTTCCAGCCAGTCAGGCACAGCGGAAAGAATACTTCGCAGGTATTCGCCGAGGATAGCAAATCCTGATTGCAGCCATTGAGAGGGATAGTTTGCGCCGATAATAGTTATCCAGAGAACCAGTCCCAGAAGCAGGAGCATGATAGGAATGCCCGTAAATTTTCCGAGAATGAACTGGTCTGTACGGCGGTCGTTTTTTCCAGCATTTTCCGGAACGGAAACACATTCCCTGAATATTTCCTCTGCTTTACCTGCTGCCTCCTCTGACGTAGGAAGCTCCGGTTCTTTTTCATCAGAGGTTTCATTATTCATAAGAACATTGTCAAGAATATCAAGAAGATGATCTATCCCGATCTTTTTTCTTGCGGAAATGCCTGCTGTTGGCACGCCCAAAAGCTCTGACATTTTTTCAAAATCAATTCTGAATCCGCATTTTTCAGCCTCGTCAATAAGACCTGCACACAGCACCATCGGACACCCAAGAGACTTTGTTTCAGCTGCCAGTATCAGACCTCTTTCAAGGCATGTGCTGTCGCATACAACTATAACAGCATCCGGATGTTCATCTGCTATAAAATCATATGCCGCCTTTTCTTCCGCAGATTGACATGAAAGACTGTATATGCCCGGCAGATCTATCAGACGGTATCTCTTTCCATTCCTGTGAAATTCTCCTGCCGCACTTTCCACTGTTTTCCCTGCCCAGTTTCCTGTATGCTGCTTCATTCCCGTAAGCAGATTGAACAAGGTCGATTTTCCCGAATTCGGGTTTCCTGCAAGTGCTATTGTATATGCTGCACCGTTCTCTTTTTTCATAGGCATACCTCCACTGCTACAGCCTATGCTCCATTCTCTGCGAATATTCTTTTTAGGGCTTACTGATGAGAGGATGATAAACGAGTTTTCGTTGTGTATTGACTTTTCCGCAGAAATGGGGTATAATAAATCTGAATAATGCCATGAAGAAAGGAATGCACTGATTATGAGTCTTAATATTGAAGAGATAATGTCGGAAATACGAGCCGACATACAGGAAAAAGGTCTTTCAGGCGAAATGCTGTCCTTTGCGGATATTCCTTGTGACGCAAATCCCAGAGACCGTGCAGAGCACTATGATCCCGATCATCTTCATAAAAATGTATGCTACATATCGGATAATTTCCATCTGACTACTGATAACCCTATTGAGGGCAATCCTGTAACACGACTTTTCAGGAAGGCAATAAGAAAATTTATCCGTTTCTATGCTGAACCTATTGCCGATGAGCAGTCTGCAATAAATGCAAACACTGCGCAGGCTGTGCAGCAGCTTGAACTCTATATTCAGGACGCTCAGGCGCAGAGTACAGCGTCCCTTGCAAAGCGCATTGAAGCACTGGAGCTTCAGCAAAAAAGCAACCGTATGGAAATAGACAAGCTCCAGCAGCAGGTCATCTATCTCAGTGACCAGCTTCAGCAGCTGCGGAAGGAGAATGGCTGATGCGTGTATTTCAGCTCCTGCCTACCCTTGCAATGGGCGATGCTGTAAGCAATGACGCAATTGCAGTAGGAAAGGTTCTCAGGGACATGGGATATGAGACCAGCATATTTGCAGAAAATATTGATAAGAGACTTCCATCCGGTTCGGCAAAGCATGTCAGCCGTATGCCAAGACTTTCCCAGTCTGATGCCGTTCTCTATCATCTTTCCACCGGCTCCGACCTCAGTTTTACTATTGATAAGCTTCGCTGCCGCAAAGGTGTCATATACCATAATATAACGCCCTCATATTTTTTCAGACCATACAACGGTGAAATAGAGGAGCTTCTTGATTACGGGCGCAAGGGTGCGGCACATCTTGCAGGCAAGGTTGACTTCTGCCTTGCGGATTCACAGTACAACAAATCCGAGCTTCGTGACCTCGGATATAACTGTGACATTGCTGTAAGACCTATACTTATACCATTTTCTGACTATGCACAGAGACCGGACTCTGATATTCTCAGAAGATACGACAGTGACGGATATGTAAACTTCCTTTTTGTGGGAAGAGTTGCTCCAAATAAAAAGCATGAGGATATAATAAAGACATTCTACTGCTACCAGAAGCATTGTAATCCCAGATCACGTCTTATTTTTGTTGGTTCATGGCAGGGAACGGAGGCATACTATAAGCGTCTGATGCGCTATGTTCATGCTCTTGAGCTGGAAAACGTTCTTTTCACCGGTCACATTCCATTCTCACAGATGATAGCCTACTACCAGATAGCTGATATGTTCATCTGCATGAGTGAGCATGAGGGCTTCTGTGTGCCGCTTGTAGAGGCTATGCACTTCGGCGTGCCGATACTTGCCTATGCTTCATGTGCAGTTCCGGATACACTGGGCGGAACAGGCGTACTTCTTGACAACAAAGACCCCCTTGAAGCAGCGTTTGCAGCAGACCGTGTACTTTGTGATTCTGTCCTGAAACGTGAAATAATCGGTGAGCAGCGCAGGAGACAGCAGGATTTTTCATACAATGTGGTCAAGGCGCAGCTTGAAGAACAGCTGAGGACGTTTTTGGGGTGAATCTTGTATTATAAAAATCCCTGAATTTGTAGGGGGCGGCGCCTTCGACGCCCCGCAGGTGATTTGCGTAATTAACGGGACGTCGTGGGCGCCGTCCCCTACAATTTCCGATGCTCAAGTTGATGAGCCTTTGACAAAACATTCAGATTGATTCATTCTGTTCAAGAATATATACGATAAGAAAATATAAAAAATTACTACAGAAAGGAAACCAAATATATGGCAAAAGCTGACCTTAAAAAGAAAAACCAGAACACTCTTCCTGTTACAGCCGAAGAGAAAAAAAAGGCTCTTGAAAGTGCCATTGCCCATATAAAAAAGGTATACGGCGGCGGTACTATCATGCGTCTCGGTGAAGCCGCTTCCATGGAAGTTGACGCTATCCCTACAGGCTCTATCGCTCTTGATATGGCTCTGGGTATAGGAGGCGTTCCAAGAGGTCGTATAGTTGAACTCTATGGCCCTGAAAGCTCCGGTAAAACTACTGTTGCCCTCCATATCGTTGCCGAGGCTCAGAAGCTGGGCGGCGAGGTTGCTTTCATCGACGTTGAACATGCCCTTGATCCGAAATATGCAAAGGCTCTGGGCGTTGATATTGATAATCTCCTCGTTTCACAGCCGGACAGCGGCGAACAGGCTCTTGAAATTGCAGAAGCACTGGTTCGTTCCGGTGCTATTGACGTTCTGGTAGTTGACTCCGTTGCGGCTCTTACAACAAAGGCTGAAATCGACGGCGAAATGGGTGATACCCACGTTGGTATGCTTGCAAGACTTATGTCACAGGCTATGAGAAAGCTTACCGCTGTTATTTCCAAGTCAAACTGCGTGGCTCTGTTCATCAACCAGATACGTGAAAAGATCGGCGTGATGTACGGCAATCCGGAAACCACTCCCGGCGGACGTGCATTAAAATTCTATGCATCTGTACGTATGGAAGTACGAAAGGGCGAGCCTATCAAGGACGGTTCTAATATCATCGGCGCAAGAACCAAGGTGAAGATCGTCAAGAACAAGGTCGCTCCGCCTTTCCAGACATGCGAATTCGATATTATGTACGGTACGGGTATCTCACGTACCGGTGAAATACTTGATATGGCTATTGAGCTTGACATCATCCAGAAAAGCGGCTCATGGTTCAGCTATGAGGGAAATAAGCTTGGACAGGGAAGAGACAACATCAAGGAAATCATCCTTGCCGATCCTGATATGATGAACGAGCTTGAAGAAAAAATAAGAAAGCGTCTCAAGGAAATGGAAGAGGAAAAGGCGGCTGCGGAGGCGGCGGCTGATGCTGACAAACAGCGTAAATCACCTTCATCACGCCTTGAAGCTGCCGCTGCAAAGGCTGCCGCTGCGTCTGCTGCGAATGATGAAGCCGATGCTGAACCGGAAGATTCCGATTCCGGAAATGATGAGGAATTTGATGAATTCACTCCTGTATAATATTGTATGAAGATACTGTCTTGTACACCTCAGCACGGAGCTTATATTGAGCTTTCCCTGGAAAACGGAGATGTTTTCTCCATTCACCGTGAAATAGCAGCAAGGTACGGTCTCCTTGATTCACAGGAGATTCAGGAGGATACTCTGAAAAGGATGCTCTTCGATAACGATGCAAGAAGAGCGTATCAAAGGGCATTATATCTCCTTGACGGACAGGGATACAGCTATCATATGCTGTTTACCAAGCTTGTCCGGAATTATGATGAAGAGGTATGCTATTCTGTTCTTGATAAGCTTGCATATCATGGTCTTATTAACGACTGGAAATATGCAGAACAGACGGCAAGAAGAGCCTTTGAAACAAAGCTCTACGGGCCGAGAAGAATAAAGGAGATACTTTATCAGAAGGGGATACCCTCAGCCGTTACAGATAAAACGCTCCTGCCATATATGGACGAGGAGCTTCAGCTGGAGAATGTTCTCCGGCTTATGAATAAAAAATACAGTCGTCTGCTTGAGGATGAAAACGACAGGCAGAAGGTTGAAAAATGCAAGGCTGCTCTGGTGCGCATGGGCTACGGCTACAGCGTTATCGGAGAAGCCGTGCGGATATATTTTGAAAACGAGGAAGAGGGCTGACACCCTTTCTTCCATAATTTTAAATTGAAAGAGGTATGTTATTATGCTGTCAAACAAAGAAAAAAGCATGGAAAAAATCGTTGATCTCTGCAAGTCCAGAGGTTATGTATATGCAGGCTCCGAAATCTACGGCGGTCTTGCAAATACTTGGGACTACGGCCCTCTGGGTGTAGAGCTGAAGAATAACATCAAGGACGCATGGAGAAAGAAGTTCGTTCAGGAATGTCCCTACAACGTAGGTCTGGACAGCGCAATTCTCATGAATCCGGAAACATGGGTAGCCTCCGGTCATCTGGGCGGCTTCTCCGATCCGCTTATGGACTGCAAGAGCTGTAAGACTCGTCATAGAGCAGATAACCTCATTGAAGCTTTCGACGGCACAAATCCAGCAGGCTGGAGCAATCAGGAAATGATGGACTACATCCGTGACAAGGGTATTGCATGCCCGAACTGCGGCAAGGTTGATTTCACCGACATCCGTCAGTTCAATCTGATGTTCAAGACATTTCAGGGCGTTACCGAGGATTCCAAGTCTGAGCTGTATCTCCGTCCGGAAACTGCACAGGGCATCTTCGTAAACTTCGCAAACATCCAGAGAACTACAAGAAAGAAAGTTCCGTTCGGCGTTGCACAGGTTGGCAAGTCCTTCCGCAACGAGATCACACCGGGCAACTTCATCTTCCGTGTACGTGAGTTTGAACAGATGGAGCTTGAATTCTTCTGCAAGCCGGGCACTGACCTTGAATGGTTCAGCTACTGGAGAGGTTACTGCAAGGACTTCCTCCTGAATCTGGGCATCAAGGAAGAAAACCTGAGACTCCGTGACCATGATCCGGAGGAGCTTTGCTTCTATTCAAAGGCTACAACTGACTTTGAGTATCTGTTCCCGTTCGGCTGGGGCGAGCTTTGGGGTATCGCAGACAGAACTGACTACGACCTGACTCAGCACCAGAACCACAGCGGCAAGTCTCTGGAATACTTCGATCCGGAGGATAATACAAAGTACATCCCATATGTTATCGAGCCGTCACTGGGCGTTGAGAGACTGTTCCTGTCTATCGTAACAGAGGCTTATGATGAAGAGGTTATCGATGCTGAAAAGAACGATGTTCGTACAGTTATGCACCTACATCCGGCTCTTGCACCGTATAAGTGCGCAGTTTTGCCGCTTTCCAAGAAGCTTTCTCCGCAGGCTATGGAGGTTTGCCAGATGCTCTCCAAGTACTTCTCTGTTGATTTCGACGAGGCTGGTTCTATCGGCAAGCGTTACCGCCGTCAGGATGAGATCGGTACTCCGTTCTGCATTACTTATGACTTCGATACTCTTGAAAAGGATCAGTGTGTGACCGTACGTGACCGCGACACTATGGAACAGGTTCGTATGCCTATTACAGAGCTGGTTCAGTATCTCCGTGAGAAGATCGAATTCTAAAATATATCATCAAGCATACAAGGCTGCTGCAATCTGATATTGCGGCAGCCTTTTTCGGGTTTTATTGGTGCAGAAACGATACCACGACATCCCGTTAAACAGTCACAACACCTGCGGGACATTGAAGATGCCGATCCCTACATGTTCTTATCTTAATTGAACGATAAATTAAAATTTATTTCAATCCTTTCTTTTTCTGGCAGTTCCGGCAGACGCAAGCAAGGGAACTGCAAAGGAAAATGCAAGTGTACAGAGCCAGCCGGCTGCGGAAAGCGTTGCTGTACCAAAAATAACCTGCATAGCAGGCACAAGAACCGCTGCCAGCAGCACCGCAAGAGATATTAAAACTGCGCCGATAAGCTTTACATTATTCCTGTACGGAATACGGAGAAGGCTCTTTGTCTCAGACTTGCACTCAAAAACATGTATAAGCTGTGATATTACAAGTGTACAGAGTGCCGCTGTACGTGCGCCGGTAAGATCACCCTCGGTTCTCATTGCCGTTCCGAATGCACCCAGAGTACAAAGTCCTATGAGAATACCTCTGATACCAATTTTCTGCATAAGCCCTCCGGAGAAAAAGCTTTCATCCTGCTTTCTCGGCGGTTTCTGCATGTTTTCAGGATCGGGCGGTTCAAGTCCAAGTGCTATTGCCGGAAGTCCGTCTGTTACAAGATTCACAAGGAGAAGCTGCGTAGGCAGAAGAGGCGTTGGCATACCCATAAGAATGCCGAGGAACATAGTCATTACCTCGCCGATATTGCAGGAGAGAAGATACCGCACAAACTTTCGTATATTTGCATATACGCACCGTCCTTGCTCCACTGCACCTGCTAATGTTGCGAAATTATCATCAAGAAGAACCATATCAGCCGCCTGACGAGCCACATCCGTTCCATTTTTACCCATTGCCACTCCAACATCCGCCGCCTTGATAGCAGGAGCGTCATTTACTCCGTCACCTGTCATGGCAACTACATTTCCCTTTGACTGAAAGGCTCTTACAAGTCTCAGCTTATGGGCAGGGCTTACTCTTGCGAAAACGCCGCAGGTCTCCGCTGAAGCCGCAAGCTGCTGGTCTGTCATTCTGTCGATCTCATTGCCTGTGAGAACGTTCTCCGCTTTTGGAATGCCTGCCGTTTCTGCAATCGCAGCGGCTGTCTCCGGATGGTCTCCTGTTATCATAACAGTGCGTATCCTTGCCCGTGCGCAGTCCGATATGGCTTTTTTTGCAGCAGGTCTAGGAGGATCCTGCATTCCGCATATGCCGGCGAAAACAAGATCATTTTCATCATCACCGTATGCAAAGCCGAGAACCCTCAGAGCCTTAGCAGACATTTCTCTTACTGATTTTTCAATAAGTTTTACATGCTCCTCAGTAAGAGGAGCTTCTGCGCCGTTATGAATACATTTCCTGCACATTTTCAGGAGAACATCTGCCGCACCCTTTACATATACCTTACGTCTGCCGTCAAAATCCACAGCAGCCTGCATATATTTTTTGTCGCTGTCAAAAGGCTCTATGGATGTTCGCTTGTAATGCTTTCTTACCTGCTTTACGTTTAGCCCAGCCTTGACTGCTGCTGCAAGTATGGCTGTCTCTGTAGGATCACCCTCGTTTTCCTCTGCTGTGCTGCAAAGTATTCCGCAGAGAAGCACTTCACGGAAAGGAGCGTCTGTTTTAACATCCGCAGATTTTCCGTCTGTGAAAACAGATTTTGCCGAAACTGTATATGCCTTTCCGTTAATGCTCATTTCGGTGACGGTCATTTTATTTTCGGTGATAGTTCCCGTTTTATCAGAGCATATAATATTTGTACAGCCAAGAGTTTCTACGCTGTGCAGGCGGTTTACAAGGGCATTTTTTGTTCGCATACGGCTTACTGCAAGGGCAAGGGCAATGGTTACAGTTGCAGGAAGTCCTTCAGGAATAGCGGCGATGGCAATAGTGATGCCTGTCATGAGCATATCGAATACAGGCTCTCCACGGAGTACACCTGCAAGGAATACCACTATACAAACGCCTATGCAGAGGAGACCTACAGCCTTTCCCAGACCTGCAAGGCGTTTTTGCAGAGGAGTAAGAGAATCCTCAATGGATGAAAGGCTTTCGGAGATCTGTCCCATCTGGGTTTTCACTCCTGACGCTATTACAATGCCCTCACCTCTTCCACGAAGTACGCCTGTGCCTGAATAAACCACGCCCTTCTGGTGCAGCTCGTTTGTTTCCGGCAAAGGCTCGGATACCTGTTTGGAGACTGGTGCAGATTCTCCGGTAAGTGCTGATTCCTGAACTGCGATACCCTCTGCAAGGGTGAGTGCAAGGTCTGCCGGAACATTGTCACCTGCTTCAATGCGCACAAGATCGCCGCATACCAGAAAACGTGCCGGTATCTTCATCCATTCTCCGTCACGGCATACAAGTGCCTTTGGTGCTGTCATATTCCTCAGAGCTTCAAGTGTGCGTTCCGTCCGGTACTCCTGAACGAACCCAAGGACTGCATTGAGCAGAACTATGAGAATAATTGTAACTGCATCGGTAATTTCACCGAGCAGACCGGCAATAACTGCGCCTATAAGCAGTATCATTACCATAAAGTCACGGAACTGTCCGAGGAATATTTTCATAACGCTGTTTTGCTTTCCCTGTGCAAGAGCATTTTCACCATCTCTGGCAAGACGCTCCTGCGCTTCCAGCTGTGTAAGTCCTGACATAGCGACCACCTCCGTATGAATTGCTGATCCTTTTACAGAGTATGCGGATGAATCAGGATTGAGAACTGTTTTTTGGGAGGTTATATTAGAGATGCAATGAAAAATGGGCAGCCAACAGCTGCCCATAAGTTGAATTATTCAGATGATCAAGCAATTATGCTAAATCTCTTATAATAATATAAGTCAGATACACCGCATAGAGCAGCAGATAAATGATACCCCAGCCTCTTCCGATCTTTTTTCCGAAAGCGGAAATATAGCATACCGCAGAAACGCCGAGAACCACGAGAGCATCTATCATGCTTTCCATTGATACGGAGAATGGCGCAATTATCATAGCAAGACCAAGAACCATGAGGATATTGAAGAGATTTGAGCCGATGACATTGCCCAGAGCCAAGTCACTGTTGCCCTTTCTTGCAGCAACTACAGATGTGATAAGCTCCGGCAGGGATGTGCCAAGAGCAACGACTGTAAGTCCTATGAGGGAATCGCTTATACCAATGCCGTGTGCAATGTACTTTGCACAAGTAACAGCAAGCTGACCGCCGCCGATAACTACTGCAAGACCAGCAACAGCATAGATGATGCTTTTAGGCACAGACATGGGCTTTTCATCGGGAACATCCTCAGAAGGCGCATTCAGTGCGTTCTTTCGGCTGGTAAGGGCATTCATAACAGTCCATACCATGAAAACAGCAAAAAGTGCAAGAACTATAACACCAGCAAGACGTGTACCCTTTAAGCCGAATATCCAGAACAGCAGCGGTACAAGGATAGCTGAACCCATAAGAAGAGGGAAGTCCTTTTTGAGAAGAGATCTGTCAACGCTGATAGGAACTATTACAGCGGATACGCCGAGTATTACGAGAATATTCAGAAGATTTGAACCCAGCAGATTGCCGACAGTAATGCCGGCGTTAGATGGATCTGTAATTGCACTGGAAATACTTACCGCAGCCTCCGGTGCGCTTGTTCCCATAGCTACAATGGTAAGTCCGATAATAAGATTCGGCACACGGAGAAGTTTAGCGATTGAAACGCATCCGTCTACAAAATAATCCGCACCCTTTACCAGCAGTACAAAGCTTACAACAAGTCCAACTGCCGCAAGGAGCATAAATCCGATGTTAGTCATAATAGTTTATCCTTTCATTTCATAAAGTCTCATTCCGTTTTCATAGGTAAGGCGGAGAACCTCGTCCGTTGTTTTTTTCATTACATTTCCGGCAGCCTCGGCTGTATGGATTATCATGGAGCTGTCGCAGCGTTTTCCTCTGAACGGAACAGGTGCCATGTAAGGGCAGTCTGTTTCAAGAACAAGCCTGTCTTCCGGTATTACCTCCAATGCACGGAGAGCCTTTTTCGCATTCTTAAAGGTAAGCACTCCTGTAAAGCCGATGTACATTCCTAAGGCTATAACTTCCTTTGCAGTTTCCGCACTTCCGCTGAAACAGTGCATAACGCCCTTTGGTCTGTATTCACTGAGGATGTTCATGCAGTCCTCGGTAGCGTCACGGCTGTGGATGATTACCGGCAGCTGGAGTTCTTTTGCAAGCTGGAGCTGCATTCTGAAAAGCTTAATCTGCTCTTCTCTGTCATAGCCCTCGTAGTGATAGTCAAGACCGATTTCACCTATAGCAAGCACCTTTTCATGCTGGGCAAGACTTTTCATACGGTCATATGCGTCATCCGGAACTGCGCTGAGGGCGATATTCTCTGGATGAATACCTACTGACGCATATATATATTCGTACTTATCTGCAATGGCAAGTATTTTTTCAGCGTCATGAAGGTCTGTACACGCCTGCATTACAAGACCTACATTCTTTTCCGGAAGAGATGAAAGAAGCTCATCCCTGTCCTCGTCAAATGCGCTGTCGGTGTAGTGAGCGTGGGTGTCGAAAATTTTATTCATAGGGTTCTCCTGTTATGATTTAATAAAAAGTGTAAAGCGCACCAAAAAAGCCTCCCTTTACTAACAATGTAACCAACCTACTTGTGTAGGGGACGGCGCCCTCGACGTCCCGTAATTTATGACAATCGTCAACGGGGCGTCGAAGGCGCCGCCCCCTACAATTCAGCTGATTAAGCAATAACATTGCCCTTGCTAAAACGAAGGCTAAGTCGGTACGCTCATTTTATTATTTAGTTTGCAGAAGCCGCAGCTTCCTCATTTACCTCGTCAACAAAGTTCTGGATCTGTGCGTCGATTGCATTTACAGATTCAGCCCACGGAACACCATGCGCTGTAGCACGTATACCGTTTACACTGCTGTCCAGAACATCTGTAATATCAGAGGATACGCCGATGTAGAAGTCAAAGGTAGGATTCTCCAGAGCCATTTCATTCATGGTGTTAGCCATTTCGATCATTTCGTCAGTCCATCCATAGTCATCTCTAAGCTTCTGGTTATCCATCTCACGAACCTCATCACTCATCTTTGAGAAACGGAGGCAGTCGAGATACTTTGCAGCACCCTCCGGATTGTGTCCGCCCTTTACAAAGAGGTAAGCGTTCATCTTGCCTGCAACATAGTGAACGTCAGATTCAGGATCCTTAGGCATAGGAACAAAGAACATATCCTCACCGAAAGTCTCCTTCCATGTGTCGTTGCCGATAGCCCATGTGCCGCATGGATGGAACAGGAGCTTACCTTCGCCTATGTAGTTGGGATTGGATGACCAGCCGTAGTCGCCGTTGCCCAGTGCAATATAATCCTTTGTATAAAGGTCATAGATCCAGTCCTGAACTCTTTCAAGGTTAGGATCACGGAGGTTATTTACCAGAATACCGTCCTCAAGACCGATATAGGGTACACCTGTTGTCTGGGAAAGACCGATCTCATAGTACCAACTGTCGATACCATACTTCTGAGCAGAGGAATCGCAGAATTCCTCAAGCATTTCCTCAAACGCATCCCAGTCCCATTCGCCCTCTGCAAAAAGCTCTGCCGGATCATCGAGACCAGCTTCTTCAATGGTCTTTCTGTTGTAGATAACGGCGCAGTTATCGCCTGTAATATCAGTTACAGCAAGGTAATGCTTGCCCTGCCATGAAATGCCCTCGTTAGCGTCCTTTACGTCAGCCCAAAGCTCAGATTCAAGGTCGATATAGCCGTCATAAGGCACGAACATGCCACGGAGAGCACCCTTTGGGAAAGCATCGCCATCGCCGCCGAAGAAGAAGTCGATACCCTCGTCGCTGTTGATAGCATTTGCAAGGTCATCGTAGCGAGTGTTGTGGTTTACCTGATACCACTCAATAACGCCGCCGTATCTTTCCTGAAAGATCGCAAGGTCAAGAGGAGTACTCTTGCCGGAACAATCGGAGGGATTGATGTCCCACGGAGACATCCACTTTACAGTTTTATTTTCCAGTTCGCCTGTAAGATTCGGGTCAGAGGTTGCGAGATCAATTATCTGCTGACGCACATCTGCAGAAATATCCTTCATGGATACCTCCTCCTTAGCATCACCGCAGGCAAACATAGTCATTGACATAGCAGCTGCAAGAATGCAGCTAAGTACAGCCTTTAAGCTTCTCATAAATTTTTTCTCCTTTTCAAGTGCCGGCATATTCTGCCGCACATATACATATAGCAATATTATACCATACACTCACATACATTTCAAGAAGCATATTGCACAAAGAATAATTCTGTCTTTTAGCACAAAGAACAGAAATATTCCTCAGGTGAAGTATGTTTTAAAAAAATTCATATAGAAAGCCGATAATTTACGCTGTGTGACTTGACAGAGGGATAAAAAAAGTGTACAATAAAAGAGCTGTATAGAATTACAAGATGTGCAGTTTGCTGTGGAGAACGGTTCTCCGCAGAGCTGGTTATCATGAAAGCAGTATGTGAAGCTACTGATTCATAGATTTGTATCCATAACAATGGATTTTTTGGCAGAGATGCCTCATATGGAGAAATGTACGCAGATTTGGTCTGCGAAAAAATTTCAGATGTCGTCTCATGGCAGACGGGAAGTGAGGAACAGACAGAAAGGGTTCTGTGCATTTTCATCAGATGCAGCAGACCATACATCAATGAATAAGAAAGCGCACATACCGCCGGAACGCTTGTATAAAAATACAAAAGCAAATTTATAAAGGAGGTTGTGCACACAATATGATTTCAATTTGGGTGATGATTGCAGTCGCTGTGATCACTCTTATACTGGGCTGTGCTGTCGGAGTGATTTTTATGAACGGCAAGAAGCAGCAGGCGTATGACGCAGGCGTGGCAGCTGGTATAGAGCAGAGAAAGCAGCAGGCTGAAGCAGCAATTGGATCAGCAGAGAAGGAAGCAGACCGCATTCTCTCTGATGCGAAAAGAGAAGCAGAAAACAAAAAGAAGAGCGCATTGGTAGAAGCCAAGGATGAGATTCACAAGCTGCGCTCTGAAGCGGACAAGGAAATCAAGGATCGCCGTTCTGAGATAAGCCGTCAGGAAAGACGTATTCAGCAGAAGGAAGAAACTCTTGATAAGAAAACTGACAACCTTGAACGCAAGGAAGAGACTCTTCAGAAAAAACTGAAAAGTGCAGAGGAAAAACTTCAGGAGGCTGAAGATCTGAAGCGTGATCAGATGAATGTTCTGGAGCGCATCTCTGAATTTACTCGTGAACAGGCTAAGGAGTACATTCTCAGTGCTATGGAAAACGAGCTTGTTCATGAAAAGGCTGTAAAGGTTACAGCATATGAGCAGATGCTCAAGGATGAATGCGAGGAAAAGGCAAGAAATTACATTTCACTCGCTATTGCAAAATGTGCAGCTGATCAGGTATCTGAAACAGCAGTATCGGTTGTTCCGCTGCCCAACGATGAAATGAAGGGCAGAATTATCGGCAGAGAGGGACGAAATATCAGAACCCTCGAAACACTTACAGGTGTTGATCTCATCATTGATGACACACCTGAGGCTATAACACTTTCATGTTTCGACCATGTTCGCCGTGAGATTGCACGTATCGCTCTTGAGAAGCTTATCGCTGACGGAAGAATACATCCCACAAAGATCGAGGAAATGGTTGAAAAGGCAAAGCGTGAGGTTGAACACCGCATACGTCAGGAGGGCGAAAGAGCTATCCTTGAAACAAACGTACATGGTATCAATCACGAGCTTGTTAAGCTTCTTGGACGTTTGTACTACCGTACAAGCTACCGCCAGAACGTACTGAACCACTCTATCGAGGTTGCTAAGCTTGCAGGTATACTTGCATCTGAGCTGGGCGTTGACGCTAACCTTGCAAGAAGAGCAGGTCTCCTCCATGATATTGGTAAGGCTCTTACTGCGGAGATCGAAGGATCACACGTACAGATCGGTGTGGATGTATGTAAGAAGTACAACGAAAGCGCAGAGGTTATTCATGCAGTTGAGGCGCACCATAATGATGTTGAGCCTAAGACTGCTATTGCATGTATCGTTCAGGCAGCAGACGCTATTTCCGCTGCAAGACCGGCTGCAAGAAGTGAAAACTATGAAAACTACATCAAGCGTCTCCAGAAGCTTGAGAGCATCTGTGCATCCTATGAGGGCGTTGACAAGTGCTATGCTCTTCAGGCTGGCAGAGAGATACGTGTAATGGTAGTGCCGGAAGCTATCAATGATGAGAAGATGGTACTGGTTGCACGTCAGATCGCTAAACAGATCGAGGCTGAGATGGATTATCCGGGACAGATCAAGATTAATCTGATTCGTGAAAGCCGTGTAGTTGACTACGCTAAGTGATGATATTATAACATTAAGTGGACTGCTGTACGATGTGCGGCAGTCTTTTTTTGCATCAGTGATTGCCATATTCAGACCAATTTTATCTTTCGCTGTTGAAAATAATTATTGACAACAGAGCGAAAATATGCTATACTATAAAAAATAAACAGCATCGGAATGCTGTACAGAAAGGAACAATTGATATGAATAACTACGAGATATGCCACTGCATGGGAGTTACCTATGCCGACGTTGAAGACGCACTGCACACTATGACCAGCTTTACTGACGTGCTTTCCGCTTTTCAGCATGTTCAGGAAATTACACACTGTTCCACAGGCTGCGGCGGATGTCATGACAAGATCCTTGACGCAATTTCAGAGATTATGAATAAGTAAAAAGCAAGAGCCGCTGCGTCAGGTTTGCAGCGGCTCTGTTTTTGGTTTCGGTTATGAATAGTTTGGTGTAAATTGTAATTTATCGTTCAGTTAAGACAGAATATGTAGGGGGCGGTCTTTAGACGCCCCGCAGGTGTTGAGCGTAATTAATGGGATGACGAGGGTATTCCCCATGGAATGGGGAAATGTCCGTAGGACAAATGGGACAGGCTTCAGTAAGGAGCGTCCCCTACAGTTCATGCAATTAGGAATATTTTATCAAACGCATATAAACTACATTTTAAATTTTCTCAAAATCATCCGCACCATGCTTGCAGATAGGACAGATGAAATCCTCCGGCAGTTCCTCGCCCTTATGCACATATCCGCATATCCTGCATCTGTAGCCGGTCTCGTCCGGCTTTTTTGCGGGCTTGGGCTTAATATTATCCTGATAATAAGCATATGTTGCAGAGGGTACATCAGACAGCACCTCGCCGTCTGTAACATCTGCAATAAACATGGTATGCGTTCCAAGGTCAACTGTGTCAATAACCTTGCCCGAAATCCATGCATTCGTCCCCTTTGTTACAACGGGCATTCCGTTAGGTGCATTTTTCTGCTCACTGAAATCTGCAAATTTATCAGTATCTCTTCCGCTTTGGAATCCGAAGTGTCTGAAAAGCTCAAAGTCTGCTTCTTCTGAGATAATGGATATATTGAATTCCTTTGTGTACAACAGTACATTGTGAGTGAGATTTTCCTTATTTACTGTAATAGTGATACGATTAGGGGTTGTTGTTACCTGCATTGCAGTGTTGATGATACATCCCTGACAGCGTTCTCCAAGCTTTGTTGAAAGAACGAATAAGCCGTATGAGAGTTTGTACATTGATTTTTTGTCCATGCTGATGCCTCCTGACAAATTTGTATTTTCCATATTTTTATTTTACACTATATGAAAACATTTGTCAATATGCTTTTGTCAAAGCTCATATCTATTGCTATCAGCCGTGTTATGTGGTATAATACTACAGGAAAAGGTTTCCCGCACAAAACGGCATAGAAGAAGTGCCGGCAGGGAAATAACGTACCATACAACAGAAAAGGGCAGGCATATTTGTCCGAGGAGGTTGAAGGGAACGTCGGAATAATCCCACACATCCCAGTGAAGTATTATATTTACGAATATACCTACAATCAGCTCAAATGCGGTTATTATAAACGAACCATAAAGGCATTGAATGAAAATGGGTGTTTTTCCTGATGAAATAACGTACAGAGCTGCACCGGTCACACCGCCGAGAATCGTCATTGTCCAGTGCGTATACCCTCTGAAAAGTATTTCAAGCAGACTATAAATAAGACTGCCGAGGAGAAACATGAATATAAGCTCATAAAAGTAAATTGGTTTTTTCATATGCACCTCCGATACTTTAATTATTATTATATCCTCTCATTTTTATACAGAGGAACGAAAGGAAGTTTTTTATGCGCAGAAGCGGTATTTTAATGCACATATCCAGTCTGCCGTCAGATTACGGCATAGGCAAGCTGGGAAAGGAGGCATATGAATTTGCGGATTTTCTGGAGAAAGGCGGCGTGTCCGTATGGCAGATACTCCCTCTTTCTCCTACAAGCTACGGCGATTCACCCTACCAGTCATTCTCCGTCCATGCAGGCAACCCATACTTTATCGACTTTGAAAAGCTGGAGGAACAGGGGCTTCTTCTTCCTGAGGAGTACAAAAATGTAAACTGGGGCAGTGACTCACGCCGTGTTGACTATGCTCTTATCTATGAGAACGTTTTCTCTGTGCTGAGAAAGGCATACGAAAGATTCGATACCAGCGATGAGGATTACATTTCATTCTGCAAGGAAAAATCCGAATGGCTGCCGGCGTATTCTCTTTTCATGGCACTTAAAGAGGCTCATGGCGGCAGACCTTGGCAGGAATGGGAAAAGCCTCTTGCTATGTTCGAGGAAGAAGCTATCCTTGAGGCTCGTGAAAAGTATTCAGATGAAGCTGAATTCTACAGCGTTATGCAGTACTGGTTCTACAGTCAGTGGAATGACCTGAGAAAATACTGCAATGAAAAGGGTATATCTATAGTAGGCGATATTCCGATATACGTGGCATATGACAGTGCAGAAGTATGGCAGTATCCGGAGCTTTTCTGTCTGGACAAGGAAAAGCTTCCCACTGATGTTGCAGGCTGTCCTCCTGATTTCTTCTCGCCTACCGGACAGCTCTGGGGCAACCCTCTGTACGATTGGGAATATCACAAAAAGACAGGCTACAACTGGTGGATAAAGCGTCTTGAAAGTGCAATGAAGCTTTACGATACTGTAAGAATAGACCATTTCAGAGGCTTTGAAAGCTACTACGCAATTCCATACGGAAATGAAACCGCTGAGATAGGCGAGTGGCGGAAAGGCCCGAATACTGACCTTTTTGAAAAGGCAGAAAAGGCTCTTGGCAATATGTCAATTATAGCGGAGGATCTGGGACTTATCACTGATGAGGTAAGAGAAATGCTGAAAAACTGCGGTTATCCGGGCATGAAGGTATTGCAGTTTGCCTTTGACAGCGGCTCTTCATGCGGAGATCTGCCCCATAACTTCGCAAACAGCAATTGCATAGTTTATACGGGAACACATGACAACATGACGCTCACCGGCTGGACGGAATCACTTGGTGCAAGGTCTATGACCTTTGCAAAGAAGTATCTCCGTGTAAAGGACAGAAAGGATATTCCGGAGGCAATGGTGCGCCTTGCATGGAGCAGTACAGCGGAGCTTGCTGTTGCACAGATGCAGGATTTCCTTGGTGAAGATCCGAACGCAAGAATGAATACTCCTGCTACACCGTCAGGAAACTGGCAGTACAGAGTTCAGAAGGGTGCATTTACTGCGAAGCTTGCGAAGAAGATACTTGCGCTGAATGAGATTTATTATAGATAAAATATAATGATTCTATTCTGATTGAAAGAACGAGCCGAAAGCCTCCCCTTACTAAGGGCAATGTCATCAACTTAAACATCTGCAATTGTAGGGGGCGGCGCCTTCGACGCCCCGTAGGTGTTGTGCGTAATTAACGGGACGTCGTGGGCGCCGTCCCCTACAAATTGGTCTATCCTTAAGTTGATTACATTATTAGCCTTTCATGGTGTGCCTACGGCACATACAAACTACACATATCAGCATGAATCAATATAAAAGGAGCTTCCGGAATCAAACGGAAGCTCCATATTTTTATATTCAATTATCTCTCAAGGATCTGAGTTCTGTCAGGGCCGTTGCCTACCATAACAACCTTACACTCGCAGACCTCTTCCAGTCTTGCGATGTACTTCTTGCAGTTCTCCGGCAGCTGGTCATATTCAGTCAGACCGCTGATGTCCTCTGTGAAGCCTTCAAATTCCTCATATACCGGCTTGCAGTCAGCCAGTTCTTCCAGTGCAGCAGGGAAGTCCTTCAGAATGCTGCCGTCCGGCTTTTCATAGCCTACGCACATCTTCAGAACCGGAATACCGGAAAGTGTATCCAGCTTGTTGATGGCAAGGCCATCCAGACCATTTACTCTTACAGAGTGACGAACGATAACTGCGTCAAACCAGCCTGTTCTTCTTGGTCTGCCGGTAGTAGTACCGAACTCGCCGCCCTTGTTTCGGATCATATCGCCTGTTTCATCATCAAGCTCTGTCGGGAACGGGCCTTTGCCTACTCTTGTTGTGTAAGCCTTTGCAACGCCGATGATATTGGAAACCATCTTCGGGCCAACGCCTACGCCTGCACACATACCGCTTGATACAGGATGTGAGGATGTAACGTAGGGGTATGTGCCGTAGTCAATATCAAGGAGTGTAGCCTGTGCGCCCTCGAACATGATGTTTTTGCCGGCTTTGTTTGCCTCGTATGTGAGAACGGAAACATCTGCAATATAAGGAGCAAGTCTCTTGCCGTATTCGATGTATTCAGCAATAACTGCGTCAAGGTCAAAGCCCTCTCCGCCGTAAACCTTTGTGATTATAGCATTCTTGAGTTCGCCTGTAGCCTTTGCTTTCTGTGCGAATATTTCAGGATTGATGAGATCGCACATACGCAGACCGCAGCGTTCGTATTTATCCATATAGGTAGGGCCTATGCCTCTTTTGGTAGTACCGATGTCAGAGTTACCTCTGAACTGTTCAGAAAGTCCGTCCAGTGCAATATGCCAAGGCATTACAACGTGAGCACGGGGATCAATTTTCAGGTTGGCAGTGGATATGCCACGGCTTTCAAGTGAATCCAGCTCACCGATAAAGTCCTTGGGATCCAGTACAACGCCAGCACCGATAAGGCACAGAGTATTGGGATACAGAATACCGGAGGGAATCAGGTGAAGCTTATATACCTCTCCGTTATTTACAACAGTATGTCCGGCATTATTGCCGCCTGTTGAACGTACAACAACATCCGCACGGGATGCCATAATATCAATGATTTTTCCTTTACCCTCATCGCCCCACTGAGAACCGACTATTACATTAGCAGGCATGATAGTACCTCTTTTCCTTCAATATTTTTCTACTGTCCGTCTCACGACAGACCTTTATCATTATATCATGCTGATTATGAAAAATCAAGTCTTTTTCTGATAAAAGCTTGGATTATCGAAAATAATGGCGGCTTACTGTTCGATTGCAAATGTATAATCAATGCTGTCTGCTATAGGCACGCCGTCGAAAAGACCGTTTATATATTTCAAACGAATATCATCTCTCTTCCGGAGCATGAAGCTGCTGAGGCAGACTGATTCCTTCTGACCTCTGTAGTCGGATTTTATGAGGTAAACATCAGACGGATCAAGAGTGTTGAGAAGCTGAGTGCTGTGTGTAGTAAAAATAAGCTGCCCTGTAAATTCCTGACCTTTCTTTTCAGCCTGTGATGACATTTCCTCCAGCTTGTCCTTTGCGGAAAGAAGCATTGCCTCCAGCAAAAGATCATGAATACCGCAGTCAATGCCGTCACATACAGAAAGTTCTCCGTTCAGGGCGTGTACGATACTTCTTAGAAGCTCAATTGAGTTGTGAACGCCCTCCGATTCGTGCGTAAATGACATACGGCATAGTCGGTCTGCAACGATTCTGTCAATATGAAGCTCATACATTACATTGTTGTTTTTTTCGGGACGTGTTACATAGAAGGCACGTCTTACCTCGGAGTATGCCTGCATAAGAAAGCTGTTTATAATTCTCTCTGTATTTTTCAGAACCGGAATATCCACATGTTCAACTGTACCATTTACAAGGTCTTCAAGAAGATATTTGTTTTGCTTACATAATCTTACATCACCGTGTCTTGTTCTGAGTGATACACAGCTGCGTGCAAGATGTCCTGCAAAAAATAACAGGTCATCCGGAATATTCACATCATCAATGCTGAATGGCTTTTTTGATATGAAGTGATACAGCAGGCTGATAAACGTATATGTACCCCAGTGCTTGTCAATCTCGTCCATAATAAAGCTGCGGGCATTGTCTTCTGTAAAAATATCACTTTTGAATTCTCTGTTGATACTGCCGTCACAACCGGAGGATATTCTGAATACAGGAGTATCCGATATATCATTTTCAATGCGCAGTTCTTCTTCAATAAGTCTGTTGGTAAACTTAATTTTATAGCGCATCTCTTTTCCTTCAGCAAGTATACCGTATTCTGCTTCTGTCACATCCGAACACTCTGCTGTTCTGTACATTGAATACATATCGCTCCAGTTTTTTTCTTTATCCCTGTCGGGATAATTGAATGCATACGATGAAGCTATTAAAAATGCAAAGCTGTCTGCCAGATTTGACTTGCCGCTTCCGTTTTCACCGTAAATCACTATAAACTGTTTGACATCTCTGACGCTTTTAGGATTACGTTTTTTTCTGAAATCAAATACTATATCCCCTAAGGATAAGAAATTCTTTAGTCTGACATATGTAAACATGTGCATCCCTCCATGCCTTATTTTACCATATTTCAGTATGGAAATCAATAGTTTTTCACATGGCAGAAGTTTTTTTGGCGTTTCACTTGCATTCCGTCTGAAAAAATGTTATACTATAAAAGAAAAAACGGCAGAAGCCGTAAAAATATAACCTATATGAAAAGGAGCAGTAAAAGTTATGGAACAGAAATTCTACATCTGCGAGCACTGCGGAAAGATCGTAGCACTGGTAAAGGAAAGCGGAGTACCTGTAATGTGCTGCGGACAGAAGATGAAGGAGATTATTCCCGGAACTACTGACGCATCTGTGGAAAAGCATGTACCTGTGTACAGAATTGAAAATAACATCGTAAAGGTAAAGGTAGGCGAGGCTGAACATCCCATGCTGCCTGAGCATTACATTGAATGGATCTCCATCCAGACCAAGGAGGGCAACCAGAGAAAGGCATTGAAGCCTGGAATTCCGCCTGAGATATGCTTTGCTCTTTGTGACGGAGATGAAGTAGAGGCAGTTTACGCATACTGCAATATTCATAGTCTCTGGAAATCCTGATTTATAAAAAGAACTGGTGCAGTGTAAAAGCTGCACCAGTTTTGTCATTAAGCAAGAGAAACAGGCGATCAATCCTCGGATAAAGTCGGACGCTTAATTTCAGTGAGGTCGTCCTTGGTGAAAGAGTATGTTATAGCCTTGGAAAGATCGTAGTTTTTATCAGCACCGCCGAAGGGCAGGAATGAAAGCTGGATTGAGGTGAAATTCTCAGGCAGCTCGGCAGAAATACAGCCGGTCTGAGAATTGCCGGGTTTGATGGTTTCGGTGAACATATTGACATCATCTCCGTACTGTTTTTTAGCACAGCTGATAGCATAGAGAGTGGCACTGTCGAAATACTCGCCGTCCGCCTCAAACTCAAATGATGTGAGCATATTGGTGTCTATTTCGTCATCAGTATTATTTGTAACGGTAACGTCAAGGAATACGACTCTTGTGGGAATATCACCTACATAACCCTGATATTCACTTGAATACACACCGTTTATAGTAACCTCAACGCCGTCCATTTCGATCATATTGCCTACGCTGCCTGTTTTAGTAACACGAGTGGTAACAACAGGAGCATTGTCGCCGGAAGCAGGTTTTACAGATTCCTTGTCAGCACATCCGGAAAAAGCGGCGATGACAGCAATACTGCAAGCAAGCAGGGAAAATTTTTTGAATTTCATAAAGAACTCCTTTGTATGTAAAAATATGAAATGCATTATACTAAAGGCAGCACCGCACAAAGTCTGCCTGACAGCTCTGTGCGTCATCTGACTGCATATCTGATGCACAGGCTTTATGCGGTATTGCCTAAAATGAAAACCGCCTCCCGATAAGAGAAGCGGCTTTAGTGGTCATATCTTATGCTTCTTCATCAACAATAGCAGAAACAGGACATGCTTCAGCGCAAGCACCGCAGGAAACGCAGGTGTCAGCGTCGATTGTGTAAGTATCCTCGCCCTGGCTGATTGCACCGATGGGACATGCGCCCTCACAAGTACCGCAGGAAATGCAGGAATCAGTAATCTTATATGCCATGGAATAGTTCACCTCCGTAGTGTGATAATTACAGAATATTCTCTGCTGAATACATTATAGCATGTTTTTGTGTAAAATGCAAGAGGTTTTTCGAGGTGGGAGCAATTTCTTTTTTTGAGAGGTAATATTTTATCGCAAAAAGATGTAATTGCTCGTATGAAAAAATGTGAAAAATTTCACAAAATATGTGCAAAAATCACATTGCATACGTCAATGGGTGTGGTATAATAAATGTGTAGTATAAAGGAAGATGGGCTTATTCTGAGATATGCTCCATAGCCTGACGGAAAATCGTACCAATATGGTGATCTGCAAGCGCATAAAAAATGGTTTTACCCTCACGTCGGGCTGAAACGAGCCTTGCCTGCTTGAGAATACGCAGCTGGTGAGATATGGCAGACTGAGTCATGTTGAGCTTGCGTGCGATGTCACAGACACACTCCTCATGCTGGAAAAGCAGAAAAATAATACGTATGCGTGTGGTGTCGCCGAACACCTTGAATAACTCTGCAACCTCGCAGAGAGTCTCTTCATTGTCCATGTTCTCTTTCAGAATGGGATGCAGTTCTTCCTCTATGATACATTTATGTTCCATGATAATTCCTCCTTGTTAATATAATAATGATACGATATTTCGCAGGAATTGTCAAGGATAAAACGTGACAGACTTTGAAATGAGAATATAAAGTCTGAAAAACAGGGATGATTTAATGAAAAAAAAGGATTCTTTGCTGCTGGCGGAGAACAAGGAGATCGAAGATGTCTCACGATTCCCAGCGCAGACAGAGGAGTATAACGAGCTGTTTCGTGAATGGCGGTGCAGAGAGGATAATCTGTTTGCGTTCAGCGGCAAGCTTCGTCAGAGTAATTATACTTATGTAGACGGAATAGGCGTACAGACAAACGGAGGCGCAAAACGTGAAGAAACTGCGCTGAAGAATCTTTGTCTGCTTACAATGTCGGTAATGATTCTTTATGCACTTATCGAAAATGTATTGGTTCTGCCATTGATGATGATACTTGAGAAATCAAGCGTGGAAATAAGCTACAGCTTCAATGATAAGATCGCATACGGGAATCAGTATGCTGTTCTTGGTGTAACAGCATTTGAAAGCATCCTCAAGCTTGTTATTCCGGCTGTTTTAATGAGAATCAGGCTGAAAATGCCGGTGAAGGCGGCCTGCCCTATGAAGATAAGACGTGGCTGGTATACATGGGCAGCAATATTCGTTCTTTGTGCAGCATTCAGCGCAGTAAGCATACCGAGGCTCTTCTTTCCGGTTGGTGCTTTTGCAGCGAATAATATAGGAATGTCATATCAGGTAACATCATATATGAATGGATGGTGCCGCACAGTTTATATGATATTTGAGCTTGTGTCTGTACCTGCACTTATGGAATTTCTTTTCCATGGCGCATTGTTTCAGAGTATGAGACAGTTCGGAACTGTTTTTGCAATTCTGTTCACAGCGGTGCTTAACATGGCAATGATGCATAATCCTGAATCCAGTGCGGCGATATTTATTACTTCAGCAATAGCCGGCTGGGGTGTATGGAAAAGCGGATCGCTGATTACAGGTATTATAGTTCATGCAGAGGCAAGAATACTTGGGTATATCATGTTCATGTGCAGTGAACTTCCGGAAGTGGGCGGTATTCAGGCACAGGCGTTGTGTATATTCATAATGCTTGTAACAGGAATCGTATGCTTTCTTATAATGCAGCTTTTTGGAAAGAAAAAGCTTATCATTACAACGAACGACACATTCCTCTCTGTGAAGGAGAAAATCAGTATTGTTTCATGGAACGGGCCGCTGCTTCTGGTATGGATAGTATGTCTGCTTCTCATGATAATAGAAATAGCAATGTAGGAGAATAATACAGTGCCGGCGGAAACTAATTATAAACCGGAAAGAAAATTTATGGAACGTGCAATAGAGCTTGGAGAATATGCAGCGTCGCTTGGTGAAGTTCCGGTAGGCGCAGTCATTGTCCATAAGCCTACAGGGATCATAGTAGGCGAGGGCTGGAATATGCGTGAAACCGAGAGATCACCTCTTGCACATGCGGAAATAATGGCGATAAATGCCGCAAGCCGGAGGCTTGGTGGATGGCGTATCGTTGACAGTGCAATGTATGTCACCCTTGAACCATGTCCAATGTGCGCCGGAGGTATACTCCATGGACGTATAGATGATGTGATATTCGGGGCTTATGACGAAAAGTCCGGTTCGCTCTGCTCCGTTCAGGAGATGTTTTCCTTTCCGTATAATCATAAGCCGGAAATAACTGGCGGCTACATGGAAGAGGAATGCAGAGAGCTTATGAAAAAGTTTTTTCGGGAGCTTCGTGCAAAGAAAAAATCAATTGGGATAAAATGGCGCAGAGAAATGTCAAAGGCGTGTGAGAATGCGCTTGCAGGCGTAAACGATGAAGAAAGCGGCATATAAAAATTTTGCCGTGCATACTACCGAGCTATTCTCATTGGAAAATGCGCTTAAATACAGGATATAATACGGTTCGGATGGAAGCGGTTTCGTCCGAACCGTATTTTTTTGCTATTAAACAGGATAATATTGCTCACGTTACAGTGCAGTTTCACCAAAAAGAAAAATGTATTGGAATTTTTGTTTGCGCACCTTGACAAGAAGAGCGAAAATTGTTATAATTACAAGTATAGAATGAGGTATCCTGTCCTGTTTTTTGTGAAAAACTGGTGCAGGATATGAAAAGGAAAGGTGGAAAGAATGTGACAAACAGAAAATGGCAAGGCACTCTGGCAGCTTTGCTGGTTGTCTGTACGGCGGCATCAGGTATTGCTCCTCTTCAGGCATTTGCCGATAAAGATACAGCTGCTCGGTCTCAGTCAGAGGCGGAAGAGATAAATGCTGTTTCCGATGAAGGCAGTGCGCTTTATTATGAGCAGCAGGTGTCTTACAGTGACTACTTTGAGCAGTACCAGTCAGAGCCGAGACCGGATGCGTCAATTCTGGTGGCAGGCAGCAGCTTTACTGAGGCAGACTGCGAAACGTATGAGGTGGGTTCGTATACGGGAGAAGAGGACGGCAGCAGCCGCAGCGATGCTCTCATATGGAACAGCGCAGATGGCAGCTTTACCTATGAGATCGAAGTTCCTGAAACCGGTCTCTATTGTGTGGAAGCGTCTTATTGCCCGATTGCGTCAAATACGGCAACTATAGAGCTTTCGGTTGCTATCGACGGTGAAGTACCATACGATGCAGCGTCCAGAATCACACTTAACAAGGTTTTCAGAAATGAAAAGGATATTGAAAAGGACTCCTCAGGTGACGAGGTGCGTCCGTCACAGATACAGGTTGAAATGTGGCAGACAACTCCTCTTAAAGATCCCGATGGTCTTTTTAATGAGCCTATAGTATTTTATCTTGAAGAGGGCAGACATACTGTAACTCTTGAAGCGTCAAAGGGCTGGCTTGCTCTTGAATATCTGAAATTCTACAATCCTGATGAGTATCAGACATATGATGAATATACATCCTCTGTTGACGCTGCGGTATCAGTTGAAGCAACTCCTTCCGGTACAGTGCGTATCGAGGGTGAGACTGCACTTTATAAGTCTGACTCTGTTCTTTATCCTACATATGATAATTCAAGCTGTGCAATATCTCCATCAGATCCAAAGCACCTTCTGTACAATACAATAGGTCAGGGCAACTGGGACAAGGCACAGCAGACTATAACATGGGAAGCTACTGTTCCGAATGACGGCTGGTACAAAATGGGTATCAAGGCACGTCAGGAGGAAATGCGAGGATTCTTCTCAAACCGCCGTATCTATATTGACGGACAGGTTCTCTGTGAAGATATGGATCAGGTGCGTTTCTACTACAGCACTGATTTCCAGATCAACGAGGTTGAAACATCTGATGGTGAAGATCTGTATATCTACCTGACAGCAGGTGAAAAGCACACCATTACAATGGAGGCTGTCCCCGGTGCTATCGGTGAGTACATGCAGCAGCTTGACGATATTGTTCTTGACCTGAATACATACTACCGTAAGATAGTTATGATAACAGGTCCAGAGCCGGATACATATACAGACTACTATGTACATGAGAAGATTCCGGAAATCGTTGACACCTTCGATGGTATCGCAAAGAAACTCCGCACAGTGCAGGACGAGATCGAATCCCTTGCAAAATCCGAGGGTTCAGAAGCCGCTTCACTGGAAAGCATGGCTATCGTTCTTGAAAAGTGCGTGGACGATCCGCTGAAGATTCCGAACTACCTTTCCCAGATAAAGGACTATATAACATCCATTTCATCATGGATGCGTGACTACCGTGATCAGCCGCTGGAAATTGACTATATTGAGCTTACAACAGCGGACAATGAATTCGGTGAAGCAGAGCCGGGATTCTTTGATAATCTCGCATACAGCTTCAAGAGATTCTGTGCCTCCTTCAATGAGGACTACTCCTCACTGACCGATACAACAGGTGAGGATACTATTGATGTATGGGTATCCCTCGGACGTGATCAGGCGCAGGTAGTCAAGTCACTGGTTGAGTCTGAATTTATTCCCGAATATGAAATTCCTGTATCCATTAACCTTGTAGTAGGCGGCGTTGTTGAAGCGACGCTTGCAGACAAAGGCCCTGATGTTGCACTGTTCCTCGGCGGCGAATTCCCTGTAAACCTTGCATGCCGTGGACTTTTAGCAGACGTTTCCCAGATGGAGGGCTACGAGGAAATAACACAGCTTTATCAGGAAGAGGCTATGGTGCCATATCAGTATGAGGGCGGCACATATGGTATGCCTCTTACAAGAAGCTGGGCGATGATGTTCTACCGTAAGGACGTTCTCAGCGAGCTTGGCTTCACAGCCCCTCCGGAAACATGGACTGACCTTATTGATATGCTCCCTGCTCTCCAGAGAAGCTACATGTCCGCAGGTCTGGTTCTTCCGGCAGTAGCAGCCGACTCCAACATGGCTCAGATCTCTCCGGCAACAGAAAGCGGTCATACCTTTGCAACGCTCATGCTCCAGAGCGGTACAAATTACTACAATGAAGCAATGACCGAGACAATGTTCAACACCAACGAGGCTATCGACGCTTTCGAGATGTGGACATCCTTCTATACAAAGTATGACTTTGACCAGCAGTACGACGGCTTCAGCCGATTCCGTACAGGTGAATATCCGATCGTTATTGCAGATTATTCATTCTACAATCAGCTTCAGGTTGCAGCTCCTGAAATCAAGGGACTTTGGGATTTTACAACTATCCCCGGTACACTTCAGGAGGACGGCACAGTATCACACGCAGTAAACTCATCAAGCTCCGGTGCGGTTATCTTTAATAAGGTGGCTGAAAAGGAGAACGGTATTGATAACGCATGGACATTCCTCAAGTGGTTCTGTTCAACAGATACACAGGTTGCGTATGCAACACAGATAGAGGGACTTATGGGACAGATGGGACGCTACGCTCCGGCAAACAAGGAGGCTCTCACACAGCTTGCATGGTCTCCGGATGAGGTAGAGTCTCTGGAAACAGCAATGGATGAGCTTGTGGAAGTTCCCATCATTCCGGCATCATATGCCGTTACAAGAAACGTAATGAATGCGTTCCGTGAGGTTGTAAACAATTCTGAGAATCCGAGAGATACTCTCATGTGGTACAACCGTGACATCAATGAGGAAATTACCAGAAAGCGTGAAAATCTGGGACTTGACACAGCGGAATAAGTTTCGCTCTAATAAAAAATGAGGAGGGTTTACATTGGATACTGCCGCTATCGGTAGAAGAACCAAACAAGAGCAGCGGCGCATGACGCTTATTTCCATGAAGCAGAACAAGGCTGCTTATGTAATGATGCTGCCGTTTATGCTGTTCTTTATCGTATTTACTGTTATTCCGGTCGTACTGTCACTGCCTGTAGGCTTCACAGACTTCAACATGGTACAGTTCCCGAAATACGTAGGTCTTTCAAACTTTACAACACTTTTCCTTGCGGATAAGATTTTTATTGAATCTGTCCGTGTAACACTGGTCTTTGCGATCTTCACAGGGCCTGTAAGCTACGTGCTCTGCTTCCTGCTTGCATGGCTCATCAACGAGCTTCATCCCAAGCTGAGAACGCTCTTTACACTGATTTTCTATGCGCCGTCAATGGCGAATGTTTACACCGTATGGAAGCTTATCTTCAGCGGTGATACACACGGCTATCTCAACTCTGTTCTGCTGGATCTGGGTATCATCACATCGCCTATCCAGTGGCTGACAGACGGTTCATATGTTCTTGCAGTTACTATCGTAGTACAGATGTGGATCAGCCTTGGTGCAGGCTTCCTTGCACTCCGTGCCGGCTTCCAGAACATCGACCGTTCCCAGTACGAGGCTGGTGCTATCGAGGGTATCAAGAACCGCTGGCAGGAGCTTATCTACATTACTATCCCCTCAATGGGACCGCAGCTCATGTTCGCTGCCGTAATGCAGATCGTAAGCTCATTTACCGCAGGTACTGTTTCACAGAACCTTGTTGGTTTCCCAAGTACAGACTACAAGGCACATACTATCATGAACCATGCCTACGACTACGGCTGGATCAGATACGAGATGGGTTATGCCTCTGCGATCTGTATGATACTGTTTATTGCGATGTACTTTATGAATAAGCTTATCAGCAAGCTGCTGAGCAAGTATATGGACTAAGGAGGTTATGTCATGGCGAAAAAAGAAAAAGAATATGGCAAACACCTCAAGGTGTCCACAAAGAGAGCAGGTCACAAGATAAGAGGTACAGTGGGAATTTTCGTATTCCTCCTGCTGCTGGGTCTGTTCATGGTACTGCCTATCTATCTTGCGGTAGTAATGTCAATCAAGCCTGTGCAGGAGCTGTTCGTATTCCCGCCGAAGCTCTATGTAATTGAACCAACCCTTTCAAACTACACATCAATGTTCCGTATATGCAGCGACCTGTGGGTACCTTTCTCAAGATACGTATTCAACAGCGTATTCGTAACGGTAACAGTTACAGTTTGTCAGGTTGTATTCTCTGCAATGGCAGCATTCTGTCTTGCAAAGGTCAAATTCCCCGGTGCTAAGTTCATGAACGGCATAATCGTTGTATCCCTGCTGTATCAGTCAAACGTAATCTACATCATGCAGTACATGGTGCTTGCAAAGATGGGCATGGTTGATACATGGATGGCACTTATATTCCCGTCAATTGCATCACCGATGTGTCTCTTCCTTATGCGTCAGTCCATCAGTCAGATTCCGGACGCTATGATAGAAGCGGCAAAGGTTGACGGTGCAGGACTGTTCCGTACCTGCTGGCAGATAGTAATGCCGAACCAGAAGCCTGCAATGATGACAGTTGTTATCTTCGCATTTCAGGCTGCATGGAACATACAGGGCGGTACAATGGTATTCAATGAATCCCTCAAGACTCTGCCCACAGTAGTACAGCAGGCAGCGTCAGCAGGTCTTGCAAGAGCCGGCGTTGCGATGGCAGCGGCAGTATTCATGCTTGTTCCGCCGATCGTTATATTCATGCTGGCACAGAGACAGGTTATCGAAACAATGGCTCATTCGGGCATCAAGGATTAAGGAAGAGGTGAGGAGCTTGCAGAAAAAATTTAAAGCAATAGCGTCTGTAATGTGTTCCTGCGCACTTCTTATGACAGGAACGGTTCTTCCTGTTGTATCTGCCGAGGAGCATTACAATGTGTACAACTACGACCGCTGGACCGAGGCAACACCCTCACAGGCAGGCTATGAGGCAGTCCGTGCAGTAAGAGGTACAGACCTTGGCTGCGGTGAGATGGATGTTATTCAGGACATCTTCCGTGACAGCGAGAATCAGTTCTATGTTGTTGACAGCGGAAACGGACGTATCGTAGTAGTAGACGAGACCTTTACAAAGGCTGTAAAGGAATACAGCGAATTCAAGGACGAGGACGGCAGTACTCTTACACTGTCATCACCTGAGGGTGTGTTCGTTTCCGAGGATACAGGTTATATGTACATAGCGGATACAGGCAACTCAAGACTGCTTGTAACTGATATGGATGGTAATGTTGTAAAGAACATTACAAGACCTGATTCAACACTTTATGAGAATGAGACATTCAAGCCGCAGAAGGTAGTTGTTGACAAGGCTGGAAATATCTATTCCGTACTCAACAACATTACAAACGGTGCAGCGTTCTTCAACAGTGACGGTGAATTTCAGGGCTACTACGGTGCAAACGCCGTTGAAGCTACAGCAGAGGTTGTAGCAGGCTACTTCTGGAATCTTATCGCAACTGATGAGATGAGAGCGAATTCATCAAGAAACGTTGCGGCAGGCATTACAAACTTTGACATTGACGACGAAGGCTTTGTATTCACAGTAACTCAGTCCTCAAGCTCAGAGTCCGACCGTGTAAAGAAGGTAAATCCATCCGGTGTAAACCTGTTCTCAGGACTGGAAGCAACATTCGGTGACATTGCGTCCATGTATGACGCAGCCACAAACCAGACCTTCTCCACAAAGCTTGTGGACATAGATGTTGACGACATCGGCAGACTCAACTGTCTTGATATGGAGACAGGACGTGTGTTCCAGTACGACGAGGACGGCAACCTGCTGTTCATCATGGGTACACGTTCCGACCAGTTGGGCGGATTCTCACTCCAGCCTACAGCTGTTGAGACCTTGGGCAGCAATATCTATGTAACAGACGGTCTCAAGGATACTATTACAATTTTCGAGGAAACTGACTTCGGCGAGATAGTTCACGAGGCAGTTGGTCTCTACAATGACGGTTACTATGAAGAGGCTCTTGAGCCGTGGTACGAGGTTCTCAGACGTGACGGCAACTACCGTGCAGCATACGTAGGCATTTCTTCTGCTCTTCTCAACAAGGGCGACTATGAGGGTGCAATGAAGTATGCAGAGCTTGCGGAATCCTCCATTCAGTACAACAAGGCTTTCGAGGGATACCGTTCAGAATGGCTTGACTCACACTTCACGCTTGTTGCAGCAGTTGTGGTTATTCTGATAGTGCTTTATATCGTATACCGTCACTACAAGAAGAAGAACCAGAAGAAGCAGCCGAAGAATCTTGTGGAAATGCTCCACGAGGGAGAGGAGGAATGATGCGGCTATGATGGATTTAACACAAAAGCAGTGGGTAAAGCATACAGTCTTTCATCCATTTGAAGGCTTTGAGGATCTCCGCTGGAAGAAGGGCGGCTCAGTCCTCTTTGCAAGCATCGTTATCGTTCTCTGGTTTATCGGTGCTATTCTCTATGATAACTTTTACGGACAGCAGTTCATGATGTCCTCCGTAAGACTTTTCAGCATTGTTCCCTATATCGTTCAGACCATCGTTCTCTTCCTTACATGGGTAGTAGGCAACTGGTCTATATGTACGCTCCTTGAGGGTGAGGGTACAATGAAGAAGATCTATATCTACAGTGCATATGCGCTGATACCCTATGTAGTTCAGCTTTACATTCAGGTAATACTGTCCCACTTCCTGACAAGAGATGAGGCTATCTTCATCACAACAGTATCCGTTATCGGAACAGTCTGGTCAGTGGTTCTGATGTTCATGGCGATCAAGGCAGTTCATCAGTACAGTGTATCCAAGACACTGTTCGCTATGATTCTTACCGTTGTGGCAATGCTCCTTATCCTGATACTTCTGGTACTTCTGGTAGCATTGTTCCAGCAGGTATATGTATTTGCAACATCTGTATATACCGAGATTTCCTATCGTATGAAGGTTTAAGAAAGGCGGTGACGTGAATTGTATAATAACTGGAAAAAGATCGCAGCAGGTCTGCTGGCAGTGACTATGATGATTCCGCTTGCCGCTGTGCCGGCGTATGCTGACAATGAAACAGAGGAAGCAGTCAACGCCGCAGCCGAGACAGGTACAGAGGAGGGCGCAGAGGAAGAGGAATCCAAACGCCGTACCGAACCTGTTGAGGAGATCGAGATCACAGCAGCGGATGTTGAAAAGTATATGACAAAGCTCAATTCCTGTGAGGGCATCACATTCTATCTTCGTCCTGAGGAATACAAGGATGAGATCGCAGATGAGGATGTTGTGGATCTTCTGAAGAAGATCGAGCTTGCTGGTATAGACGACAAAACAGGCGAGGTTGTCTGCACACTTGAAGAAGAGGACGATACAAAGGAATTTGTTATTTTCCTCAGTGAAGAGGGCAGATGGCTTGTATACACCGATCCGGAGTACAAGAAGGTTACTATGGTAAGAAAGATAGTATCTCTTCTTGATAATGAGTTTACTTTCCTGTCTATGGACAACAAGACTCTTGAGGTCTACAACGACGACTTTGACGAGGTTGTACGTTCATTGAAGCAGGACGGTGCTGCAAAGGACGGCGAGGTTCACTATACCGATGATGAAAAGGTATGGGACTACGTTCTGAACAAGGAATTCACTCAGATAAAGAGCGCAGTACGCTTTGTTACTGAGAATGATAACCTTGCGCTTTATGTAAACGATGATAACGGCATTATTGCAGTCAAGGACAAGAAGTCTGATTACATGTGGTGGTCATCACCGGTAGGCTCAGGTCACGATCCTCTGGCAACAGGCACTATCGTTTCCGACCTCCAGTCCTCTATGAACATTGTTTACGGCGAGCCTGCTAAGCGAGCAACAACAAACATGCGCTCCGGCAGCGACGCTTCCGTAAAGGTAAAGGACAAGGGCGACGGCGTTGAGATCACATACGATTTCAAGGACGCTGGAATCAGCATTCCTGTAATGTACGAGCTTCAGGAGGATCACCTTTCCGCAGTTGTGGAAACAGCCGATATTAACGAGGATGATACCTCAAACGAATCCGGAAAGATCCTCACAAGCCTTACTGTTATGAATAATTTCGGCGCAGCTGATTCTGATGACGAGGGTTACTTTGTAATTCCAGACGGCTCAGGCGCACTTATCAATTTCAATAACGGCAAGACAGCAGCCAAAGCATACACACAGACTGTTTACGGTGCAGACCTTACAGCAGTTCCGCTTCAGGAGCCGGATGTTACCGAGCAGGTTTACTTCCCGATGTACGGTATCGTAAACGGCGATAATGCTATGATGGTAGTATGCTCAGAGGGCGACTCCAATGCCAAGCTCAAGGCAACTGTAAGCGGTCAGTCCAAGAGCAGCTATAATCTTTGCAGCTTTGAGTTTACCCTCAGAAGTACCGACAGTTACTACATGTCCGGCGATAATACTACGACTCTTACAGTGTTTGAAGAGGGTGACATCAAAACCGAGACTATCGAGCTTCGTTACTATCCTCTTGAGGATACGGCAGAGACCGGCATGGACTACATAGATGTTGCGAATGCATATCGTAACTATCTTACCGGTGAAATGGGTGTGCAGAAGTCAGAGATGAACGGTCTGCCTGAGCTTTATGTTGATATTTACGGCGGTGTGCAGAAATCACGTTCTATTCTGGGTATTCCTGTAACGCTGAAAACAGCCCTTACTACATGTGAACAGGCAGAGAACATTTTGCAGTCCCTTATTGACGCAGGCGGTTCAAATCTGGTTGTAAGCTACAACAAGTGGACGAATGACGGAATCAAGAACAAGATCGACGCTGATGCAAAGGCATCCGGTACTATCGGGGGCAAGGGCGATTTTGAAGACCTGCTTGCATATGCGGAAAATAACGGCATTGCTCTCTATCCGTCAGTTCAGAACACGGGCTTCAAATCCGGCAACGGCTATATGACATTCAAGGATACAACTATCAGAGTATCAGGCTCATACGCAAGAGAGTATACATACAACCTTGCATACGGCACACAGCAGACAAGCAAGAAGCCGCTGTCCCTGATAACTCCTACAGCTTATCCTGAAATATTCTCCGACCTTGCAGAAAGCTGTTCTGACAAGGGCATAAAGAATATCGGACTTTCCGAACTTACCTCCGCACTTTACGGCGACTACGGCAAGAACCTTGCAGGCAGAGACAAGGCTCAGGAGCTTCTTATTGAATCCTATGAAACACTCAGCGGTTCAGTTGACAGCATTCTTGGCAATACAGCAAATGCTTATGCACTTCCTTATGTTGACAGGATAAGCAATGTTCCTCTCCAGTCAAGCGGCTATGATATTTTTGACGCAGACATTCCTTTCTATCAGATAGTTCTCCACGGACTGAAATCCTACTCCGGCACAGCGGTAAACGGCAGCGCAGATACAAATGAAACTGTACTCCGTTCCATTGCAGCAGGCAGCGGTATTCATTATGATATGATAGGTGAGGAGACAAGCATTCTCAAGGACACAGAGCTTGATAATCTCTACTATGCTTACTATGCAGACTGGACAGAAGAAGCAGCACAGAGCTGGAGCTTTACAAGAGACGTTCTTGCTGGAACAGGTGATAAGCTTATAACAGGCTATGAAGAGGAAGACGGTGTTATCACAACTACATATGAAGATGGAACGGTAACAGTCGTTGACCTTGAAGCAGAATCTGTTACAGTAAACGGTACAGAGTATCTGCTTGCAGATTATGTAAAGGAAGGAGCGTGAGTATCGCATGAAAATGGGTTATGAAAAAAGAAAGAGCATGTATGGCTACGGCTTCATAGCAATATGGTTTGTGGGTGCTCTCGTATTCTTTATGGTTCCGCTGGTACAGTCATTCCTGTACTCATTTCAGGACATCCGTCCTGACACCGGCGGCATGGTAGGCGGCTGGGTAGGACTTGAGAAGTACAACTACGCTCTCAATGTTGACCCTAACTACCGTCAGTATCTGGTATCAGTTCTTCAGGCAACACTCTGGAAAACACCTCTGATTCTGGTGTTCTCACTGTTTGTTGCAGTAATACTCAACCAGAAGTTCAAGGGAAGAACCTTTGCAAGAGCAGTATTCTTCCTGCCTGTAATCATTGCAACAGGTCCAGTATTCAACATCATCAACGGCAACATGGCAAGCACAGGCAACAGCGATGCAAGCCAGTTCTCAACAATGTTCTCAACAGACCTGTTGGGCGAACTGATGGAATTCCTTGGAATCTATGGAATCTCCGACAGCGTTCAGACAACTATTGAAACCATTTCCGACAATATCTTCGGTATCGTATGGAACGCAGGTATCCAGATCCTCATGTTCCTGTCAGCACTTCAGAACATTCCGCCGTCTGCAAAGGAAGCAGCGCAGATCGAGGGTGCAACAGCATGGGAATATTTCTGGAAGATCACTCTGCCGAATGTAAGCCCGATGATTCTTACATGCTTCATTTTTACAATTATTGATTCCTTTACAGATCCCAATAATGCTGTAATGGGAAGAATAAGCGATCTCCAGATGGACTGGAAATACGGTGAGGCTTCTGCAATGGCATGGATCTATTTCTCAATAGTTCTCGTTGCTATCGGTATCGTTACACTGATACTCAATAAGTTCATTTACTACGAGGTAGACTAAGGAAGGAGGCAGTCATGGAAAAAGTTCTTAATAAACCGCTTGCGTCACCCAAGCCTGATGAAGAAGTGGGCAACGGCATGAGCAAGCGTGAAGCGCAGAAAATACGTATGCAGAGCATGAACAAATCAGAGATTGCCTATATGCGCCGTGCAAAGCTTTTTGCAGTTGTGTGGCCCATATTCCGATTCTTTATTCTCTTCGGACTTTGCTTCGTAATCGTATATCCCCTTATTTATATGCTCAGCTGTGCGTTTCGTGCGCCGGAGGATATGAGCGATCCCACAGTAATGTGGATTCCGAGAAATCTTACTCTCAGCGTAATGAAAGATACAATGGAGGTAATGAATTTCTGGAGTACTCTGGGTACAACAATATTCCTGAACGTAGGCTGTTCACTTATACAGGTAGCGTCCTGTGCGGTAGCCGGCTACGGCTTTGCAAGATTTAAGTTCAAGGGCAGAGGACTGCTGTTCGGCATCGTAATCCTCATGATCCTTGTACCCACACAGGTAATATCAATTCCCCAGTATATGCTGTTCCGTTATTTCGGCCCGTTCAATCTTATCAATAATCCGCTGTGTATGTATCTGCCGGCGGCAATGGGCTGCGGACTGAAATCAGGACTTATGATATTCATTTTCCGTCAGTTCTTCAAGGGACTTCCCAAGGAACTGGAGGATGCGGCGTATCTGGATGGCTGCGGGCCGTTCAAGACCTTTATCAAGGTTATGGTTCCCAATGCCAAGTCATCATTCCTCACCGTATTCCTTTTCTCAATCGTATGGTATTGGAATGACTTTTATGTAAGCTCCACATTCTTCACAAAGAATCAGACTATCGCTCTGATGCTGAAGAATCTCAGCACACTGCTTTCACAGGCTCTGTTCAATAATGCAGACGTAAGCCCCAGAGAGCAGATCGTATGGATGGAGGCAGGCTGTCTCCTCGCCATAGCACCTATTCTGATAATGTACATATTCCTTCAGAAGCACTTTACTGAGGGTATTGAACGTTCAGGTCTGGTTGGATAATTGTTTAAAAAGCCGTCTCGCTGGTGAGGCGGCTTTTTGTTATATCTTACGAAAAATCTGACTGCGCATATGATGCATAGACTTTATGCGGTGCTGCCTTAAAATGGTAAAGTTGACAAAGATGATGCTGAACTGATTTCTAAGGCACATGCTGTTCGATGCGCTGGAATGGAGAAATTCCTAACTGAAAACAATATATATTACTATTCTTTAAATTTTGATGATGCTGGTTATCTTGAAAATGGATTCGGTAAAATCGGCGATGTAGATATGGACGGAATAGTAACCGGACATGACACCGCAATGGTATCACGCTATCTTGTGACTGAGGGTTATGTGCTTACAGATGAACAGCTTGCCCTTGCAGATGTTGACGGGGACGGCGAGGTTACTCAGGCAGACGCTGATAAGCTGTATAATGAGATGCAGGTTTTTCCTATCGGTCTTGTACTGCACTCTGAAAAGGATTATATCAGCATTGATGACGCAGATACGATTTTGAAGTATATCACAAATACTGGCGCAGGTATTGATTATCCGATGACTCAGCTTCAGATGAATCTTGCTGATGTTGACGGTGACGGTAATGTGACTATTGATGATGCTGCTCTTGCTCTTACGATCTACGCAATGAGGCGTGCTGGCATGAATAAAGAACTTGATGCGAGAACAGTATATTACTATACTTTTGAAGATAATGATCCCGGTTTTCTTAATAACATAAATTGATTTTATATAGTGAATCGTCACCTGCTTTTTTGCAGGTGCTGATTTTTTGCCAATAGGCAATATGCACAAAAGTAAGACTTATATTTTTACATCCTGACGGACAATTTTCATTGACAAAAGAGGTGAAAAGTGGTATAATATCAACATAGAAATTCTTAGAAAGGAAGATTTTTATATGATGAGTTCAATACGTAAGTACATAGCAGAATTTATTGGTACAGCAGTTCTGGTAATATTCGGCTGCGGAAGTGCAGTTGCAGCAAATGCAATGCTGGATGCACAGGGAGTAATGGTTGCACTTTCATTCTCAACACTTGCAATATCCGTAGCGTTTGGTCTTGTAATTGTCGCTATGGCTTATTCAGTAGGAAATGTTTCCGGCTGCCATATCAATCCGGCAGTATCACTGGGTATGCTTATTGCAGGCAGAATGTCTGTAACTGATTTTATCGGCTATGTTATTTCTCAGCTTCTGGGCGGTATCGCAGGCGCAGCAGTTCTGATGGGTATTCTCGGAGGAACAGAATACGGTCTCGGTACAAACGGCTATGGAGCAGATGCAAGCGCAATGGACGCAACTCTTGCACAGGCACTTGCTATTGAGGTAGTTCTCACATTTGTATTTGTATTTACTATTCTCGGCGTGACCTCAAAGGTACAGAACAGCTCTGTTGCTGGTATCGTTATCGGTCTTACGCTGACACTTGTACATATTCTCGGCGTACCTTTCACAGGTACATCTGTAAATCCTGCAAGAAGCTTTGGTCCGGCTCTGTTTATGGGCGGCGAGGCTCTGTCACAGGTATGGGTATTTATCGTTGCTCCGCTTATCGGCGCAGCTATCGCAGCTATCGTATTCAAGCTGCTCCAGCCGGAGGATAGCAAGAACTAATTACGAAGTCCAGAGCATTTATCTCTTTTTTCTCATTGTTTTTCCCAGAACAGCCGTTACTGCAATGCAGTGCGGCTGTTTTGGGCTTTTCTGGAATATACGTGCAATTCTTGACATCGTATGAAAAAACAGGTATAATATTATTGTAGGGAGATTAAACTGAATCGTCAAACATGAAAGGAGTAAATTATGAAAAAGAACAACCTCAAAAGAGCCGCAGCAATACTTGCGGCAATATCTCTTATGATGTCTGCTGTTCCCACAGAAGCAAGTGCGGAAGAATCAATGTCAATTGTAGCACTTGGCGACAGCATTACAACCGGATACTCAAAGGATGGCACGCTTATTGCAAGCTATGCTGAAATGGTTAGCGATTATTACGGAGCAGAGCTTACAAGTTTTGCACAGGATGGACTTACCAGCGCAGGGCTTCTGGAACAGCTTTCAGATGTGTCAGTACAGGCAGCAGTAGCTGAAGCGGATGTTGTGCTTGTAACTATCGGAGGAAACGATATTCTTCAGCTAGTGCTGAATAATGATTACATTGATGCGACTCAGTATGAAAGCATGAATCAGCTTATTTCCGGTCTTAAAACTGAATCCGGTGCACCGAATTATGCGGTTCTGACACCGTTTAATCTTTACCTTACAAAAACGATGCCGGGAGTTATAGCAAATTTCAGATCAAATGTTGCAGCTATTGCGGAACAGCTTAAAGCATCTACCAATGCAAAGATAGTTTTCCAGACAGTATACAACCCTATGGATTGTGATGCTGATGACACTGATCTTGCAGTCAGCGGTTCTATGGAGATATTAAGCAGCAATGTAAATAAATTTCTTGAAGGTATTGCAGATAATACAGCTTTTCCAAAGGGACAGTGTGTAAATGGTGCAATACGTGATCTTACCGGTGTAACAGTAGTAGATACGTTCCAGACTGTCTATGATCATGGATATTATTATACTGACATAAAGATGGTTGATGTACATCCCAACAGTATCGGACATCTTGCTATTGCAGAGACAATTATTGATGCACTTGCACTTCCGGAAACAGGTGCTGAAAACGGAACAAAGCTCCGTCTGGCATATACAGCCTCCGGCGCAGAGAAAACTCTGGGAAATATTGATTCTGCACTGAATGATAGTATTATGGGCAAGGTGATGAAGAACAGCTATGGTGACGTGGATGCAAATGGTGCTGTTGAGATCGCAGACGCAACCTCTGTACTGAGCATATATGCTGCAAACGGTGCAGGTACAGAATCTCCGATAACAGGCGTTAATGCACAGGCAGCTGATGCTGACCAGAACGGAACAGTTGATATTTCAGACGCAACCTTGGTTCTCGGCTATTATGCCGCAAAGGGCGCAAATGCATTTGACGGCACATTTATGGAATATGCTGAACAAAATAAGTAAATGATATTATAAGGCTGCCGCAGTAAGACTGATACTGCGGCAGTTTTTGCGTATGTCTGCTTTTACGGCGTTTTCCATCTGCTATCATAAGATTATCACATAGATTGATATAATTATAATCACAGAAACAGATAGAACATTCGCTTATAAAATGTAAAGAAAGGAAGAGCGTTATGAACGAATTTGAGAATAAAAATATAGATAACGGTACAGAAGAAAATGTTTCACCAGTGCAGAACACTGAAACAACTGGCTCTGAAGTAAACGCAGGCTCAGGAAACACCTCTGGTTCAACATATAACGACTACAGAAGCGGATACTACCGCAATACAAATCCTCATCAGGATGAACCCGTATCCCGTACTGTATATACAAATGCAGCACGTAATGCAGCCGGAACATATACAAGTACAAACACATACGGACAGAACGGAAGCCAGCCTAACAGCTATGGTTCATACCAGAATACAGCATATACAAACCAGACCGGCACACAGAACGGTTACAATTACGCAAATTATTACAACAATCAGAATTCCGTTCAGCAGCAGCCTGAAAAGAAGAAGAAAAAGGGCGGATGGCTGAAGATCGCAGCACTGGTAACAGCGGTTGCTGTCGTTGCAGGAGCATCATTTGCAGGCGGATATTTTGCAAATAAAAATAATGATAAACCGGCAAAGAATAATATAGTTCAGAGTAATTCATCATCCGACAAGAATAATGCCGCAGAGAATAAGAAGCCTCAGAATACAACTCCCGCAAGCGGTAATGCCCAGAGTCTCTTTGAACTTGCAGCACGAGAGGACGCTATCACGATTCCCCAGATCGTTGAAAAACTCACACCCTCTGTTGTAGGCATTCAGGCAACCTATATCGTCCAGACTCAATCTGATTTTCCGTCAAACTTCGGCTTTAATTTCGGCTATTTCGGCTGGGGCGACAGCAGTCAGCCTCAGACAAAGCAGGCTGTAGGTACAGGAACAGGCGTTATAATGTCCGAGGACGGATATATTATAACAAATGCACATGTTATATACGATTCAACCTCCGGCTACGGTGCAGCCCAGTCAGTAGAGGTTCAGATGTCGGATCAGGAAACTATCTATCCTGCTGAAATCGTTGCCTATGACGTTGAATCCGACCTTGCCGTTCTCAAGATCGACCAGACAGGTCTCACGCCGGCAGAATTCGGCAACAGCGATGAATGTCAGGTAGGCGAGCTTGTAGTTGCTATCGGCAATCCGCTGGGACTTGAGCTTCAGAATACAGTAACATGCGGTATCATCTCAGCACTCAACCGTGAGGTTACTATAAACGATAAGGAAATGACTCTTATCCAGACTGATACAGCAATCAACAGCGGCAACTCTGGCGGCCCTCTTATCAACAGTGCAGGTCAGGTTGTGGGAATCAACTCTGCTAAAATGTCCTCCAGCTATTCTTCTGGCAGTGCAAGCATTGAGGGTATCGGCTTTGCAATTCCGATAACAGAGGCGAAGGAAATCGTAGATGACCTTATCAATTACGGTTACGTTACCGGCAGACCGCAGCTTGGAATCACATGTCAGGATGTTTCCGAGGCAGTTTCACAGGCATATAATATTCCCGTAGGCTCTTATATTATCAGCATTACCGAAGGCGGTGCGGCTGATAAGGCAGGTCTCCAGATACAGGATGTTATCATTGCAATTGACGGCAATGAAATTAAGACTACAGAAGAGCTTAATGATTATAAAAATGAGCATGATGCAGGCGAAGAAGTCGTTCTGACGATCGTGCGCTACGGTCAGCAGATGGATGTCACAGTAATTCTGGAGGAAACAGTAGCTTCCACAGAACCTGAACCGGACGCTGTCAACTAATCCACGCAGTTTTCTTATCTTCATACATTCTCCTTATTATTTTCTGAAAAAAGCACTTGTCTCCGGACAGGTGCTTTTTCAGGCACTCATAGAAGCGGTCTGGCATAGAATGTAGGGAAACGTGAGGAAAAGGAAGGAATGAATGGAGGGCGCAGAATGGCAAAGCAGAAAATACTTGCAGCAGGCGGAGACCTGAGGATGATATATGCGGCAGAGAAGCTTTCGGGGAAATATGATGTTATGATAATGGGCTTTGATGATGGGAAGCTTTCAGGAAAAGGGAAGCGGACATTATCACAGCTTGCGGAGGTCAATGGAGAGCAGGCAGATTTTCTGTTTCTGCCGCCGCTTACAGTTAATAATAAAGGAATGATACCGGCACCATACGGCGAAGAGGATATATCACCGGAGGAGATCGCAGGGCGGCTTAAAGAGGGCGGAGCAGTGCTGGGAGGCAATGACAAAGGAATAGTAAAAGAATTATGCGGCAGAAAGGGAATTCAATATATAGATTATATAAATAGTACATCCGCCGCACAGGCAAATGCAGTACCCACAGCAGAAGGTGCGATAAAAACAGCAATGGAAGTCACTGGACGTACAATGTGGAGAAGCAGGGTGCTTGTAACAGGCGGCGGACGAATAGGAACACTTCTCACAGACAGACTATGCAGCATGGGAGCGAAAGTGACCGCAGCTGCACGAAAGAGGAGCGATCGTATAAGGCTTGAGGCAGCCGGAGCAGAAGTCATAGAAATACCATTTGATCCGGATGAGAAATTTGGATTTGATATAATATTCAATACAATTCCAGCGGAAATATTCGGGGAAAAGGAAATAGAAAGGATAGAGCCTGAATGTGCATATGTAGAGCTTGCGTCGGTTTCTGGAGGTGTTACGCCGGAAAGGGCGGCTGGCAGAGAAATTGTGTATGTGAGTGCATCAGGTCTTCCGGCGGAAGATACAGGATGACAAAGAAAAATCAAGAAAACAAGCCTGTTCTGACACGTACAAAAAGAGTGCGGATAAGAGAATATTGTGAAAATGCACCAAAATTGAGGACAATATTCTGCGAAGAATTTTAAAAAAAAACATCCGTATCACTTGACATTCTTCGCAGAATGTGTTAAAATACTTGTGTAAATCGTTTATAGTGACGCATGCACCGTGTCCATAGGCGAATTTATTAAGTGTTCAATCATCAGGTATACAGCAAAAAGATGTGTACAAAAAAGGATGAAGCGTATTGCAATCACGTAAGCGCAGCATGAACACGAAAAAAATTTAAGAAGAGAGGTAATTGGAAATGAAGAAGATTTTCAACAGAGTCTTGGCTGCTGCAATTGCTGTTCCTATGGCACTTACTCAGAGTGTTGTTATGAATGTTTCTGCAGAAGACACAGGCGCAAAGGTGCTTACTCTTGATACCTTCACAGCTATTCCTTATGACCAGACTGAGTCCAGATGGAATGAAGCTGCACTGAACATGTTCTTGAACATGGAAGGTACACAGAAGGAAATCACAGCTGCTGATTTCATCAATCTGATCCCGCAGACAAACACATACGGCGTAATGCTGGCAGAACTTCTGGCAGACGCTCCTAATCCTGTTCTGACTGTAGAAAACGGCGTTGTTACTGTTATGGGTACTGCTGATCTTTCTGCATATGCAGAAAAGAAGATCTACTCCAAGATCAGAGAAGCTGCTGGTATGGATCTGACACTCAACGCATTCAGCAAGCAGATTGACTATTATGTTACTTTTGATGCAAGCGTACTGGCTGACGGAAAGTCTGTAGATGTTATCTATTCAGTAAGCGTTGGCGGCGATGCAGTCAATGAGGATAACGCTGCTGATTATTTCAAGGGTCTGGCTGATGAGCTGGCTGCTGAAGTAAGCGCACAGGTTGGCGTTGACGCTGCTATCGAAGAAGCTATGACTATCGAGATCATCGACAAGATTGAGAGAGCAGAAACACTTTTCAACAGAGCAGAAGCTCTGGAGCGTACTGGTTCATACGGTACAGCTGACGAAATGATGGCTGCAATCGCTAAGTTCGTTGACAAGAGAACAGAAATCTACAACTTCCCGAAGACTGTTGACGAGGCTGTTGCAAGACACGGCGCAGGCTTCAATAAGGCTGTTGATCTGATAAGCGGCATTGCTTCTACAAGCGGCTATGTTCTCGACATCACAGCTGATTCAGTAGCTGAGCTGGCTAAGTCTGGTTCTGATTTCAATGTTGCAGTAAGCGGCGGTACATATGAAGTATCTTTCACAATTCCGGATGCTGAAGCAGCTGAAGTTGAAGCTTGGGTAAATGAAAATGCTGTTGTTAACGATGAAGGCGTTAAGATGGTTTATGCATCTTCCTCCAAGCTGGTTGAAGCTAGCCTGACAACAGATGGCGTTGCATTCTTCGATGTAACAAGAATTATTGAGTACAAGGAAGAAGAAGTAACAACAACATCTACAACAGAAACAACTACAGATACCACAGAGACTTCTACAGAAACAACAGTTTCTACAGAAACCTCTACAGACACAACTGAGACCTCTACAGAAACAACAGTTTCTACAGAGACATCTACAGACACAACTGAGACCTCTACAGAAACAACAGTTTCTACAGAGACATCTACAGACACAACTGAGACCTCTACAGAAACAACAGTTTCCACAGAGACATCTACAGACACAACTGAGACCTCTACAGATACAACAGTTTCCACAGAGACATCTACAGATACAACTGAGACCTCTACAGATACAACTGATTCTACAGAGACATCTACAGACACAACTGATTCTACAGAGACATCTACAGAAACAACTGAGACCTCTACAGATACAACAGTTTCTACAGAGTCTTCTACAGACACAACTGATACAACAACATCAGGCACAGGTACAACAACCACAACAACTGAAATCCCTGTAGATTTCATTCTTGAGGATATTGAAGTTGAGAGCGGCGTTGGTTACTACTTCTCACACGATGAGAACGAATTCGATCTGTCTAAGCTGATCAACAAGCTGACACTGATCGGTAACATCAACGGCGAAGCTAAGAGCTTCCAGATCGCAGCATCTGACTTCTCTACATACCTGACACCTGCTTTTGCTACACCTGCTGAATACTTCAACAATGTTGCTGGTACAGCTTATGTAGCAAGCTCACTGGCAATTTCCTTCAATCCTGCAAATATCCAGACATCCTACATGACTAACATGACTATTGATCCGATTGAGTATCCTACAGTTTACATTGGTGTTAAGGGTGACGCTAATCTGGATGGCGCAGTAGGACTGGATGATGCTACAAAGGTTCTTGCATACTATGCAAATGTTGGTGCGTCCCTCGATGCATCATTTAACGATGATCCTAATCTTGAAGGACTTGCATACTTCCTTGCAGACGTTGATACTGAGTCAACAAACGGCAGAGATGTAGCAGGTGAGAACAGCATCCACCTTACAGATGCTACTGCAATCCTGACATACTATGCATATGTTGGTTCAGGTCTTGACGCTGATTGGGATGCAATTCTTGGAAGATAAGTAATTTAAGTAATTAGTGGTACGTATATGACTGAGCGTATGAGAAATGCGCTCGGTTGTATAAAATAAATTTTATATTTGAAAGGAATTTTCGAAAATGAAGACTACATTTAAGAAGAGCATGGCTGCTCTTTCCGCAGCTGCTGTAGTAGCTGCTTCTGCAGCTGTATTTGCTGTACCTGCTAACGCTGCAGGCGGCACACTGACTGTTGGTACTGTTACTCTGACTCTGGAAGAACTTCAGGCAGCTAACTATGAAGTAAAGATTCCTGTAGATGTAGCTGGTTCTGGCGGCTGGTATTCTCTGGGTTACGGTGTTAGCTTCAATGTAGCTGAAGTAACAATCTCAAGAGTAATCAACGGCGCAGCTGTTCAGTCTGCTCAGAATGATTATGGTTATGACGTTGCTCGTGGTACTGGTATTAACAACGATCTGGGTATTCTTTGGCTGGGTTACGCTGTAACTCCTTCTGGTTCTACAATTAACTACGTTCAGGACGGCGGCGTTTCCACAATCGTATTCAAGGTAAACGCTAACGCTAAGGCTGGCGACGTTTATGACCTGACAGCTCTCGTAAACAACGGTGACACATATCAGGAAATCAACACAGCTGATGGTAAGAGTGCTTCTTCTCTCGTAAGCGGTCAGATCATCATCGCAGGTGAGGATACAACAACATCTACTACTACTACAACTACTTCAACTAAAACAACAACTACTACAACTACAACAACAACTTCTACAACTACAACAACAGAAGAGCCGACAACAACAACTACTACATCCACAACAACAACTCCTGAGGCTACAACAACTACAACAACAGCTTCTATCCCGCTGTCTGGTATTGACACAACAACAACTACTACATCTACAACAAAGGCTACAACTACAACAACAGCTAAGAAGGGCTCTACAGAGTCTCCTAAGACTGGCGATGTTCTGCCGGTAGCTGGCGCAGCTGCTGCTCTGGTTGTAATCGGTGGCGTAGCTCTGGTTGCTAAGAAGAGAAAGTAATTTCTCCTAAGAGAAACTAAGACTAACACAGATTAACATCTGAATTAAAGGTACTCCCTATATGGGAGTGCCTTTTTTTTAAATTCAAGCATAGAATTATCTGAGGTGATTCTATGTATGCAATTTATGCCCGACAGTCTTTGGATAAAAAGGATTCAATCTCAATAGAAATGCAGATAGACCTTTGCAGCAGATTGATACCTGATAGTGCAGAAAGGGAGATCTTTCAGGATAAAGGCTTTAGCGGAACTAACACACGCCGTCCTGCATTCCAGAAAATGCTTAGTATGATAAAAAACGGCGATGTGAAATGTATTGTAGTTTATAAACTTGACAGAATATCCCGTTCACTTATTGATTTTGCTAAATTATGGGACGTTTTAAATAACGCAAATGTAAAACTAATATCTTACTCTGAACAGTTTGACACAAGAACTCCAATGGGTGAAATGCTTGTGAAGCTGCTTATAATGTTTGCAGAAATGGAACAGAAAACCATCTCCGCAAGAATCAGTGACAATTACCTTGCACGTGCCGAAATGCACAAGCCTCTGGGCGGCATAAGACCTTACGGCTACAACGAAAAGTGGGAGATATGTCCCCATGAAGCAGATGTGGTTCATGAGATATATAGATGCGTTATAAGCGGCATGAGCTTCGACAGTACAGCCGCAATGCTTAATAAACGTCACGAACCTTCACCATCCCGCAGTAAGTGGACGGGAATGCAGGTTTCAAGGATAGTGAAAAATACAGTATATGCCGCCGGAAATGAGGAAGTGCGGAAGTATCTTGCGTCAAAGGGAAAGCTTCTCCATAGTGACGATGAATACTGCAAAGGAAATGGATGCATTACAATTCAACGCCGAAACGTTCTCTACATTGCGGCTGGTACTCACAAGGGAATTATTCCGGCTGAAATGTGGCTTGAAACGCAGGATATTATTTTTCAGAGAAAACCATCCTCAAATTCCGGTTCTGGAAAGAAATCATGGCTGCAAGGTCTGGTTTTGTGCGGAAAATGCGGGAATTCTTGTTATGTCAGATGCTCCGGCAAAGATGACAGGTATGTATATTTCGTATGCCGTGGTAAGAGAAACGGGATTTGTCAGGGACTTAGCGCAGTGAAAACGAAGCCGGCGGAGGAGTTTGCAGCGCAGGTGCTTGAAAAGGAAATGGGGAAACTTCTGAGGGAAAGCTGCAAGAAAACAGGACAGGACAGGGAACTGAATGCCATTGCCGGAATGCCATTCACTAATAAAAAGCGCAGGGCGTTCAGAGGCTTTGGTATGCTTGATTTTGAGCAGAAAAAGGCAGCCGCCAAAATACTTATAAAAAATATAATACTTACAGAGAACGAGATAAGCATAATCCTCCGATAAAAAACTTTCCCCTCCAATTAAATCTCATCCAGAAAGTAAAGTTTCAGTTCCCATCAAAGACAGCCAGCAAAATCTGTCATCCCACATCAACCGTTCCAGGAAAAGCTGCACCGGTATCAGCCGGAGAAATAATAGCTGAAGAGATCAGCCGTATAATAGAGGAGAGAGTATAACATGAAAAAGCTTTCGGGCAGACGAATCGGATTTGCGGTGACTGGTTCGTTCTGCACCTTTGACAGAGCCTTTCAGCAAGCGGAGGCACTTGTGAAAGCAGGTGCGGAGGTAACGCCGATATTCTCCGAACACGCAGCGTCAATAGACACCCGCTTCGGAAAGGCAGCAGATCATATTCGCCGTATGGAGGAAATAAGCCAGAGGAAAGCCTTGCTCAGCATTAGCGAGGCAGAACCCTTAGGCCCTAAGAAAATGCTCGACTGCATTGCAGTTGCACCCTGTACCTCAAATACACTGGGTAAGCTTGCCCTTGGCGTGGTAGATACAACAGTAACAATGGCGGTGAAGTCTATGCTCCGCAACGAAATGCCGGTCATAATCGCCCTTGCAACAAACGACGCTCTGCGCTGTTCGGCGAAAAATATAGGCTTGCTTATGAATTCACGAAATTACTACTTCGTTCCAATGGGGCAGGATGCACCCATGCAAAAGCCTTCCTCCGTTGTAGCGCATTTTGAACGCTTGCAGGAAACTGTAGAAGCCGCACTTGAGGGCAAGCAGATACAGCCGGTATTGATTTAAGAGTTGACACATTCTTCAAAGAATGATATAATAAAATTATTATGCCGCCTGTCCTGATAAAACAGACAGGCGGCTGTTTATGGAGGTTTAAAATGGCTCAGATAATTGCAAATCAGGCAGTTATAATGCTGCTGCTCAATCTTGTGGGCATACTTGCCTATAAGCTTAAAATCATAAACCGTGACGGAGGAAGACAGCTTTCCAAGGTAGTTCTTGAGATAGTAACCCCAGTTCTGGTTGTACATGCATATATGGATGTTGAATTCGATAAGCGTCTAGTTGTTAATCTTCTGTGGACGTTTCTGCTTGCCGTATTCTCCTATATAATTACCATTGCAGGTGCAATGCTCCTCCTCAGAAAAAAAACATGCAGAGAAACTGCCATAGAACGCTTTTCCGCAATATACAGCAATTGTGGATTTATGGGAATCCCTCTTGCAAATGCACTTTTCGGTTCGGAGGGCGTTTTTTATGTAACAGCTTTCCTTACTATATTTTTTCTGTTTTCATGGACTCACGGAATTATGCTCCTTACAGGAAAAGGTGACATCAAGGCTCTTCTCCATGTAATGCGTTCACCAACGATAATTGCCATTGGTATCGGTCTTATCCTCTATTTTACAAGACTGCCCATACCATCAGTGCTTGGGGATACCATGAACTACATAGCCGACCTTAATACTCCTCTTGCTATGATAGCCTCTGGTGTAAGCGTTGCTCAGGCGAATATTCTAAGTGCGTTTAAGAATGTGCGTGTATACTGGACATCAGCCTGCAAGCTTATCATTCTGCCTTTCCTCACAATGGCAATGCTCCTTTGCTTCGGCTTTATAGCTGAGGAGGTTCGCATAGTAGTTCTTCTTCTTGCCGCTGCACCCTCCGCCGCAATGTGTACTCTGCAATGTCAGAAACTCGGTCTCCATGATGTTTATGCCTCACAGATTTTTGCATTTACTACTATTCTCTCAATGGGAACACTTCCGCTGTTGGTGAAAATTTTCACTTTACTTCTTGATTTGATGTGATGACATTAAAACGTAGACAAACAGTGTATTATTTGTAAAAAAAATTCGCTATTTGTCAAATACGGATTGCAATTTGTGTAATTGTATGATATAATCAATATATATCAAGTCGCTTTTGGTGAATTGTTACGGCGACAAAAATGAGGTGTTTTATATGAATATGAAAGAATTGGGAATTAGCAAACGTGATCTGAAAAGAAGAAACAGATTGCAGGTTCTGAAGGCTATCCGTGAAATCGGGCCTGTTTCAAGAGTTGATATAGCAGAACGTCTGTGCATTACAAGAGCAGCTGTAACTGTAATAGTAAATGAAATGATCGAAATAGGTATGCTGAAAGAATTGGGTGAGGAAGTATTCTATCACAAGAGCCAGATACATAAGGGCAGAAGAAAGGTTCTTATCGACTTTGAGCCTACATTCTGCTATGCACTTGGTGTACATATTTCCAGTGAAAAGATCTCCGTTGGAATTTCAACTGTTACAAATGATACAATGGGTAAGCGTGAAGCTGATATAAACAGCAAAACAACAAGAGAAGAGGTTGTTGATATTATCTGTCAGCTTTGTTCCGAGCTTGTTGAATATAACTCAATAACATTTGATCGTGTAGTTGCAATGGGCGTGGGTGTTATGCCTGAAATGGCTGCAAAAATGGGTACAGCACCGTCAATGGAGCTTTCCGATTATGACAGCCTTGCAGAAATATTTGAAAAGCGTCTTAACGTTCCGGTATATGCTGCAAATGCAATTTCTCTCCTTACTCTTGAAACATTCAATATCCGTGAGCATGTTCAGGTTCCGTACAATATGGTAATGCTTGCAGCAGATCAGAGTGGTTATCATCTTGGCGTTGTATACAATAATGAAGTGAAGGAAGAATTCCTTGCAAATACAACAGAAGTAAACAAGCTTTGTGTAAATCCCGGCGGCCGTCTTCATGAAGGCTACTGCAACGGTTCAGTAATGGCAGAGCTTACACCTTATGCAATCGCATATAAGGCATCTGACCGCTACTGTGAAGCACTTACACCGGCACTGTATGAACTGACAGGCGGCAACGGTGAATACATCACACTTGCACAGATGCTTACAGCTATGGAAAACGGTGATGGTGAGATTGAAGACCTTGCAAGTTCACTTCTCCATGAGTTCTGTCTGATGCTGAATAACCTGAAGGTTATCTACAATGCAGAAAAAATATGCCTTTATAATTTCGGATTCAGCGAAAGAAATATGGAGCAGATTCGCACATGCCTTATTGCAAACGCATTCAGCGATCTTGCTGATATTATAGAACAGTATGATACAAAGGGCAAACGTCTTAGCAGAGGATGCAGTGCATATGCAATTCAGTGCGGCTTCTTCCAGAACTGCTACATTATGCCTGATGACGAAGAGGACGAATAAATAATACATAAGGCAACACTGCACAAAGCCCGCCTGACGGTTCTGCACGTCATCTGCTTGCATATTTTCCGTCATATATCACAAAAAATCTGACTGCGCATCTGACGCACAGGCTTTATCCGGTATTGCCATAAAGAAACGAATCGCTCAGGCGGTTCGTTTTTTAATTAATTACAATGCATCAAAAAAATAACCTGTTTTTTCCATGCATTATGTTCCGTCTTTCGCACAAACTGTTACTGCGGAGGAATCCGCAGACAGGAGCAGCAGAGATATGACAAAGAGACGCAGATTTAAAGCCGCAGCAGTCACAGCCTCAATAATTCTGCTGACACAGACAGTAAATGAATGTGTTTCTGCAATCGGCTATGGACAAGGGACATCAGTGGACAGTGAAAACCGTCCCAGCGGTGCGGTGATGTTTGACGAAGAGTTTGGAAAGTATGACGCTTATGCATTAACAAACGACGAAAGCAGAATCATTATCACCTTTGATCAGGGATATGAGAACGGCTATACAGCGGATATACTTGACACACTTAAAGAAAAAGACGTAACGGCTATATTTTTTCTGACAGGTGATTATGCAAAAAAGGAAACGGAGCTTGTGAAGAGAATGATTGACGAGGGACATGTTCTTGGCAATCACGGTATGACTCATGCAAGCCTGCCGGAGCTTAATGAGCAAGAGGCAAGGCATGAGATAAGCTCTCTTCATGAATATGTACTGGATGTATACGGATACGATATGCAGTATTTCCGTTGTCCATGCGGAGAATATTCGGAGGAAAGCCTGAAAACAGTACAGTCACTGGGTTATAAGACTCTTTTCTGGAGCTATGCTTATGTTGACTGGCAGACAGATTCACAGCCTGAGCCAGCAGCGGCACTTGAGGGACTGACAAAAAGCGCACACGGCGGTGAGATTCTTCTGCTCCATTCTGTTTCTCAGACAAACGCTGAAATTCTCGGTGACGTAATTGATTCGTTCAGAGGTATGGGTTATATTGTATAGTAACTGATAACGCAAAAAGGGCAGCTGCATAAGATACAGCTGCCCTCTTATATTCCATTTACTCTGCAAGCATCTTTTCAGCAGCGGCAAGCTTTGCGCTGCATACGAATACATACATTGCCTTCTGGAGTTCTTCCTCAGTTGGGAATGTGGGTGACAGACGGATGTTTTCATCCTTAGGATCAATGCCATACGGGAAAGACGCACCTGCACCAGTAAGCACTACGCCAGCTTCCTTACACAGGGATACGATTCTTTTTGCACAGCCTTCCTGATTGAAGGAAATGAAGTATCCGCCCAGAGGATCAGACCAGTTTGCAATGCCAAGTTCTGCCAGTTCCTTTTCCAGAGTATTCTCTACAATGGCAAACTTAGGTGCAATAAGCTCCTTGTGCTTCTTCATGTGCTCAACCATGTTCTCATACTTGCCGCCGAAGAAACGGAGGTGACGGAGCTGGTTTATCTTGTCATAGCTGATAGTTGCAAAGCCCAGAGACTTCTTCAGGCTCTTCATGTTATTCTCGCTTGCAGCCATCAGTGATACGCCTGTGCCGGGGAATGTGATTTTTGAAGTGGAGGCAAACATATAGCAAATGTCCTCATTTCCAGCCTTCTTTGCTTCTGCAAGGAGGTTTGCCTGTACAGGAGGATTGTCAACCAGATGATGCACACAATAAGCGTTATCCCAGAAGATACGGAAATCAGCAGCCTTTGGCTTCAGTGCCGCAAAACGCTTTACGACCTCGTCGCTGTATACTACGCCGCCGGGATTTGAGTACATCGGTACACACCATACACCCTTGATAGTTTCATCCTCAGCAACAAGCTTCTCGATCATATCCATATCAGGGCCGTTGTCATCCATAGGAATATTTATCATTTCAATGCCGAAAAATTCAGTAATTGCAAAGTGACGATCATAGCCCGGTACAGGACACAGGAACTTGATCTTGCCCTGCTGTGCCCAAGGCTTGCCGCCCATAACGCCATTGGTCATTGCAACGGACATTGCCCAGTACATAGCGTTAAGGCTTGAGTTGCCGAAAATAATTGTTTCAGATGCAGCAACGCCCAGCATCTGTGCAAAGAATTCCTTTGCCTCCGGAAGTCCGTCCAGTACGCCGTAGTTACGGCAGTCCAGACCATTCTCCGCTTTATAATCATCACGCTTCAGGCAGTCCATAAGATCCATGCTCAGATCAAGCTGCTGAGGTGAGGGCTTTCCTCTTGACATATCAAGCTTCAGGTTCTCTGCCTGATAGCCTGCATATTCAGCCTTGCAGTCATTGAGGAACTGTTCAAGTGCTTCCTTGTTCATTTCTGATAACTTCATCTCAACCACATCGGATTTCCCTTGGAAATCCTACTCCTTTCATGCTATTCTCATTTTCTGATAATGAAAACTTCCGTTCCTTATTATAACATATCTTTCACAGGAGTGCAAGTGTTCTCCTATAAAATACATAAAAATTTATTATATGAAAAAGATCATTTTTCTGATATTGCAGAACAACTGTAATTTTAATATCATGGCTTGCAATCTAACCTGATATATGATATAATAGCATAGCCGGAATGGAAACAGGTGTAAATCCTGTACAAGCACGTTGCCGTAAGGTGCGGAAAATATCTGTCCTGTAGGATACCGCAATATCCGAAATACCATTGGGATTTTCCTGAGAAGGCGGTCAGATATGCACCGGAGTCGGAATACTTACCGGCACAGGAAATGTCTCACACAAATGCAGCGAGTGCCTGCTGAGAGACAAATAATATAATAGGAGTTTTTATCATGCAGAAAAAACAAAACAGAAGAAATCCGATTGCATTTATCCTTTGCATGGCATTGATTGCGGCAATGCCCATTACAGCTGCCGGATGCAGCGAAAAGCCTGAAGAAAGCATTTCTTCAGCAGCAGACGCTTCTCAGTACGAAGTACTGGGCACAGGCGAAACAGAATTCACTTTCACAATAGTGGATACCGAAGGCAATGAAACAGGCTACGAGATCCACACTGACAAGACTGTAGTAGGCGACGCTCTTCTGGAGCTTGACCTCATTGCAGGCGATGAGAGCGAATACGGTCTCTACGTCAAGACCGTGGGCGGCATTACTCTGGACTTTGATACCGACGGCAAGTACTGGGCGTTCTACGCTGACGGCGAATATGCCACAGCAGGCGTAGATTCAACCGATATAACAGCCGGTGCAGAATACTCATTCAAGGCAGAATAAATTGAAGCTGAACATCAGAGAAACAGCCATATTCGGTATGCTGGGCGCACTTATGTACGCCTCCAAAATGATAATGGAAATGCTGCCCAATATACACCTCATAGGTGTATTCATCGTTGCAATAACCGCTGTATACAGGGTAAAGGCTCTGTATCCGCTGTATACATTCGTATTTCTGACAGGCATGTTCGGCGGCTTCAACCTCTGGTGGCTGCCTTACCTTTACATATGGCTGCCTTTATGGGGTGCGGCTATGCTCCTCCCGAAAAACATGCCGAAAAAGATCGCTCCTCTTGCCTATATGCTCATCTGCTCGGCGCACGGTTTCCTCTACGGAACACTGTACGCTCCGGCACAGGCTCTTATATTCGGTCTTAACTTTGAGGGTATGATCGCATGGATAGCCGCCGGTCTGCCATTTGACTGCATACATGGCATAAGCAATTTCTTCTGCGGACTGCTTATCACGCCCATAATCAAGGCTCTGAGGATCGCTTCACGGCAGAAATTATGATGTTGCAAAAAATGGTTATGTGACAAATTTTGGGAAATAAATTGTGGTTTATGTATTTATAAATGTATGACTGCGGGCGAGCATTGCTCGCCCGTCGTAACATAATAACATTCATCAAGAACATTCTCCTATAAACTGCAATTGCCCAAAACATATGAAAGAAAATACAGAAAATCGGACTGCTTCATTATGAAACAGTCCGATTTTTATGTTTATTCGTAAATCAAGCCTTACAAAGCTTCTTTACTTCCTCAAACTCCTCAGTGATTTCAGTCTCAGGAGCCTTTGTGAGAAGTGAAACAATTACATTCACAATAACAGCTACAACAAATGCCGGCAGAAGCTCGTATACGTTCAGGAATCCAAGTCCCCAATCTGCACAGTTAGGAGCAATTACATATTTCCAGATGAATACCATTGCGCCGCCTGCAACCATGCCGGACAGTGCGCCCCACTTGTTGGAACGTTTCCAGAACAGTGCTGCCAGTACTACCGGTCCAAAGGTTGCGCCGAAGCCTGCCCATGCGAAGGATACGATTCTGAATACGGAGCTTGACTGATCCCATGCAAGAACTACGCCAAGAGCAGCAATTACCAGAAGGATAGCTCTTGCTACGATCATAGAGGTCTTGTCGGAAAGCTTCATTTTGAATGTACCCTTGAGGATGTTTTCAGACATGCTGGAGGATGCAGCCAGAAGCTGTGAGTCAGCTGTGGACATTGTGCAGGCAAGAATGCCGGCAAGAATAAGACCTGCAAATATTGCCGCAATGATACCATTTTCACTGAGTATCTGTGACATTCTGATAATAACTCTCTCAGACTGGTCGCTTGTTGTCATAGTTTCCAGTGAACCGTTTGCCATAAGCGCATTGCCTACCAGACCGATGAATATTGCGATTGCCATGGAAATAACTACCCATACAGACGCAATACGGCGAGAGGTCTTTATCTTGTTGCTGTCCTCGATAGCCATGAAGCGCAGGAGGATATGGGGCATTCCGAAGTAACCAAGGCCCCATGCCATCAGGGATACGATAGTCAGCAGAGAATAGGGCTGAGCCTCACCGCTGATGTGAGTCATGGAAAGTGACAGATAGCCGGGAAGCTCCTTAGCATTATCCATGACTGCATCGAATCCGCCGGCTGTGTTTATACCAAAAACAACGATCATGATAAGAGCCAGAGTCATAACGATACTTTGGATAAGGTCAGTTGTACTTGCAGCAAGGAAACCGCCGATACTTGTGTAGAGAATGATTACGATTGCACTGATGATCATTGCAGCGTGGTAATCAATGTCAAAGAGAGAGTTGAAAAGCTTTCCGCATGCTGCAAAGCCGGAGGCTGTATAGGGTACGAAGAATATGAGAATGATAAGGGCTGAAATACCCTGAAGAGCATGGCTCTTATCACGGTAACGATTTTCAAAGAAATCCGGAATTGTGATAGCCTTGCAGTGCTGAGTGTAGGTTCTCAATTTCTTTGCAACAATGAGCCAGTTTACATATGTACCTACAGCCAGACCTATGGCAGTCCAGCTTGCCTCCGCAGTACCGCAGAGGAGAGCAACGCCCGGAAGTCCCATAAGCAGCCAGCTGCTCATGTCGGAAGCTTCCGCACTCATTGCTGTAACGATAGGGCCAAGTTTACGTCCGCCCAGATAGAAATCGCCTACGTTGTTGTTCTTCTTGGAACACCAGATGCCGATCACTACCATTGCAACAAGATAGATAGCAATGGTAATGAACATGGTAAGATCATTTGAGTTCATGCTGATTTCTCCTTTATATTTTTTGGGGATTACTTTCCCTGTTCTTTCTTCCACTCAAGAAATTCCTCATATGTGCCCTGTCTGTCAAGGCAGCCTGTGGGTGTAATTTCGATAATGCGGTTTGCAACAGTCTGCATTATCTCGTGGTCATGTGAAGCCAGCAGCACAACACCCTTGAAGCTTTCAAGACCGTTATTTACTGCGGTAATGCTTTCCAGATCAAGATGGTTGGTAGGTCTGTCCAGAACCAGTACATTTGAATGGAAAAGCATCATACGAGAGAACATACAGCGAACCTTTTCGCCGCCGGAGAGCACCTTAACCGGCTTGAAAACGTCATCACCGGAGAAGAGCATTCTTCCGAGGAAGCCACGTAGGAAGGTATCTGTAATGTCATGCTCCGAATACTGACGTATCCAGTCGATAATAGACAGGTCGCAGTCATTGAAGAATTCGGAATTATCTACAGGAAAGTATGAGGTAGAAGTGGAAATACCCCACTTGAAGCTGCCGGAATCCGGCTGCTCCTCTTCCATGAGGATCTTGAAGAGCATGGTGATAGCCTGTTCGCTTTCACCGATAAAGGCAACCTTGTCGTCTCTGCTCAGTGTAAAGCTCACGTTATCAAGAAGCTTTACGCCGTCAACAGTTTTACAGAGGTCGGTTACCTGAAGAATATCCTTGCCCAGTTCTCTGTCCATATCGAAGCCGATAAAGGGATAACGTCTGCTTGAAGCCGGCATTTCCTCGACTGCGAGGTTATCCAGAAGCTTTCTTCTGGAAGTAGCCTGTCTGGACTTTGACTTGTTTGCGGAGAAACGTTCAATAAAGGATTTCAGTTCCTTTATCTTTTCCTCCACACGTTTATTCTGCTGTTTGATAAGTCTCTGCATCATCTGGCTTGATTCGTACCAGAATTCGTAGTTACCCACGTACATTTTAATCTTTGTGTAGTCGATGTCAACAGTGTGGGTGCAGACGTTGTTGAGGAAGTGACGGTCATGAGATACAACGATAACAGTACCGAAGTATTCAGACAGGAAATCCTCAAGCCATCTGATAGCATCAATATCAAGATGGTTAGTAGGCTCGTCCATGAGGATAATATCCGGATTGCCGAAGAGAGCCTGTGCAAGGAGTATTTTTACCTTTTCGTTACCGGAGAGGTCTGCCATCTGCTGGTAGAGGAGATCCTCGGAAAGTCCAAGTCCCTGTATCAGCTTTGAAACGTTGGATTCGGCTTCCCAGCCGTCCATTTCAGCGAATTCTGCTTCAAGCTCCGCAGCTATTTCGCCGTCCGCCTCGGAGAAGTCCTCCTTTGCATAGAGTGCGTCCTTCTGCTGCATTACATCATAAAGACGCTGATTGCCCATTATGACTGTATCCAGAACGGTATACTGGTCATAAGCAAAGTGATCCTGCTTGAGAACGCTCATTCTCAGGTTTTTCGGGATAGTAACCTCACCTGTAGTTGGCTTCAGTTCGCCGTTGAGAATACGGAGAAAGGTTGACTTTCCTGCGCCGTTTGCTCCGATAATGCCGTAGCAGTTACCGGGGTTGAACTGGAGGTCTACATTCTTAAACAGCGTATCGCCGCCGAATTGCAGACTTACATTTGAAACTGTGATCATAGCATTTCCTTTCATTATGGTATTAAATTGCCGAAAGGCACATTCCTTATTATTATACCACATGGGGAAGAATAATGCAATGAATTTCCATGAATTCTGAAAAAAGAGACTGCCGCAGCAAGCAGCAGTCTCTATAATACTATTCATTATGATATAATAGGCAAGCTTTCTATTGATTCTACAACATATTTCAGAATTGCGGTTGTATCTGATGCATTAATAACTCCATCGGAGCAGCAATCAGCGCATTCTATTTGTGATTCATTAAAGTTCATTGCTCCTGCGTTGTACTTACTGATACAGATTACATCTATGAGAGATACGGTTTCATCAAGGTTTACATCTCCATAAAGAACAGGTTCTGGGACATTCAGTTTTATCTCAGCGGTGTTTCCGGCACTGTCGATTGCAATAACAGCAGCTTCGCCGCTGCCAGTGATGGTAATAAGTCCGTTCTGGTCAATAGAGGCAACGTTCGCATTATCAGTAAACCAGCGCAGGTCGTTTTCGGAGTAGTAGATAAGCTGAACGGTATTTCCGACATAAATTTTTGATTCATCTATTGGGAGAATTATGATAGGTGCATTTGGTGCAGTTGTTGTTGTTGTAATAGGCTTGGTTGCTGTACTTTCAGTGGTGGGTTCGGGTGTAGTAGTTATGAGCAGTGTAGTAGTTATAGTGGTAGTAGTGG
>JAGAOV010000001.1 GCA_017623515.1 Ruminococcus sp. | reverse complement strand
CAGCAAGTATAGCTGAAAATTATAGTCTGATTCTCTCTTCACAATCCCCTCAGTCAGCTTCGCTGACAGCTCCCCTTGCTAAGGGGAGCCATTCAATTCGCTCTGCAATGCAAACAAGAATCAAATACAAACTACAATTTATTCCTGAACATTAATAACACAGCCTAAAAAAACTGCCGCAGCACACGCTGCGGCAGTCCTGATCATTCATGAATTACGAATTCTTCTTTTTCTTTGTGTAGTGAACAACATCATTGCCACGCTTCTTCTGCCACATTACCCACAGTGTAGGAACAAAGCAGATAGCATTGTATGTACCTGCAACAATACCAATTCCCATAGGAATAGAGAAGCTCAGAATTGATGTAACGCCCATGATTCCAGCTACTACAGATACTGCAATCATTGCAGATACTGTTGTGATAGAGGTTCTCAGAGTACGGCGAAGTGACTGGGAGTTGCTGACATTTACCAGATCCTCGATCTTCATGCCGTTGCACTTCTCCTGATTCTCACGGATTCTGTCGTAGATAACAATAGTATCGTTTACAGAATATCCAAGCAGAGTAAGGATAACTGCCATGAAGTTGGAGTCAATATCAAAGCCGCAGAGTGCTACACCGCCGTAAGTAATGATAAGTGTTGTGATAAGACCGATGATTGCACATATGCCTGATGACCAGCCGCTTATCATACGGAAACGGAATGCAATGTACAGAATCAATACGACAGCTGCAAACACAGCTGCTACGATACACTTTGTAAAGAACTCTCCGCCGGAACGTGCGTCAACGTCGTTGGAGTCCAGAACCTCAAGGTTTGCGTCAGGATACATACCCTGAATAGTATCTGTTACCTCAGCCTGAAGCTTCGCTGTCAGACCTTCATTAGAGGTGAAGGATACTGTCATTGTCTTTGTATCATTGCTGAGCGACTCACCTGTCTGTGCACGTACTCCTGAGCCAACAAGTGCTGTCAGTTCCTTTTCAACATCTGCTTCAACAATGTCGCCCTCATAGCTGTAGGTAATGATAGTACCGCCCTTGAATTCAAGAGCAATATCCACACCTGTAAATGTGGACAGGATGGAGATAACTACCAGAGAAATGGTAATGATAAAGAAAAGCTTTGTCTTGCCGCAGAAATCACGTACCTTTGTATCAAAGGTCTTGTTCAGTGTCTCGTTGTTGTAATTACTTGACATCCATACCACCTCCGTACAAAGATTTCTTCTGGAAGCACTTGAACTTAGCCAGTGACAGAGTCATCAGTCTGGAAGCAAGTACGCCCATGATAAAGTTCATAATAAGACCTGTCATCAGAGTAAAGCCGAAAGAGTAGATAACGCCTTCAGTTGTTGCGCCGAACCAGCGGAACAGCGGGCTGAGAAGCTGTGCGCACCAACTGTCAGCTACACCGAATGCACCCATCAGTACGATAGATACAATGATACCTGTCAGGTTGCCGTCGAAGATAGCACTGAATGCTCTCTTGTAGCCGGATGTGAGGGCAGCGTTCAGGTTCTTGCCTGCACGGATCTCCTCACGGATACGCTCGCCTGTAATGATATTTGCGTCAACACCCATACCTACAGACAGAATGATACCTGCAATACCCGGAATAGTCAGTGTTGCACTTGGCATGAAGCCAAACCAGCCGGAAACTGCTGCCAGCATACCTGCAACCTGTCCGGTAAGACAGATAGACGCTACTACGCCCTGAAGTCTGTACAGTACTACCATGTAAACAATGATAAAGAGGAGAACAATAACTCCGGCAAGGATCATTGCTTCCAGCGCACCCTGTCCCATTGTAGGTGAAATGGTCTTGAAGCTTGATGTCTCCAGAGAGAAGGGCAGCGCACCGGAATTGATCTTGTCAGCCAGATCCTTTGCAGACTCATATGTAAAGTCACCCTCGATAGTACATTCACCGTTGGAAATAACATTATTTACAGTAGGTGCAGAGATCATGGTGTTATCCATCCAAATGGAGATAACTCCGTTTTCTGAATACAAAGCTGATGTTGCGTCATGGAATGCTGCCGCACCGTTTTCAGTGAGCTTCAGTGTTACCAGATATGTAGCATCACCTGTAGTCTCATTCTTGGTTGCGCCTACGCCTGCTTCCTCTACATCTGCACCAGTGAGGATAACCGCACCAGCCGGTGCAGGATTGCCCTCTGCATCGTAGGTCGCCTCAGAGCCGTAGCAGAATGAAAGCTCTGCCATTTCGCCAAGCTCCTTTACAGCAGCCTCAGGATCGAAGTCTACTTCGCCTGCCTGCCACGGGAAACGAACGATGATTCGATCGCTGTTGTAGTCAACGTATGTTTCGCTGTCATTGATGTTCTGTGTGATGAGACGGTACTTGATTGTTTCAAGTGCTGCGTCCATCTGTTCCTCAGTTGCATCTGCTCCGTCAGCCGGTTCAAATGTAACATCTACACCGCCCTGGATGTCGATACCAAGACGAATATCATCTGCACCGTGTACGTGTGTGGTAACAATGTCACCATACTGTGAATGTACACCGAATACAGTGGTTACAGTGAAAAGAGCTATGACGGCAAATACAATGAAGAAAACCGGTTTTTTGATTTTGTTCACGATTTTGCCTCCTATTGTGAAGTTTAGAAACTGCCTGCACCTGCATTAAGGTACGGCAGATCCCCTGTTGTGCCGATTCAGATTAACCTATCTCGACAATTACTTATTATTATATTACATCTCTTCAAAATAGTCAATAGGGTTTGAAAATCTTGTACAAAACATATGATTTACCACTATGATTTTCGTCGCTTTTCCCAAGAATTTCACTCTATGTCATCTGTTTTTCTGTATCTCAAGGGATTTCGGCTTCATCTTTAAGCCTTGACACCAGTCACTGGCTTTGTTATAATACTATATATATGCAGAATAGAGAATTTTCAAAAAATACAGGCAGGTGAACATAATGCCTTCTAACTACGGAAGACACAGAGATTCATACAAGAGAATCTTTTCAATTCTGGCGGCAGGTACATTGCTGGGACTGTTTACAGCTGCATTCAGCTGGGTATGGTATTCATGCTACAGCGACGCTATCCTGCTCCCTTTCTACAGACGTGGAAACTGGGTAATGATCGCCATTTACGCTGTCCTCATGCTGCTTTTCAGCAATGTTTTCGGCGGTCTCAAAACAGGATACCTCCGGCGCACTGATACCTTTTATTCCCAGTCCCTTTCGATGCTGTGTGTCAATATCGTCACATACTTCCAGATAAGCCTTATTGCACGAGATTTTGCCGCACCATTCCCCATTGCACTTCTTACACTGTTTGACATAGCGGTACTCCCCATATGGATAATCTTCACAAACAGACTCTATTTCTCACTTTTCCCTGCAAGACGGCTCGTCATTATCTACGGTGAACGTGCAGCAGCGGAGCTTGTATCAAAGATGAGCCGCAGAGTTGATAAGTACATGATATGTGAATCCGTAAGCGCAGATAAATCATGGACAGAGATAGAAGAAGCTATCGACAAATATGAGGGTGTTATTCTGTGCGAAATGCCCGGACAGCTCAGAAATGATATACTCAAATACTGCTTTGCAAGCAAGACTCGTGTTTACGTTGCTCCAAAAATATCCGACATAATCATAAGAGGTGCGGAGGAGATACGTCTTTTCGATACTCCCCTTCTCCTTTGCAGAAATACCGGTCTTGCGCCGGAACAGAGACTTGCTAAACGTATATTCGATCTTGTTTTTGCCCTTGTGGTAGGAATTATTGCCCTGCCTATAGGCCTTATATGCGCTGTCTGCATTAAAATTGAGGACGGAGGCCCTGTTTTCTACAAACAGCAGCGTCTGACCATTGATGACAGGCTTTTTTATGTATACAAATTCAGAAGTATGATCCAGAACGCCGAGAAAAATGGCCCTCAGCTTGCCACTGAATCCGACAGCCGTATCACAAAGGTCGGCAGATTCCTCAGAAAATGCCGCCTTGATGAAATTCCGCAGATACTCAATATACTCAAAGGTGATATGTCCGTAGTAGGCCCTCGTCCTGAAAGACCAGAGCTTGCAAGAAAGTATGAACAGGAAATGCCCGAATTCGACTTCCGTCTGCGTGTAAAAGCTGGTCTTACAGGCTATGCTCAGGTTACAGGTCTCTATGACACAACTCCCTATGACAAACTCAAAATGGATCTTATGTATATCGAGCAGTATTCACTGCTTCTGGATATGCGCATTATTATGATGACGTTAAAAACCATACTCTTCCCAGGCGAAAGCAACGAAGAGGCAAGACAGCATGAGCAGCTTTTCTTCTCAGAAAAGCTTAACGAATCCGAAAAGGAAGAAAAATGAGGTGCAAAATGAAAACTACAGCAGTTATTATGGCTGGCGGCAAGGGCGAAAGATTCTGGCCAAGAAGCCGTATGAAAACCCCGAAGCAGTTCCTGTCCCTTACATCAGACAAGGAAACTATGATCCAGAAAACAGTGAATAGACTTCTACCTGTGGTATCTCCGGAAGATATTTTCATTGTGACAAACGCTCTCTATGCAGACCTTGCAGCGGAACAGCTGCCGGAGATTCCTAAGGAAAACATTATCCTTGAACCTTGCGGACGAAATACCGCACCCTGCATTTCACTTGCAGCGGCTGTTATCGAGAAGAAGTACGGACAAGAGGCTATGATGCTTGTTCTGCCATCCGATCATCTCATTCGCTATGAGGATATGTACGCAGATACTCTCCGTCAGGCAATATCCGTTGCAGAGACAGGAGACAGACTCGTTACCATCGGCATTACTCCTGCATATCCCGAAACAGGCTACGGCTATATACAGTTCAAACGTGACGAAACAACAGGTATGCACGGCGTTTATCAGGTAAGCCGTTTCGTTGAGAAGCCTGACCTTGAAACCGCAAAGGAATATTTAGCATCAAGACGCTATCTCTGGAACAGCGGTATGTTTGTATGGAAAACGGGTACAATTCTTAAAAACATGGAAAAGTTCATGCCGGAGGTTTACACAGGCACTAAGGCTATCGCTGAAAACTACGGCACTCCGGAATTTGATGCTGCCCTTGAATCAGACTATGAAAAGCTGCCCTCTGAATCCGTTGACTTCGGCATTATGGAAAAGGCTGACGAAATATATACCCTCCCCGGCAGCTTCGGCTGGGATGACGTCGGAAGCTGGCTTGCAGTCGAGAGAATAAACTCTGTCAACGAGCTTGGCAATTACATTGAGGGTGATGTTATCACCATCGGCACTGAACACAGCACCATCTGCGGCGGAAAGCGTCTTATTGCGGCGGTAGGCGTGGATAATATTATCGTTGTTGATACGGACGACGCTCTCCTCATCTGCGGTAAGGACAAGACTCAGGATGTGAAAAAGGTTATTGAGAACCTGAAGATCTGTAATCGTTCGGGACTTCTTTGATTTTATATTCCGACAAAGCCTCCCCTTAGTAAGGACAATGTCATCAACTGAAAGATAAACCAATTTGTAGGGGACGGCGCCCTCGACGTCCCGTTAATTACGACAACACCTGCGGGGCGTCGAGGGCGCCGCCCCCTACAATTAGATGACAATAATACTCAATCAGAAACAGAAAGGAAAATCACTATGGCTAAACATGCACTTATTACAGGTATCACAGGACAGGACGGCTCTTATCTCGCAGAGCTGCTCCTCGAAAAAGGCTACGAGGTTTACGGCATCATGCGCCGTAAGAGCGTTGTTGACTACGGCAACGTGGAACATCTGAAGGACAAGATCCATTTCATCTACGCAGACATGACCGACGAGATCTCTCTCATTACCGCTATGCAGATCTCTCAGGCTGACGAGGTTTACAACCTTGCGGCTCAGTCCTTCGTTGCTACAAGCTGGGAACAGCCTATCGCTACTGCCGAGATCGACGCTATTGGCGTTACAAAAATGCTGGAGGCTATCCGCATCGTAAAGCCGGAGGCAAGATTCTATCAGGCTTCTACTTCCGAAATGTTCGGTCTCGTTCAGGAAATGCCCCAGACTGAAAAGACTCCTTTCTATCCCAGAAGTCCATACGGCGTTGCTAAGCTCTACGGTCACTGGATCACCAAGAATTACCGTGAAAGCTATGGTCTCTACGCTTGCTCCGGTATCCTGTTCAACCATGAATCCGAAAGAAGAGGTCTGGAATTCGTTACAAGAAAGATCACCGACGCTGTTGCTAAGATCAGCGCAGGCAAGCAGGAATACATGGAACTGGGCAACATGGATTCCAAGCGTGACTGGGGACACTCCAAGGACTATGTAAAGGCTATGTGGCTCATGCTCCAGCAGGATACTCCTGATGACTACGTTATCGCAACTGGCGAAACAAGAACTGTAAGAGAATTCGTAGAGATCGCATTCTCTCACGTTGGCATTGAAATTGAATGGCAGGGCAGCGGAGTTGACGAGATCGGCGTCAACAAGGCAAACGGCAAGACTGTTGTAAAGGTAAATCCGAAGTTCTTCCGTCCGGCAGAGGTAGACGTTCTCCTCGGCAATCCTGCAAAGGCAGAGGCTGCTCTTGGCTGGAAGAGAGAGATCTCTTTCTCACAGCTGGTTGAGAGAATGGTCAAGAATGATGTGGCTCTGCTGAATAAATAAATGTTCTTGAAGTGCACCGCATAAGCCTCATTATAAAATTAAAATGCTGCTAAGCTTAATATAGAACAAATTGTAGGGGGCGGCGCCTTCGACGCCCCGTTAATTATGCACAAAACCTGCGGGACGTCGAGGGTATTCCCCATGGGATGGGGAAATGTCCCATAGGGACAAAGGGGACAGGCTCCAGTAAGGAGCGTCCCCTACATTCTGACTGATTCATTTAATCACTACGGGATTCAAACAGAATCTGAAAGGAATCCAATCATGAAAATCGCATTTGACGCACTGCCTCTCATCAGCGAAAGGATGACAGGCATAGGATATTGTCAGGCTGGACAGATACAGGCTCTGATGGCACTGCATCCTGAGGAGCAGTATGTCATGCAGTTTTTTGCCACAGGTGACGGCGGCGAAAAAAGAAAACGTCTGCAGGGCTATGAGGATGCAGGTGCAGAGGTAAGACAAGGCAAATGCTCCGGCTATCTCTACCGCCTTGTATCAAATTTCCTGCCGGTATCCTACCGTCACTTCTTCGGAAGAGACACTGATATTACCCACTTCTTCAATTATATCGTTCCGCCCGCAGTTCACGGAAAAACCATAGTCACCGTTCATGATATGGTATATAAGGCTTTTCCTGAAACTGTAAGAGGAAGAACAAGATATATGCTTGAAACAGGTCTTAAACGCTCCATGAAGCGAGCAGACCTTATAGTAACCGATTCATTTTTTTCCAGAGATGAAATAATTAAATATTTTCCATCTGTAGGAGACAAGCTGAGGGTAGTTCCATGCGGAGTGGACAGCACAAGATTTCATCCCATAGATAATCATGAGCTTATCGAGGAAACAAAAAAGCATATGGGAATAAACCGTGACTACTTCCTGTACCTCGGCACTCTCGAACCAAGAAAAAATCTCCGGAGACTGGTTATTGCATACGATCAGTTCCGTAAAAACAAATCAGAATATCCGGCTCTGGTACTTGCAGGAGGAAAAGGCTGGCTCAATGACGAGCTTATGCGTACCATAAAGGAACTCAATCTCGGTGAAGACCTTCTGGAGCTTTCATACGTGCCGGAGGAGCATCTCTGCGCCCTCATGTCAGGTGCTATGGCATTTGTATTTCCGTCTATTTACGAGGGCTTCGGTATGCCGCCGCTTGAAGCTATGGCTTGCGGAGTTCCGGTGCTGACAGCTCATGCAGCATCACTTCCGGAGGTTGTAGGCGACAGCGCACTTATATGCGATCCCTACATACCGGAACAGATGGCAGACTGCCTTGAAAAGCTCTATCAGGACAGCCTTCTCCGCCGTGACCTCAGTGCAGCAGGTCTTAAAAGAGCAAGAATGTTCTCATGGGAAAATGCTGCTGCTGCTCTCTATGACGTTTACAAGGAGGCTCTTGATGGCTGAAAATAAAAAGCTCTGCATCCTCCAGATAAACAAGGCTTACTTTCCTCATATCGGAGGCATAGAAACTCTTGTCCGCACATATGCAAGGGCGTTTTCACAGCGCAGCGACGCTGAAATGCATGTGCTTGTATGTCAGGAAAAGGGAAAAACTGCCCATGAAACTATCGAGGGCGTTCCGGTAACCCGTGCAGGAAGCTTGGGAACATATTTCTCCTGTCCCCTGTCCTTCTCATTTTTCCGGCTCTTCCGGAAGATGTCAAGGAATGCGGATGTTATCATTTTCCATATGCCCTTTCCTCTCGGCGATCTTGCATGTCTCCTGTCAGGCTTCAAGGGTAAGGTCATCCTCATGTGGCACAGCGACGTTGTAAAGCAGAAAAAGCTCCTTTTCTTCTACAAGCCTATTCTCAAAAGGTTTCTGAAACGTGCTGATGTTATTATAACAGCTACTCAGGGACATATTGATGGTTCTGCATTTCTGCCGGAATTTCGGGAAAAATGTACAGTAATACCCTATGGCATAGATACAGAAAAATACAGAAACGCTCCCCTTTTGCCTATCCTTACGGAAAAGCTGCATGACCAAAACGCTGTAAAGGTTTTCTTTGCAGGACGGCTTGTGTATTACAAGGGCGCAGATGTTCTCCTCCGTGCCTTTGAGAAAACACAGGGCTGCGAGCTTTTCATTGCAGGTACAGGTACACTTGAAGAACAGCTTAAAGCTCAGGCGGTACAGATGAATCAGAGGGTACACTTTCTGGGCGTTCTCTCTGACGAGGATATGAAATCAGCTTTTGCAGACTGCGATATTTTTGTTCTGCCGTCCGTTGCAAACAGCGAGGCATTCGGTATAGTTCAGCTTGAGGCTATGGTCTACGGAAAACCTGTTATAAATACGGCTCTTCCCACAGGCGTGCCACATGTAAGCCTTGACGGCGTAACCGGAATAACAGTGCCGCCAAGCGATGAAAAGGCTCTCTCTCAGGCGATAAACACTCTTGCTGAAAACAAGGCTCTCCGTGAGAAATACGGTACTGCCGCAGCAGAAAGAGCTGAAAAGGAATTTTCCGAGGAAAAGGTTCTGGAAAGGCTCTTTGATACTATAAAAAATAAGAAAGGCGGAAAAATATGAAGGCTCTTATAATAGGCGCAGCCGGATTTGTAGGCGGTTATCTTGCACATCACCTGAAATATGACCTTGGCTGGGAAACCGTTCTCACAAAGCTGCCTGCTGAAAATATTGACGGCGATTATGAGTCCCACGACCTTGATATTCTCCGTCAGGAGGACATCTCCGCACTTCTTGAATGTGTAAAGCCGGATGTTATATTTCACCTTGCTGCTCAAAGCTCCGTTGCTCTTTCATGGAAAAATCCCCGCCTTACAGCTATGATAAATGTTGAGGGATGTATAAATCTTCTGGAATCCGTGCGCAATATTAAAGACTTCCAGCCTAAAATCCTCCTTATAGGTTCAGGCGAAGAATACGGCTATCTGCCAAATGGCGTTTCCCTTGTATCAGAAAACACTCCCATAAACCCTGGCAATCCTTACGCTGCAACAAAGGCGGCTCAGAATATGTTCGGCACTCTCTATGCAAGAAGCTACGGCATGGATGTTGTCATGGTTCGTGCGTTCAATCACATAGGAAAGGGACAGCTTCCTCAGTTCGTGGCGGCAGATTTCTGCAAGCAGGCTGCTGAAATAAAGGCTGGCCTCCGTGAAAATATCATCCGTACCGGAAACCTCTCCGCAAAGCGTGATTTTACTGATGTAAAAGATGTGGTTCGTGCCTACGGACTCCTTGCCCAGCACGGAAAAAACGGTGAAACATACAATGTAGGCAGCGGAAAAAGCATTTCCATTGAGGAGCTTCTTCATAAAATAATTGCGTTAAGCGGCTGTGACATCTTCCATGAGACAGATCCCGCAAGAATGCGTCCATCTGATATTCCGGAGATACGTGCGGATATTGCAAAGCTGCAAAAGGATACTGGCTGGATGCCGGAGATTCCTCTTTCTGATACTCTCAGAGAAATGATAGATCACGCCGGAAAGGAGCTGGAATGCAATGATTAAAAGAAATGACAGAGACAGGCAGAGAGCCGATGAACGTGTAATAGTTGAAACCTATGCCGAGGAACTTACCGGTGTATCCGGCAGTCCGGCGATGATACTGGTACATAAATTCGGTGAAAGACAAAATGCCTATAACCGCAACATGGAAACCCGAATGCAGGCTGTTCAGTCTGTATGCAGACGTTTTCAGGGCGAGATAAATCAGCTTCAGGAGGAAAACGATCACCTCCGTGCAGAACTGAAAATGGAACAGGAAAGAAACCGTCAGCTTTTTGAGAAAATGGCTCATGATATGAAAGTGATGAAAACCGTTCTCAATGAGGTGCGTCTTACAGCACGTCTCAACGGCAACGCTATTAAACGTCTTACTGAATGTGATGCCTTTAATATGACTGAGAATGACGCTGCTTCTGATATTGATGATATTGATGAATGATAATAAGGGCTTCTGCATCATCCGCAGAAGCCCTTTAACTAAAAATACAGGCGAAGAATTTACCTCAGTGCTTGAAATAGAGCCTATTTATGCAGGATTTGCAGTTGAATATCACCATTTAAGCGACTTAAATGTTTATTTATATATCAATATTGCATAAACTTGAAAAAAATCGAATTTTGGTGTTGACATTCTGCTTGATATGTGGTATACTAATGAAGTCGCAAGGGAGTGGTTAGAATGAACTCCAACGACACAATCAATATGGCGGCATAGCTCAGTTGGCTAGAGTACTCGGTTCATACCCGATTGGTCGTTGGTTCGAATCCTACTGCCGCTACCATATGGCCCGTTGGTCAAGAGGTTAAGACACCGCCCTTTCACGGCGGAATCATGGGTTCGATTCCCGTACGGGTCACCACAAAAAAGTCCTGAAGCTTGTCTTTAGGACTTTTTTTACGCAATAAAAACAAAGGAGAAGAAAGTGACATGAAGAAGGCAATTTACATCGGACTTATTTTAAGTATTGCAGCTGGCTGTCTGTTTACAGGCTGCGGCGACAAGAAGTCCGGCGAAACATCTGAGTCTGCTGTAACAACTGAGGCTGAAACAGAAGAAGAGACTGAAGAGATCACAGAGGAAGAAACCGAAGAAGAGACCGAAGCTGAAACAGAAGAAGAGACCGAGGCTGAAACAGAAGAAGAGACCGAGGCTGAAACAGAAGAGGCAACAGAGAAAGAGACTGAAGCAAGAGAGCCTATTGTAAGCGATAAACTGTGGGCAGACTTTGATAACATGACATTCTATGTAAACGGCAAGGAATACAAGCTGGGTGAAACCACACTTCAGGATATGATAGACGACGGCGTTCCTTTCGATGAGGATGACCTTGCAAACGCCGGAAACAACGTAAATGCAAATTACGAAACACCTTCATTCGAGATTGTGCTTGGCGACTATTATCATGCATCTGTATATGCAATGAATGATACAGAGGAAAATATGCCTGCAAATGAATGCTGGATCTCCACCATCTCTATGTACATCGAACAGGATGAGACACAGGATATTCTGTCATTCAACTTCCCTCTCAATATCACAAAGGAAGATCTTATCGCAAACTGCGGTGAACCGGAAGATCCGGATGACATCTATACTTATGACAGCGAAGACAGCGATTATCATGTAGATAAGTATACATACAGAAAGGATTCTGAAAAGTACTACGGCTACAGCAAGTATGAGTTTGAATTCGTAAACGGCGAGTTTGACAAAATCTATATGACCTACCTCCCGTAATGAAACATTAATAATGAAAAATTAAACTCACGAATGGTTTAGCACTGCCACTCGTGAGTTTTTTTGTTTGATCCTCTTTCATATGCTCCGGCTGAAAACAATGTATGTGGATATAACCTATTTTCTGCATATAGATTCCCCAAGCCTGTCGGCAGTGCGTTCGGTGATAAAGCTGTAATAGGAAATATTTCTTTTACGGCGGAGCTTTTTGCATATGGGAAGTCTCAGCCAGAGTGCGGACGGAAGAGAAATAAACGGCATATAGAAAATGCCTAATATAAGGGACTGGATGCAGTGACCGTATTCATGAACGGAAAGGCGTTCAAAGCAGGACGTTTTATCGGATATAAAGATGAACATGCCCAGAGAAACACTGTAAGGGTAATTCCAGCGGCAGATAAATGCACCGTGAAATGAGCTGACGTTCTTTTTGCGGAGCATGAGAAATATGATAAATCCTGTAAGAGTCTGAGGAATACCCCATGTACACTGCGCCAGACGGAAAAGAAATTTTTTCATGGAGAATGCCTCCCTGCTTTTTGACGTTTTTGTGAGAAATTCAGGAAAGTTCCTGCGTAATCACCTGAAATCGTTGACATTTTCAGAAAAATATGATAATCTATATAGGAGAAAATCTAAGGAAAGGAAGTGATACTATGAGAAAAATCAAACCATGGTATCTTTGCATTGCTGCTTTAATGCTTGTCTGCGGACTTACAGGCTGCGGCGGCAATGAGGGAGAAGATGTTGCAGAGGCTGATCTGCCGTACGGTGCTACACTTATAACCGACAGCCAGTGCGGAGAAGTTCCTGTAACATACGACAGACGCTTTATCTCACCGGAGGAGGCTGAGGCTCTTTCGGGCTATTTCTATGCTTTGGAAACAATGGATGAAGAGCTTCTGGACAAGTATACACCGGACATTTATACAGATTTTGTTATAGAGGCTCTCTATCAGGATCTTCTTGGCATGGACGGACTTGTTGTGGACATGAACAGCAGCTTTGCTGCCGAGGAAAATGTTCCCTATGAGATCAAAGAGGTTGAGATCAAAAGCTTCTACACCAATGATGACGAGGAAAGTACAGACCTTGCAAACCTCTACAATATGCTTTCAGAGCTTAGCGGCGAGGAAAACTTTGCGGCACGAATTACCGACGGCAAGTTCATTACATACGACATCCGCACAGATACAAACGGTACTGTCAAGCTTTTTGAAGATCAGACGCTGTTCCTTATCAAGCTTGACGGTGAGTATGTTGTTTGTTCCTGATGTTTTCAGGTTCTTCTGAGTTTTTTTCTTTGTACTCCGGCTCTTTTGGAAGCTTTTTCAGAGAACGCCGCAGCAGCAGGAATATTACTATCATTGATATGATGTAAACCGCTGTGACTGCTGCAAAGGCTGCCTTGAAATGCGGCGAATCCGGTATCCGAGAGCCGGCTATTGCAGCTGCATCAAAAATCAGTATCATTGTATACTTCCTCCTGCCTTGGTATTTACATTAAGTATAGTACAATGCAGGAGAACTGTCAAGACAAAGAAAAAAATTCATTTTTTTCGCAAAAAGCTTGCAAGTTTTTTGCAAATGTGCTATAATGCTATTAAGTATTGTCTGCAATGCTTTTTCTGCATTCAGACTAAAATTACAGGAGGTAACAATGGCTAAAGCAACAACATCATCAAAAGCCGGCTCATCTCTGGTCATGCCCAGAGTGAACCTCTCCAAAGCCGGTGTCGCTGGCGGTCTGAAGCACTGGTTCTTTGACAAGCGTTTTTATTTCATTGCGTTTTTCATTCCGGTTGTGCTTACATACCTTGCTTATGCGATCTTTGGTATTGCACCATTTGGAGATCATTCCGTTCTGTGTCTCGACCTGAACGGTCAGTACGTTTATTACTTTGAAGCTATCCGTGACGCATTCTGGGGCGACGGAAGTATCTTCTACGACTGGTCACGAAACCTGTCGGGTAACTTTATGGGTATCATTGGATACTACCTTGCCAGCCCATTCACACTTATCGTAATCTTACTGCCGCAGAGCATGATGGTTACAAGCCTGCTTATCATGCAGCTTGCAAAACTCGGTGCAGCAGCAGTTACATTCAACTACTTCATGCGCAGACGCAGAGGTATGGAGGAATGGCCTGCACTGATCTTCTCAACTCTCTATGCAATGATGGCATATGCTGTTATTCAGCTCATCGACCCCATGTGGATCGACGGTCTCGTATTCCTGCCCCTTATCATGGCTGGTATGGAATACCTCATTGACGACGGCAGAAAGCTTAACTACATCATTCCTCTTGGCATGATGTTCGTAGCTAACTTCTACATCGGCTACATGATCGCATTCTTCTGCGTTATCTACTTCATTTTCTATACCTTCTTCGGTTCAGACGCAAAGTCTCTGGAGGGATATGGAAAGTTTCAGGCTACAGGAAGATTCGTCGGTGCTTCTCTTGTGGGAGGTATGCTTGCGGCGGCTATGATCCTGCCGGTATACTTCGCACTCCAGCAGGGTAAGTTCGACTTTACCGAACCAGACTACAGCTTCCAGACACAGTTCGAACTGGTTGACCTGTTCGCACAGCTCATGCCTGCACAGTACGACTCCGTAAACGTTGACGGCAGCCCTGAAATTTACTGCGGTACTCTCACACTGTTCCTGCTGCCTCTCTTCTACATCAACAAGAATATCACAACCAAAAAGAAACTTGGCTACACATTCATGCTCCTGTGCATGGTTCTCAGCATGTACATCAAGCCTGTTGATATGATGTGGCACGGCGGACAGGTGCCGAACTGGCTGCCCTTCCGTTATTCTTTCCTTGTGTCCTTTGTACTGCTCAATATGGCTGCAGTTGCATTCAAAAACCTCAAGGGTATATCAATCAATAAGCTTGCGGCTCAGTTCGTTGTAATGCTGCTGGGCATGATGTTCATGATCCGTATCAATTATGAGCATATCGACCTGAAGAAGAGCATCTGGGTTGCAGTTATCTTCATGCTGGTATATCTCGTTCTTCTCTACATACTCAATAACGGCAAATCAGGCAGAACAAAGGCTATGAATGCTGCTGTTACTGCATCAATGCTCCTCTTCGTAAGCGGCGAAGCTGTATACAATGCTACAGACTCAATGCAAAAGATACATGAGGAGGTTGCTTATTCCGGCGGCGCATACTACAATAACTTCGTTCAGAACGGACGTGCTATCGTAGACGATCTGGAAAAGCATGATGATAGTCTCTACCGTGCTGAAAAGACATACTGGAGATGTGTAAACGACAACGATGCTCTCGGTCTTCGTGGTATTTCTCATTCCAGCTCTGTAATGAACACAAAGATCATCAACTTCATTGAAACAATGGGTTATTGTACTCACAGCTACTACACTCGCTACAACGGTAACTCCGATATTGCAGACTCTCTGCTGGGTATCAAGTATGTACTCAATCAGGAGGCTGCTACCGGTCAGGACGCTACTCTGAATCATTACCTCAATGACAGATATGTTCCTATCAATGACGGCTACACCTATACAAATCATAACAATACACCTCAGACTGTAAAGATCTATGAGAACCCCAATGCTCTGTCTATCGGTTACATGGCTGATGACGATATTCTCCAGATAGATCATCTGGGTAATGACAACCCGTTCAATAGTCAGAATGTATTTATGAGCACACTGTCAGGTCAGACAGCATTTGATCCGGCTACAGGTGCTATTGCAGGAAATGCTGAGTATTATACTCCTATCGAACTGGACGAAGAACCTATCATTAATAATATCACTGTTTCCGACTATAATGTTGAAAACCGCCTGAAGCTGTACACAGCAGGCGAGGGTGACCCGACAGTTGACTTCCACCTGACAGTAAAGGACAGCAGTCCTATCTACATCTACTTCAAGACAGAAAACCAGAAGTCTGTAAACCTCTGGCTGGGCAGATGGGACGACACTCTTCAGGATTACAGCTTTGATGAAGATGAAGAGGGCAAGTTCGGCTTCTTCAGCGCATACTTCGAGGGCGACAACTACACTATGATGCGTCTTGGCAGATTTGAGCCAGGTACTAAGCTGAGTCTCCGTATGACAGTTGCAAATGAGTATACTATCGTTCGTGACTTCTTCTTCTACAAGTTCAATGAAGACCTGTTCCAGCAGGATATTGACAAGCTGAAGGCAAATCAGCTTATGATCGAGGAATACGATGAAAACTACATCAAGGGTACTGTAACAGCTGCTGAGGGACAGATACTTATGACATCCATTCCGTGGGAAGAAACAGGTTCTTCTATCGAGCAGATGTTCTTCAAGTTCCCATGGGAAGGCACATGGAGAATCAAGGTTGACGGCAAGAGCGTCGATGCCACTGAGGTTATCAAGGCATTTGTAGGCGTTGAGCTTGAACCGGGTACACATACTGTTGAATTCAAATATGTATCACCGGGCTGGTATACAGGTATTATCCTTGTTATCATTGCTATTGCTCTTATGGTAATATTCTATCGCAATGACCGCAGAAAAAATAAGGTTCTTGCTGCTGAAATCAAGGCAAGACATGAAGCGGCTGCGCAGTGGGGCGGCCCTGTAGTATACATTCCGCTTCCCAGCGAACAGAAAGCTATTGAAGCGGCAAAGACTGCACAGACATCCAAGCCCAAGGCTGAACCTAAAAACGAAGAGCCGGCGGCTAAGGCTGATGAAACACAGACAAATGACAATAATGAATAAGCGTTAAATTAAAAGAGGCTGCTGCACGAATGTGCAGCAGCCTCTTGCTGGTTATTTGCAAAGTACCTCAAAAAATACCTGCCACACGCAAGTACGGCAGATCAGCTTGTATAAAAAGCCATGTTTTACACATTTCAATAACGGGCGAGCAATGCTCGCCCCTACAAAATGACTATTTTGCGTTGTTTAATGTAGGGACGACTATTGGTCACCCGCATTTTTCAGGTTCTTCAACAGCTTTTTACGCTTTAACTCTCACAGAAACCTCACCTGTCCGCAGAACTCTTTCTTCTCCTGACGGAAGCCTTATCATAAGACCTGCGCTGTCATCTATTCCAGTAACAAGTGCAGAATAGGTCACGTTCCCAGAATGAACATTTACATCACGTCCTATGAGACAGGAACGCTTTCTGTATTCCGTAAGAAAATATCTGTCATGCAGGTTTTCAACAATTCCGGAAAGTTCTGTTAAAAGCACATCCGCCATTTCCGAGGGCATAAAAATCCTGCCGGTCTCGTCCTCGATTGATGTTACAATGTCAAGAAGGTCATCCGGAAAAATGTTTTTCACTGAACGGAGATTTATTCCGATACCAATAACAAGAAAATCCGGCAGCGACGCTTCTGTAAGTATTCCGCATACCTTTTTTCCGGATATATATATATCGTTCACCCATTTTATATCTGCCTTTGCACCGGAAAGTCTTTCAACGGCTCTTGCAGCTGCAACAGCTGCACATGGAGTCACAAGTCCGATATGCTCCATATCTATGCCCTCTCTTATAAGCACAGAACAGTAAAGACCTGCATTATCCGGCGAAAAAAAGCTTCTTCCAAGACGGCCTCTGCCTGCGGTCTGACGTTTAGCAAAGACAACCGTTCCGTGAGGTGCGCCCTTTTTTGCAAGAATTTTGCACTGGGTATTGGTAGAATCTGTTTCATTTAAATATATGGGAGAAAATGTCATAGAAAAATCCTCTCTGCACCTATTACATCAAGGTGCATAAAATAATTATAACAGGGCATAATCGAGACAGAACATAAATCTCATGAATTGGAGTTGAATAGATATGATGGTCAGAAGAGGAGAGATATATTATGCAGACCTCAGTCCGGTAGTGGGTTCTGAGCAAGGCGGAGTACGTCCGGTACTTATTGTGCAGAATGATGTGGGAAACAGGCATAGTCCCACCGTCATTGCAGCCGCCATTACCAGTCAGAAAGACAAGGCGAAACTCCCTACACACATACCAGTAAGTGCTGCCTCATGCGGACTTACAAAGGACAGTATAGTACTGCTTGAACAGATACGTACCATAGACAAACGCCGCCTTAAAGACAGGATGGGTGCGCTGGATGATACATCAATGACTCAGATAAATAATGCTCTGCAAATAAGCTTCGGGCTGTAAAATCAAATTATGCGCCGGAATAACCGGCGCATAATTTATTATATCCCTAACACTGTAAAAAATCAAGTGCCTTATATTACAACCGGCAGAACACTTATCTTCTCCACTATGTACATCTGAAGTGCAGTCACATCAGAGCTGTTTACAATGCTGTCTCCTGTGCAGTCAGCAGCTTCAAGCTGGGAGCTATTGAGAGTTACCGAACCTGCTGTGTACTTGCAGAGCAGCACTACATCAAGAAGTGATACCTTGCCGTCACGGTTTATTTCGCCTGCTGCAATTTCAGGTTTGATGTACTCAGGGTTTTCTTCGATGATTACATCTGAAATATCGTTATTTGATTTAAGCCATGTATAAACCGCTGCAAAGGCATCGGTATACTCACAGCCGTTGGATATTAAGCTGTCGTAAAACTCTTCATTTATATCAATGTACATCCATTTATTTAGTGGACGTGATTCGTCATCACAGATATTGCCGCATATACAACCATTTCTGAGCCAGTTGGCATCAATGTGGAGTGTTTCATTCAATTTCTCCTGATTCATAGTACCATCATCATTGAAGAAGTTGTCGTTGGTATAAACTGAGACTCTGAATCTCTGTTTATACATAGTATCTACGGAATCAATACCGTTATCTCTTGCATAAACAAGAGCGTCAATGAAATACTGGGATGAATAGAATGGGAGTGTGTAAATTTCATTTGGAGAACCGACAGCTATTTTTTCAATGGAGAAAAAATCGTCATCATAAAGTATGTCTGGATTTATAGCACCTGCCATTCCCTCTGGGATAAAACCATAGTATGATTCAGTAACGTCCGGATTGAGATTCAGCCATACTCTTACCCTTGCAATGAAATCACCTACAGTAAGACCATAGGATTCAGCCATAGCTTCGATATTCTCTTCATGGAGGAATATATCAGTATAATATATGATTGAATTACTGAATGACGGAGATATGCCCCAATAGAGTTCATCCGGCAGTCTCAGCATTTCTCCGGTTTCTTCTCTTGCTGCAATGAGATTATTATTGGTCTTGAGTTTATTTGTATAGTCTGATGCGAAAATTACTTTGATATTATTCACAAAACCGAGATAATCTATTGTAGATGCAAGGTCTTTATACATATTCTTTATTTCCTTTGAGAATGAGCATATTTCTTCGGGAGTGAGCTTCATAATGTCATCAAAGGTATATTTTGCGTATATTTCCTCTTCGGTAAGACCGCAGGAGGTAAATGACGTATCCTCAACTCTTACAGCGTTTACATAAGGATGGGCGAGAAGCCATACATACAATCTGTAAATTGTTTCTTTAGGTTCAAGTGGTACTTCATCAAAATTGTTTTCATCTGTTTCAACTCGATACTCAATGTGAGTTACACCGTCATATTCAGAGGTACGATAAGTAGGGAACATTTCAGCTTCCATAAGATTCAGAGTGATTTCAAAGAAATCATAAGGGTTATTGTCACCTGTCCACAGGCCATAGTCAGGTATTTCCAAGGAGATGTCTGTAAGAAAGTTCACTTCATCATTCTCCAAAGCCTCTGCTCCAGCCGTCTTTACAGCTTCGCATTCAGCGGCAGCGTCAACATCGGGCGCAAGTTCCTGATGGATTGAAATTATGGTTTCTTCATCCAGTGCCATAAAATCCTCAAATAGGTATGTGTCATAAAGTTCAACTTCCAACTGGTCATTGATTGCTGACGCATTGAAAGGCACAGCCAAACTGAGAGCCATAGCCGAAACGGTCAATGCCGCCATAAGTTTCATTTTTTTCATAGTGATTCCTCCTTTTAGTGTATATAACGGCAGCCTATTACTGCCTTCATTTATTAGACGATGTAGTACTGGTAAAAGTTGCATTTTTCTGAAAATAAACTGTAGATTCTCCGTATTGTACAATTAGCAAACATTTCTTTTGTGCAATCTGACTATATTTTTTCAATGTTCCACGTGGAATATTTTCCCTGTCGCATGAAAAATACACTTTTCAGATTTTTTTGAAAAAACCTCTTGACAAGTGCGTGTATAGGTGATATACTGTATATATCGGATATACACAGTATATCACACATAGAAAGGAGATGCAGAATGAACATCATCATAAGCCATACAAGCGAAAAGCCAATGTATGAGCAGATAGAAGAGGGTATCCGTAAGGCGATACTTGAGGGCGAGTTCAGAAGCGGCGATATGCTCCCAAGCGTAAGACAGCTTGCTAAAGACCTGAACGTAAGCGCAATTACAACTAAGCGGGCATATATCGACCTTGAGCATGAGGGCTTTGTCTATACGGTTTCGGGAAAGGGTACTTTCGTGAGACTGGATAAGCTTTCGGAGCTTCAGGACAGCCGTACAAAGGAGCTTCTGGATAAGCTCAGTGAGTCAGCAGAGGAGTGCCTGAGAGCAGGCATCGAAAAGGAAACGGTCATTTCAGCAGTAGAGAAAATATATAGTGAGAACTGAAAGGAAAGATTATTATGAATAACAGCAGATATGCTTTAGAAATGGAAAACGTAACAAAGGAATACGCTGACTTCAAGCTTGACAGCGTGAATATGCGCCTTGAAAAGGGCATGGTAATGGGTCTGGTAGGCGAGAACGGCGCATGTAAGACTACTATCATCAGACTTATCCTCAACGCTGTTGAAAAGACAGCGGGCAGCATTAAAATGTTCGGCATGGATCATGTGGAAAAGGAAATTGAGGTCAAGGAAAAGATCGGCTACGTTTCCGATGATGATTTCCTGCTGGTGAACTCAAACCTTAAAAAGTACGCAAAGGCATTTGCTACTATGTATAAGGACTGGGATCAGGAGCTTTTCGAGAAGTATGCAAGAATGTGGAAGCTTCCGGCAAAGAAGAAGTTTGGCGAATATTCAAAGGGCATGAAGAAAAAAGCTATGCTTGCCCTTGCTCTTGCACATAAGCCGGAACTGCTTATCCTTGACGAGCCGACAGCAGGTCTTGATCCGGTTGCACGAATCGAGGTTCTGGATATTCTCCGTGATATTGTTGAAGAGGGTGAACGTGCAGTTCTGTTCTCCACTCATATCACGGGCGACCTTGACAAGATCGCTGACAGCATCACTGTACTTATCGACGGCAAGGTAACTGAGAGTATGCCTATCGACCAGATAGAGGATAAATACGCAGTTATCACAGGCAGTCTCAAGAGCCTTGATTCCTATAAGGAAAGACTCTGCACAGGCGTGAGAAAGGGTACACAGAATTTCGAGGCTCTTGTTGAGAGAAAGCATTTAGGCGAATTTGAGGGTGTCTCCGTCCGCACACCTAATATTGAAAACGTACTGACCTTTAGTATATGGGGACACAGAGATGAGATCGTGGAGGTTGAAAATAATGGCTAAGGTAAAGGAACAGGTTAAGTTTAATCCGTCGTGGTCTGAGGTGAAGCGTCTTGGCAGAACGAAGCACGCCATTGCACCGGAAAACAAGTTCATAAATATAATCCTCACCCTTCTGGCAGGCGTTATGGTAGGCTTTCTTGCTTTCGGCTGTCTGTTTGATCCTGCTGATTTTATCGAGGACGGCTTTGAATCCGTAGGCGCATTCACATTCTCAGGCATTTTCATGCTGCTTTTTGGATTTGCACTGAATACATCTCTTCCGGCAACAGCACTTTTCAGCAGAAAGACCGAAAAGCAGCAGGCAGCTGCTATGGGCGGCTGCGTCAATATGTATGAGACATTCATGCACATGCCTATGAAGAAGATAACTCTCTATAAGCACAGCTTCCGTCACTATGCTTTCTTCATGATTCTCGGCAGTCTGCCCTGTATAATTATGAATGCGGCAATTCTCTTTGTTCCGGAGCTTGCAGCAATAAAAAGCATTGCGTCTCTCACAACATTCCTTGAGGGCTTCTTTATTCTGGCTATGTACCTCGCATACTTCGGCGTTTTCAACATGAATAAAAAGGCAGTAAATGTATGTTTTACAACCAGCATCGTGCTGTTTTATATAGTATGGTTCGGCTGTATGTTCGGATGGATGAATTTCGTAGCTGAGATAAAGTTCCTTACAGCTTTGGCAGGAATTCCGTCCATATGTATTACAGTACTTGTTATTGCCGCAATATTTGCGATAGAAAAGCTTTACCTTGAAAAGCGTGAGGCAAACGGTGCATGGGACTTCAGTACAATGGAGGTGCGCAAATGAATAAGACCTTGAAATCAATATACAGCTTTGCGAGCATTATGGGCTTTGGTTCGCTCATTCTCATGGCAGCAGGCGTTGGTTCAGTTATTAACATCATAAATGCTGTAACAGGCTACAATATGGAGATGTTCAATGGCTTCTGGAGCGTAGTCACTGTGATGATGTATGCAATAATGATGGTACTCGTGCCTGTTGCAATTGCCATGAGCTACATGAACCAGTACAGACTTCTCACCGCAATGCCCATGGCTATGGGAACAGTTCCTGCGCAGATGTCCCTGCTTACAGATCTGGTATACATCATAATTGTTGTAATTGATATGATGGCTATGCTCATTGCCGGAATATATGAGGGCGCAATTCTGAAGCTCAGTACAACGCTGGGACTGTATATCATTTCCCATATAGCCCTGTATATTTCCGCAAGAACAGCCGCTAAATCCTACGGCACAGCAGGAAAGGTATTAAGTGGTCTGCTTGGCTTCTTAGGCTATGGCTTCGGCGGTGCACTATCAATGGTATCCTGTTCCATGATATATGATCATTACGATGTCATAGAGGGACAGTACGGTATACTTCTTGCGGTCCTTGCAGGTATGGCAGTCCTCGCCGCTGTAACAAGAATAGTATCCTATAGGGGTATAAGAAACTGCGTCCGTCAGATAAAGATATACAAGGGTACTGCAAAGAAAAAGCAGGTTCGTGAGGAACGCTATGTATAATTAAACAAAAGGACTTCTGCCCAAAACGCAGAAGTCCTTTTTCTCATTATTTTTTTGCCGCCATTTTCGCATTAGCAAGCATAAGCTTGATTCTGTTTTCCTGATTTACTCTGGTAGCACCGGGATCGTAGTCAATGGCTACAATATTGGCATTGGGATAAGCGTTCTTTATAGCTCGTGACATACCCTTTGCTACAATATGATTAGGCAGACAGCCGAAAGGCTGAGTACAGATAATATTCTCTGTTCCTGTTTCCGCAAGAACAGCCATCTCCGCTGTTATCATCCAGCCCTCACCCATTGATACACCCTGACTGATATATTTATCAGCAGCTTCCCTAAGGTCATCAAAATCATGAGGCGGCTCAAATACACCATGCTCCTTGATACATCGGATCATCTCAAGCTGCTTTGCATGGAGATACTTGTATCCAAGACGAAACGCCGTTACCTTCATATCATTGTACTGGTAAAGCCTGCCGTTTGTGTCAGTATTCGCCGCACAGTACAGGATGAATTCCAGCAGCATAGGAACAAGGGGTTCGCAGTCCTCGGAAATGAGAAAATCTTCAAGCTGGTTGTTGGCAAGAGGAGAATATTTTACATATATCTCACCTATAATGCCAACCCTTATCTTTTTCTTCTGACTTCTGGGAATATCAGCAAAATCCTCCAGCATTTCACGGTAAATGCGTTTTGTGTTCTTATATCCGCCCTTTGCGAACATACCCTCAAGGCGTTCCAGCCATTTATTCACTACTCTCTGTGAGTCGCCTTGATTCAGCTCATATGGACGGCACTGGTTATTGAGGGACATAAGCATATCTCCGTAAAGAACGCCGTAAATGAGCTTCAGAACAATAGGCGCAGTAAGCTTGAATGCGCTTTCTTTTTCAAGACCTGCAAAATTCAGAGAAATTACAGGCACTTGCGGAAACTGCTTCTCCATGCAGCGTCTGAGGATGTGGATATAGTTTGAAGCACGGCAGCCGCCGCCTGTCTGGGTTATCATAAGAGCAGTCTTATCCGGATCGTATTCGCCGCTTTTCAATGCCTCCATGAACTGTCCCACTACCAGCAGTGCAGGATAGCAGGTATCATTATGTACGTTCTTCAGACCCTCCTCCACTACTGTTCGTGAGGTG
>JAGAOV010000008.1 GCA_017623515.1 Ruminococcus sp. | reverse complement strand
ATTGTAGTTTGTATTTGATTCTTGTTTGCATTGCAGAGCGAATTGAATGGCTCCCCTTAGCAAGGGGAGCTGTCAGCGAAGCTGACTGAGGGGATTGTGAAGAGAGAATCAGACTATAATTTTCAGCTATACTTGCTGGGTTCAATCCTCTCCGTCACGCCTGCGGCGTGCCACCTCCCCTTACTAAGGGGAGGCTTTCGTGGTGCGCCTGTGGCGTATATAAACTACAATTTACCTGCCGTATCAAATACAAAAAATTATATCTGAATTTTCCACAGCCAAAACTTTAAACTTTTCAACAAAATTGCGGAAAAGTGCTTGCAATGGCTGAAAAAATATGCTATACTATTATTAAGAGTAGCTGCATTATGAGATTTATTGAGAATGCGGCTTTTTCTGTCCTTAATCTACATAGTCATAGGCAGAAAATACCAGTCTGTCTGTATGATGATAAGAATACTATTTTTTGTAAAGGAGACCTATGGATATGAATTCATTTCAAGAAGTCTTTGAACATGTGAAAGAATACTGCCTGAAAGAAGGCGAGCTGTCCGAGGTTGCGGTAAAGCTCTGGATCGGTGCCCTCCAGCCTCTCAGTCTCAGCGGTTCTGTTGCAGCTTTCACTGTTCAGTCCGATTTTCAGAGAGAGGTCGTTATCAATAACTACGAAGCCCTCCTCAAAACTGCCTTTGAAGCCATTCTCGGCTTTCCGGTAGAGATCATTATTCAGGTTGTCGAGCCTTCCGATGATTACCCTATGAATAATCACCACGTTTCTCCAAGAGGAGATCTTGATGAGCGTCACGCATCCCTTGAAAAGTCACTTGAGGGTGCTAACTACGAATATACATTCTCAACATTCATCGTAGGCAGATCAAACGAATTCGCTTACGCTGCATGTACCGCTGTTGCCAAAGAACCGGGCAAGAATTACAATCCGCTGTTTATCTATGGTCCGTCAGGACTTGGCAAGACTCATCTTATGCATGCTATCGCTCATGAGGTAAAGCAGAAGAATCCCGATTACAATATCATTTATGTTACAAGCGAAGAGTTCGGCAATGACCTCATCAAAGGAATCAATGAAAACAATATGGTAAGCTTCCACGAAAAGTACCGCAGTGCAGATGTTCTTCTCATTGACGATATTCAGTTCTTCAGCAACAAGGACCGTATGCAGGAGGAATTCTTCCACACCTTCAATAAACTCCACGCTGAAGGCAAGCAGATCGTTATCACATCGGACAAGCCGCCGAGAGAGCTGAAAACACTGGAGGACAGAATCCGTACAAGATTTGAATGGGGACTTATTACAGACATCACTACTCCGGACTTTGAAACAAGAATTGCCATTATCCGACGCAAGGCTGAATTGCTTGACCTTGTAATTCCGGATGATGTATCTGAATTTATTGCCAACAGACTGAAATCCAACATTCGTCAGCTTGAGGGTGCTGTGAAAAAGCTGAAGGCTCTCAAGGCTCTTGCTGGTTCTCCGCCCTCAATCTCAATGGCACAGAGCGTTATCAAGGATATTCTGAACGATGATCAGCCTATCCCGATCACTGTTGAAAAGATTATTGTAGAGGTTGCGGATGTTTACGGCGTAACCCCAGAGGAAATCCGCAGCAGCAAGCGTTCAAGTCAGATCTCAACTGCACGTAAGGTTGCTGTTTATGTAGTAAGAGAAATCACACAGATGCCGCTTCAGTCTATTGGTACTGAATTCGGCGGAAGAGATCATTCTACTATTGTATATGCTATCAACAATATCGAAGCAGGCATGAAGAGAGACTCAAATCTCAACCAGCTTGTCAACGATATTATCAAGAATATCAGGGATAAGAGCCGTTTTTAAAAGTAGTTTCCACATACTTCCCACTGGATTCAACAGGCTTTTCAACACAGTGTTGAAACTGAGGTTGAAAGTTTATCTCCTGTGATTCCGGAAAGAAAATACAATATCCGGCAGCTTGGCATTGAGAATTCAACAGCGTACCAAAAACTGACTTTCCACTTTTCCTGTCGGCGGTAAAGCCGGCAGGGTCTTTTTTCCACCTGAGTATCAACATTTCTTCAACTTCAACACCACAATTTTTCAACTTTTCAAATTGAAAAATGGATTTTAACTTCCCAACAATTTCTCACCATTACCCGTTTTGAAAAATACTCTCGGAAAATACGTGGAATATGGGACGTTTCAACAGATTCAACGCCTCTACTACTACTACTAATTTATTTTCTTCTTTCTATTCTGTTTTTTTGCGCAGCAAAGCTGCGCTTTCAAAAAACAGTTGTGGAAAGTGCGCAGGCGTTTCACGCCGTTTTCTCCTGCTGTGTTTTCAAATTTCGCCTGCTTTCTTTTCTGCGGACTAAAAGCAAATTTTCTTAAATTGAAAAATACGTGATTTTTAGCAGAATGATCGCTCCGCAATCATTCGAGGCAAAGTCTCGATTTCCAGCAGCATTTCTGAAAAACTGCTGCACCGAAAAACTCTTATTTTTTGAAAAAATATACCCGAAAGGATCTTTATATGATGAAATTTACCTGCGGCAGACAGCCGCTTTATGACGCTGTAAACCATGTCTCCAAAGGCATTGCACAGCGTTCCACTATCGCCGCCCTTGAAGGCATTAAAATCCGCCTCAGTCCTGATAACCTTGAACTCACCGGCTATGACCTCGAATTCGGTATCCAGAAAAACCTCGATGTCACTACAAGCGACTCCGGCGAATTTGTTATCAATGCCCGCCTCTTCTCAGAAGCAGTTCGCCGTATGTCCGGCGACAGCGTTCAGTTTGAGGTTGATGACAACCTCAATGTAAGTATGTACTGTGAAGCGACTGAATTCCATATCTCTGCAATGTCCGCTGAAGAATATCCGGCTCTCCCTGATATGAATATGGAAGAGGGTATGCATATCGACCAGAATGTTCTCAAAACTATGGTTAACCAGACAAGCTATGCCGCTTGCCTTAACGAAGCTAAGCCAGTTCTCACCGGCGAACTCTTTGAAGTAAATGACAGCCAGCTCTCTGTTGTAGCTATTGACGGCTTCCGCCTTGCTATTAGAAATGAAAATGTTAACGCTGCTGCTCCTATGCAGTTCGTCGTCCCAAAAAGAACTGTTACTGAGGTCGCTAATATGCTCAAGGAGGACGCTGAGGAACAGTGCGTTATCTCTGTAAGCAGAAGCCATATCCTCTTTGAATTCGATGGATATATCGTTTTCTCACGCCTCCTTGAGGGTGAATTCCATAACTATAAAAGCAGTATTCCTCCATCATTTGAAACAGAGGTTCTTGTCAATACAGGCGAGCTTACAAAGTGTCTTGAAAGATGCTCACTCCTCATTAACAGTAAATTCAATTCACCTATACGCTGTACCTTCAGCGGAAACAGCCTTAATATACGCTGCAAAACCGGTATCGGTGAGATAAATGATACTATCCCTGTTAAAATCAGCGGCCCTGATGTTAAAATCGGTCTCAATAACCGCTTTTTGCTGGAGGCTATAAGGGCTTCTGACTGCGATGCGGTAAAAATTCAGATGACAGGCGGTAAACGTGTTGTCAAAATCGTTCCTATGCAGGGAGAAAGCTTTATTTTCCTGCTTATGCCCGTGCAGATAAAGGAATAAGAGGTGCTTATATGGAACAGAAAATTGAGATAAAGACAGAATTTATCAAGCTCGATGCTCTCCTCAAATTTGCCGGCATATGCGAAACAGGCGGCATTGCTAAGGAGGCTGTTCAGGCTGGTGATGTTTCTGTGAACGGTGAGGTCTGCACTATGCGAGGAAAAAAAATACGTGCCGGAGATACTGTTGAGCTGGACGGCGTTACTCTTCATATAGTTTCCGCTGAATAATGAGGCTTACACGTATTAAAATAGATGGGTTCAAGAACCTCTCTCAAATAGATTTTCTGCCCGATGAGGGTTATAATATTATTGCTGGCGAAAATGCTCAGGGAAAAACTAATCTTCTTGAAGCCATATGGCTCTTTACCGGATGCAGAAGCTTCCGTGGGACTAAGGAAAAGGATTATCTCAGCTTTTCCGGAGATCCTCTCAGAATGGAAATTGATTTTTATGACGGCAGACGCATACAGTCACTTGTATGCGAAATGCACTCCGGTTCACGGGAAAAAAAGCTTACCCTCAATGGCGTGCCTGTAGGAAAAACAAGCAGCCTTTTTGAGATATATCACTGCGTTGCATTTACGCCGGAGGATATTGATCTTATTACCGGAAGCCCAGATGTGCGCAGAAGCTTTATAGATCTTTGCTTCTCTCAGATCCATAGAAAAGGAGTTTCCGCTGTAAGACGGTATCAGATGATCCTCGCCCAGAGAAATGCTGTCATTAAACAGAAGCTTCCTCTTGAGCAGACAGAGCAGATACTTGACATCTGGGACAGACAGCTCGCCTCGGTCGGAACTTATATCGCCATGCGCAGGGAAGAATATTCCAAAAATCTCGAACAGGAAGCAGGTATTCTCTACGGAAGGATCTCAGGCGGTTCAGAGGTGATCTCCGCCGCTTATAAAAGCCGTGTTTTCGGTAAAAGACCTTCGTTCTATGATGATAAATTCAATGAGTATGAAAATATTTATTATGAACAGCTTAAATTATCAAGAGAATCTGATATGGAACTCGGTTTTACTGCCTGCGGTATTCACAGAGATGAACTTGAACTCCAGATAAACGGCGTTTCTGCTAGGGATTTCGGTTCTCAAGGGCAGAAGAAATGCCTTGCACTTGCTCTCAAGCTCTCTCAGGCCAAGCTGTATGGCTCTGCTAAAAATGAATCTCCCGTAATACTTCTAGATGACGTTATGGGTGAGCTGGACAGAAGCCGTCAGGAGGTCGTTTACACTATTATCAGGGATATGCAGGTTTTCATAACCACCTGCCATGACGAGGTGTTGATAAGTGAGCTTGACGGAAGGCGTATCCTGTTGAAAAATGGTCGGACGATCACACAGGAATAATTATTTCTTTCGGAAATATTGGAAAAATCAGGTTTTCCACACACTGTTGAAAACAGTGTGGAAAGACTGTTTGAGGGTGTTGAGAATAATGCTTAACATCTTATAAAGCTTCCCCTTACTAAGGGGAGGCCTTAGTTGGTATTCTCCTTATGAAGAGTGCCTTTTTATGTTCATCCCACAAAGGAGGAGAAAAAACATGATAGAAGAACAGAAGCTTCATGCCGAGAATTATGACGAAAATCAGATTCAGGTTCTCGAAGGCCTTGAAGCTGTCCGGAAACGTCCGGGCATGTATATCGGTTCTACAGGCCCGAAAGGTCTTCATCACCTTGTCTACGAAATCGTGGATAACTCCATTGATGAAGCTCTTGCTGGTTTCTGTACAGAGATAAATGTTGAAATTTTACCGGATGATATTATCCGTGTTTCAGACAACGGACGTGGTATACCTGTCGGTATCCATCCCACTGAAGGCATCTCAGCTGCTACTGTCGTTTATACCGTTCTCCATGCAGGCGGTAAGTTCGGCGGCGGCGGATATAAGGTCTCAGGCGGTCTCCACGGCGTTGGTGCGTCCGTTGTAAATGCCCTCTCAGAATGGCTGGAGCTTACTGTCAAGGACGGCAAGCATGTTCACTTCCAGCGTTTCGAGAGAGGAAACTATTCAGAAGAACTCAAAATTGTTGGTGATACCAATGAAAACGGTACTTCCGTTATGTTCAAGGCTGATTCGCAGATATTTGAAAGCACCGTTTATGAATATGATGTACTGCTCAAGAGACTCCGTGAACAGGCGTTCCTTAATGCTGGTATTAAAATTATCTTCTCAGATAAGAGAAACCCTGCCTCCATTATTACGGAAGAGCTTTACTATGAGGGCGGTATACGTCACTTCGTTGAGCATCTCCATAAAGTAAGGGGAGTAGAGCCTCTTTCTCAGGATGTTATCTACTTCTCAGGAATGGACGGCGATTCATTCGGTGAGATCGCTATGCAGTACAATGACAGCTATAATGAGCTTGTCCTGTCCTTTGCCAATAACATCCATACCGGTGACGGCGGTTCTCATGAGGCAGGCTTCAAAAATGCTCTCACAAAAGTAATCAATGAATACGGCAAGAAGATGAATCTTCTCAAGGACGGCACAAAGCTTCTGGGTGATGACGTTCGTGAGGGTCTGACTGCTATTATTTCTGTAAAGCTTACTGAGTGTGAGTTTGAAGGTCAGACTAAGGGCAGACTTGGCAATCCCAGCGTAAAGCCCTTTATCGAAAAGCTTGTAACTGAGAAGCTTATGGATTTCCTTGACGAAAATCCAGAGGCTGCTCGCAACATATTTGAAAAAAGCCTTTCTGCACAGAAGGCAAGAGAGGCTGCTAAAAAGGCAAGAGACCTTACCAGACGTAAATCCGCTATGGAAAGTGCAAGTCTGCCGGGTAAGCTTGCCGACTGCTCCGAAAAGGGCGTTGACGGTACTGAACTCTATATCGTAGAGGGTGACTCTGCCGGCGGCTCTGCCAAGGAAGGCAGAGACAGACGTTATCAGGCGATCCTGCCTCTCTGGGGTAAGATGCTCAACGTCGAAAAGGCTCGTATCGACAAGGTTTACGGCAATGAAAAGCTGATGCCTGTTGTTACTGCTCTCGGTACGTCAATAGGTGAGGACTTCGATATTTCTAAGCTCCGCTATGGCAAGGTCATTATCATGGCGGATGCCGATGTTGACGGTTCTCATATTCGTACCCTTCTCCTTACATTCTTCTTCCGCTTTATGAGACCTCTTATCACTAACGGAAATATTTATCTCGCTCAACCTCCGCTGTTCAAGGTTTCAAAGGGCAAGAAGTTCAAATATGCTTTCGATGAGAGCGAAAGAGATAAGTTCATTGAGGAGCTTACTGCGGCAGATAAGAGTAATGCCAAGATAGAGGTTCAGCGTTATAAGGGCCTTGGTGAAATGAGTTCCCAGCAGCTCTGGGATACTACTATGAATCCCGAAACCCGTTCTATGATACGTGTTGAGCTTGAAGACGCTGAACGTGCTGACGAAGTGTTCTCTATCCTCATGGGCGATAAGGTCGCTCCAAGACGTGAGTTTATTGAGTCTAATGCTAAGTATGTTAAGGATCTGGATATCTGATGCGTCTTGAAATCGTTCTGATTCAGGCAGACTCGTGCGGTCCGCATGATTCTCCGGCGTTTTACGCCTCAGTCTGAAAAAAAAGCTTCGAAAGCCTCCCCTTAGCAAGGGGAGGTGGCACGCCGAAGGCGTGACGGAGGGGATTGCGCAGAGATAAGTAAACCTTAATTTTTAGTTTTATTCGTTGGGTACAATCCCCTCAGTCGTCACTTCGTGCCGCCAGCTCCCCTTACTAAGGGGAGCCTTGGTTGGTGTATCTAATACAAAATATTTTTATTGATCGGAGATGATACAATGGACGGCGAAAATATCCTTATTCCAGATACAAACCCCTTTCAGATAACTCCCGACATCTACGGTCAGGCATATAAAGCTTACCAGAATTTGTTCGTCTACCCAAAAAACAGAGTTCTTCAGATAATTCTACTCCTCCTTGCCGTCGATTTCGGATACCACGGAGGTAAAGATCCCTCCAATACTATGGCGTTCGTTCTGATGTTCGCCTGCCTTGCTCTTATTGCCGTTCTCTGGTTCAATCCAAGAAAAATGCGCAGAAGTGTTATGGATGTTATCAGAGACATAGAGGGCGATAAGTATATATTCAATCTCTATAATGACAGAATGACTTTCCGAACTCTTCCTCTTGATTCCGAGGATGCTGAGGATGCTCCCGCTGAGCCTTCTGTTCTTTATTTCAATAAGGATATGAAGGCTTCTGAAAAATCAGATTTCTTCCTTATTTGTAAGGGAAAGCAGGTTTTTTATGTCCTGCCTAAATACGCACTGTATGATAATCAGGCGGATATTCTCCGTGATACCCTTAAAAATAATCTGGGTAAACGGTTCCGCTGTAAAATTTAAAGGTGAATTTACATGAGTGAAAATAACGAAATTATTCTCGAAAACAGAGACGGCAAAATTGTGCCTGTGGAGATAAGTACAGAGGTGCAGCAGTCCTTTTTGCAGTACGCTATGTCTGTTATCGTTTCCCGTGCTCTGCCGGACGTTCGTGACGGTCTCAAACCCGTTCACAGACGTATTCTCTATACAATGTATGAAAAAAACCTGACTCCTGATAAGGCATACCATAAGTGTGCGGATACTGTCGGTTCTGTGCTGGGTAGCTATCACCCTCATGGTGACGCTTCCGTTTATGACGCTCTCGTTCGTCTCGCACAGCCTTTCTCTCTCCGCTATATGCTGGTAGACGGTCAGGGTAACTTCGGTTCTGTAGACGGAGATCCGCCTGCTGCTTACCGATACACTGAGGCGAGAATGTCAAAAATCTCCCTCGAAATGCTTACTGACATCCAGAAGGAGACTGTTCCTTTTACTCCCAACTACGACGAAAGACTCCTTGAACCTGAAGTCCTCCCATCACGTTACCCAAATCTCCTTGTTAACGGTTCTGTAGGTATTGCTGTAGGTATGGCAACAAACATTCCTCCTCATAACCTCGGTGAAGTCGTTGAAGGTCTGGAACTCCTTATGGACGAGCCGGACTGCACCATTGAAGACCTCATGGGTAAGATCAAAGGCCCTGATTTCCCAACTGGCGGTATTATTATGGGTAAGGCTGGTATTCGTGCTGCCTATAATACTGGCAGAGGCAAGATTACTCTCAGAAGCCGTGTGGAATTTGAAAAGGTTCGTGGCAGAGATGCCATTATCGTAACAGAAATTCCATATATGGTGAACAAGGCTAGACTCGTTGAGAGCATTGCTCAGCTCGCCAAGGAAAAACGTGTTGAGGGTATTGCTCACATTCAGGATGAGTCAAGCCGTGAGGGTATGCGTATCGTTATTGAGCTGAAAAAGGACGCTAATGCGGAGATCGTTCTCAATAAGCTTTACTCCTATACTCAGCTTCAGGATACGGTGGGCGTTATTATGCTGGCTCTTGTTAATGGTGAGCCTAAGATTCTTTCCATTAAGCAGATGCTGGAGCATTATCTTGACTTCCAGATCGAGGTAATCACTAACCGTACTAAGTATGACCTTGCCAAGGCTAAGAAGAGGGCGCATATCCTTCAGGGCTTTGTTGTTGCTATCGACTATATTGACGAGGTTATAAATATTCTCCGTACAAGTAAGACTATCCCTGAGGGCAAGCAGAGACTTATCGAGCGTTTTAAAGATACTGATATGTCTGAACTCCTTGACCGCACAGAATATGATATGACAAACTATCAGCTTGAAGCGCAGGTTGGCCTTTCAGAAGAACAGGCTGACGCTATCGTTCAGATGCGTCTCGGTCAGCTCACCGGTATGGAGCGCAAGAAAGTTACTGATGAACTCTATGAGCTTACCAAGAAGATCGCTGAATACATTGCTATTCTCGGTGACGAAAACCTTGTTAAGGCTATCATCCGCACTGACCTCAAGGAAATTGCTCGTAAGTTCTCAGACTCAAGACGTACTATGATTGAAAATGTTTGCGGTGAGGTTGAGATAGAGGACCTTATTCCTGTTACTGAATGCGTTGTTACCTATACCAACAGCGGCTATATGAAGCGTCAGCCTGTTGAGACTTACAAGCTTCAGCGCAGAGGCGGAAGAGGTGTTACTGGTATGAAACAGCGTGAGGAGGACTTTGTAAGCGAAATGTTTATTAGCTCTTCTCATGACCACATTATGTTTATCTCAAATAAGGGTATTATGTATAAGCTCAAATGCTATGAAATTCCCGAAGGCGGTAAGACTTCAAAGGGCCTCAACATAGTTAACCTCATTACTATGGCCGATGATGAACATGTTGCCGCTATGCTCCATACCTCCGACTTTGAAGAGGGAAGATATGTTAATATTGTAACTAAGAAGGGCAAGATAAAGCGTACTGAGCTTTCTGCTTACAAAAATGTTCGTAAAAGCGGTCTTATTGCTATTGGTCTCGATGAGGACGATGAAATTGCCGGAGCATTGATAACTGAGGGTGAGGATAACATTTTCATTGCTACTAAAAACGGTATGATACTCCGTACCTCCGAAAATAATGTAAGACCTATGAGCAGAAGCGCACATGGTGTTCGTGCTATTACGCTCCGTGACGGCGATCAGGTAGTTGCTCTTGAGCGTGAACGTGAAAATGCTGACCTCCTTACCATTACCACTCACGGCTTCGGTAAGAGAACTGCTTCTGCTGATTATCGTATCCAGAATCGCGGCGGTTTGGGTATAACTAACTACAAGACCGACTCCGAGCGTGGCGATGTTTGCGGTATTCGTATGGTCGAATCCGGTCAGGATATTATTCTCATATCCTCAGATGGCGTTATTATTCGTGTGCGATGCGATGATATTCGTGTAATGGGAAGAATTGCCAAGGGCGTTCGTACTATGAAGGTCGCTAATGGTAATACTGTGGTCGCTTTTACATGCGCTGAACATGACGATTCCGCTGTTACTGCGTCTGTTGAGGATGTTCCTGATGACTCTGAAGAATCACAGCCTTCCGATGAATAACAGCCTATAATTTCTAATTAGAATGCCGGCAGCTGCTTTTGCTGCCGGAATACCTTTATATATCACAATACCTGCTATTCATTATATCTTGAGCATATCTTATTATCTACCGGAGGTCTCCTCATGAAAATATTTCTTATTTTTATTGCGGTTCTATTCCTTCTCATTTTTTTCTGGTTTTTTATTGAAAGACATTTCCTGATCACTGCTAAGGCTGATATTCATCTCTCAAATCTCCCCCATGATTTTAATGGACTCTCTATTCTACAAATATCAGATATTCATCACAGACAATTCGGCGGCGATAACTCAAAAATTTCTAATATCGCTTCTTATTTGAGTCCAGATCTCATTTTCCTTACAGGTGATATGGTTTCGCGTAATGAAACTGACTTCTCATCCATAGGGATACTTTGTTCCAGACTTTCTTCCATCGCCCCTGTTTATTTCGTTTTCGGTAACCATGAACTTGATTTCTCAGGAAAAAAACGTGAAAAATATATTTCTACACTCCAGAACGCTGGTGTCACCATTCTTGATAACTCAAAGGTAACTGTTTACCGGAATTCTTCATCCATTGACATCGCTGGTGCAGCCCTCATAAAAAGCATTTATCGTGACGAAAACAGAAGATTTAAAAACCTTAGCACATATTCCCTAAGTCAGCTTAATTCCGATTTAGGTACTCGCAAAAGATGTACACTACTTCTCGCTCACAACCCTCTCATTGCTGATACCTATGCACAGTGGAATGCTGATGCTGTCTTCTCAGGTCATGTTCATGGCGGTATTATAAGACTCCCTTTCATCGGAGGTCTTCTTTCTCCAGAACGCCGATTTTTTCCAAAATACACTAAAGGCGTTTACCATTTAAATAATACCACTGTTTATGTCTCCGGAGGTGTAGGCAAAGTCAGACTATTTAATCCTGCTGAAGTCAATTTCATAACTCTGTATTCAAAATAATTTTAGGACGTTTTTACCCTCAAGGTAAAAATGTTCCACGTGGAACATTTTCTCTCAACCAAATGTTTCAGGTGGAGCGTCTTTACTCTCATCCCAAATTGTTCCACGTGGAACAATTTCCAGAATGTACCATTTGTTATTTTCAAAATGTTCCACGTGGAACATTTTATACCACTACCATTTTTTAGGAGTTGATTTGCTATGTACCATATGGACTCTTTCGATATCGCCGTTATCGGCGCAGGCCATGCTGGTGTCGAGGCTGCTCTCGCTGCTGCTCGCCTCGGCTGTAAAACTGCCCTTTTTACAATATCTCTCGACCAGATCGCTAATATGCCCTGCAATCCCTCAATAGGAGGTACTGCCAAAGGTCACCTCGTTCGTGAAATTGATGCTCTCGGCGGCGAAATGGGCAAGGCTGCGGACGCTTGCTTCATTCAAAGCCGCATGCTTAACAAAGGTAAAGGCCCTGCGGTCTATAGCCTGCGTGTTCAGGCAGATAGAGTAAAATACCATGCTTATATGAAAAAAATCTGCGAGGAAACAGAAAACCTTTTTATTAAACAGGCTGAAATTGCTGACATCCTTACTGAAAATGGATGTGTTACAGGAGTTGTTACCAGCCTCGGTGCAAAGTATGATGTGAAAGCGGTTATTGTTGCTACCGGTACTTATCTTAATGGAAAAATTCATATTGGTACTGTTTCCTTTGAAAGCGGCCCTGACAGCGCACTCCCAAGCCGTGAGCTTGGCGTTAATCTCCAGAAACTTGGACTGCCACTCAGACGTTTTAAAACAGGTACACCATGCCGTGTTCATAGAAGAAGTATCAATTTTGATGTTATTGACGAACAGTTCGGTGATGATGATATTGTTCCGTTTTCATTTGAAACACCAGTACAGGGATTGAAAAATCAGGTATCATGCTATATCTCATATACCAACGAAAAAACTCACCAGATCATCAGAGATAATTTCCACCGTTCCCCTATGTTTACAGGTCAGATCGAGGGTATTGGACCAAGATACTGCCCGTCTATTGAAACAAAAATAGATAGATTTGCTGATAAGGAACGTCATCAGCTTTTCATAGAGCCTATGGGACTTGATACTGATGAATTCTACTTGCAGGGTATGTCTACCTCATTGCCGGAGGACGTTCAGCAGGACTTCCTCAGAACAATTAAAGGTCTGGAAAATGTTGAAATAATGCGTCCGGCTTACGCAATCGAATATGACTGCGTTGATCCTACTTCTCTTCGTGCTACTCTTGAATCTAAAAAAATCAGCGGTCTTTATGGTGCAGGTCAGTTCAACGGAAGCTCTGGCTATGAAGAGGCGGCTGCACAGGGTATTATTGCAGGAATTAATGCGGCTCTCAAGCTTCATGGAAGAAAACCCCTTATTCTTGACCGTACAAGCTCGTATATCGGAACTCTTATTGATGATCTTGTCACTAAGGGCTGTGAAGATCCATATAGAATGATGACATCCCGAAGCGAATATCGTCTTATTCTGCGTCAGGACAATGCGGACCAGCGTCTTATGCCTGTTGGCTATGAAACAGGTCTCCTTCCAAAGGAAAGATACCTTGCCATGATACGCAAATATCAGGCTGTTGAAAATGAGAAAAAAAGAGTTGAAAAGAAAAATATGCAGCCTATAGCTGAATTAAATAATTTCCTTGTTGAAAATGGTACTGCACCTCTTTCAACAGGCTGCAAGCTCGCTGATCTTATAAGACGGCCTCAGCTTGGATATGATGTTCTTAAGCCATTTGATCCTGAAAGACCAGTGCTTGATCCTGTAATAGGTCAGCAGGTAGAAATCCAGATAAAATATGAGGGCTACATTGAAAAACAGCTTGCTCTTATTGAAAAAATGCGTAAGCTGGAGGAGAAAATTCTTCCAGAAGGTACAGATTATACACAGATACGTGGTCTGCGCCTTGAGGCTGCTGAAAAGCTTAATGCACATCAGCCTGCTAATATAGGTCAGGCAAGCCGTATTTCCGGTGTGTCTCCGGCTGATATTTCAGTTCTTATTGTATGGGAATTATCCAGAAAGGCGGAAGATAATGATTAAAACTGACTTTTCAACTATTCATTGTTTATTTGTTGAAAGAGGACTTGAAATCACCCAGAAGCATTATTCCCTTCTTAGTGAATATGCGGAATTTCTTGTTGAATACAATGAAAAGGTTAATCTTACAGCAATTACTGAAACAGGTGAAATATGGGTAAAGCATTTTCTTGACAGTATCGTGCCGCTTTCATACGTAGAAATTCCGGAAAATGCAAGTATAATTGATGTCGGCACTGGTGCAGGTTTTCCCAGTGTACCCATGGGTGTATACAGAAGTGACCTTAAAATAACGATGCTTGACAGCCTTATGAAGAGAATAACATTTCTGGAGCAGCTTTCAGAAAAAATGGAGCTTAACGACTGGAGATGCATACACAGCCGTGCCGAGGATGCAGGCAATCTTCCGGAATATAGGGAAACCTTTGATGTTGCAACGGCACGTGCTGTTGCGGCTCTTCCGGTTCTTTGCGAATATTGTATGCCTTTTGTAAAGAAAGGCGGGATATTTATTGCGCTGAAAGGACCAAGTGAAAGCTCTGATGACGCTGCATTTGCCATTAAGGAGCTTGGAGGTGCTGTTGAAAAAGAAATTACATATGAGATCAGCGGTGAAGAACGCAGGCTTATTGTTATAAGAAAAATTTCGCATACTCCGTCAAAATATCCAAGAAAAAGCAGCCGTATAAAGCAGAAACCTTTATAATTATGCTGTAATGTGCAGAATACAGTAGAGAATTGCTGATTTATGCGATTTATTCTTATAGAAAACACTATTTGTATATGATATAATTAAGGAAACACTTATCTGAAAGGACATTTTTAAATTCTTTCAGATTTTACATGTGTTTCCTTTTTTAGATGTCTTTTGTAATTGCCTTGGTATAAAATATGATTTATTAGTTAGTTTGAATTATATGACATAAAGAATATTCTCATATAAATTGCAATTTGCCAAAGCGTCTTAAATAAAACCAAATAAACGATGTGTTGAATTTTCTATATATTTGGCGTATGATGGGAACACTTAACGCTGTTAGCAGCAAAATTCATGGATAAAACTTACAGTAGATTATATTAAGACAAGTTCTTAAAAATAAAGAAAAAAGAATTGGAGACAAGGAGATGGCATTATGGCAGGATATGCGGCATTTACAGGAAGAAGATCGGCAGGACAGCTTATAAAACTTCGTTTTGAAGAGATAAAAACAGATGTAAATATCAGTAAATCACATCTTGACCCTGAAAAGATCCGGATTTTAGCAGATGATATAAGAGAAAATGGGTTTATGCAGCCATTTTTTGTACGTGCAGCAGATGATGGATATGTACTTGTAGCGGAACCAGAGAGATTTTATGCTGCAATCCTTGCGGAATGCAAGGAAGTGCCGTGTATAATAACAGAAAAGGGCAGCAGTCGTATGGCAGAATTTATAAATCTTGCTGATCTTTCATTTTTTGAAGAGGCTGAAGCGATTGAGAAACTTATATCGTATTACGGCATAACACAGGAGGATGCAGCTGCACAGCTTGGCAAGGCACAGAGTACAGTAGCAAACAAATTACGTCTTCTTCGACTGACATCGGAAGAGCGAAAGATGATAATGGACAACCATCTTACAGAACGTCATGCCAGAGCACTTCTCAGAATAAGCGCACCGGATGAGCGTATGGGTATACTCAGCCGTGTAATAGAAGATGGGTTAAACGTTGAAAAGACAGAACAAATGGTAGAGGGGCTTATTGGACGTAACCGAAGAAGAGAGCCTTATCGCAAGAGAAACAGAACAATGCAGAATGTAAAGTCTTTTGTGAACACTCTTAATAAGGCTATTGACACCATACAGAACGCAGGGATAGCAATTGATGCAGAGAAGATACATAATGGAAGTGCAGTGGAATACCGCATAAGAATACCTTATGAAATTGATCAGAGACTGCAAAATACTGAAGGGAAAAAACGTTTAAGTTAAGGCAATACATAAGTAGCTGCGCTGAGTGGATCAGTGCAGCTTTTTTATAAAATGTTCCACGTGGAACAATGGGGAAGTGCAATGAAAAATGTTCCACGTAGAACAATGGGGAAGTGCAATGAAAAATGTTCCACGTGGAACAATGGGGAAGTGCAATGAAAAATGTTCCACGTGGAACAATGGGGAAGCGTGATGAAAAATGTTCCACGTGGAACATTTTGAGTAAAAAAGGGCAGTCAGGGTAGGGAAAATGCTTTACAAAAGACTGGAATCGTGGTATAATAAAAGAACAGAAAGGGGCGATGCAGTTGATATATGCAGTAGGAAACCAGAAAGGCGGCGTAGGAAAGACCACAACAGTCATAAACCTTGGCGCATGGCTTGGATCGCATGGAAAGAAAGTGCTGTGTGTTGATATAGATCCGCAAGGCAATACAACAACAGGATTTGGAATAAAGAAAAGAGAACTTGAGGTATCATCATATGATGTAATATCAGGTAAAGCAAAAATAAAAGATGCGATAATAGAAACAGAGTTTGAGGGAGTGTCAGTTCTTCCGGCAACAGATGACCTTGCAGGCTGTGAAATAGAGCTTAGCCGTTTGGAGAATCGTACCAATAAGTTAAAAATGCAGCTGCTGACCTGTAAGGATGAATATGACATAATACTTATCGACTGTCCGCCGGCATTAGGACTTCTTACATTAAATGGGCTTACAGCAGCAGATGAACTGATTATACCAATGCTTGCTGAGTTTTATGCTTTGGAAGGACTTTCACAACTTACAAATACGCTGAAGATAGTACGAAGCAGCTTTAATCCATCGTTGAATATAGCAGGTATATTGTTTGTGATGTTTGATCAGAGACTTAATGTATCAAAGCAGGTAGAAGCAGAGGTAGAGAAGTATTTTCCGGGAAGAGTGTTCAGGACAAAGATACCGAGGAATGTGCGAATATCCGAAGCACCTAGTCACGGAAAGCCGGTAATGTACTATGATAAAAACTCAAAGGGTGCGGAAGCATATGAAGAGCTAGGCTATGAGCTTTTGAAAGAAGAGAAGCCTAAGAAGGAGAAAAAACGTCTGTTTTTCGGTAAGAAGAAAGACGGAGAAGAGGCTAAGTAAGAATAAAAGGAAGAGGAGGTAATAGTAATGGCAAAAGGCGGACTTGGCAGCGGACTTGATTTTCTGTTTGATGATAATGCAGCAGATGTACAGGTAAAGAAGAATGTGCGCATGTCAGAGATCGAGCCTAACCGGAATCAGCCGAGAAAGAATTTCAGTGAAGAATCAATAGCAGCACTTGCAGATTCGATAAAGCAGTATGGAATATTGCAGCCGGTTCTGGTGCGGCCTATGAACAGTGGTTATCAGATCGTAGCAGGCGAACGCCGCTGGAGAGCAGCACGAATGCTTGGCATGGATGAAATACCAGTTATCATCAAAGAGCTGTCGGATCTGGAAACAATGCAGATTGCACTGATAGAGAATCTGCAAAGAGAGAATCTGAATCCTATAGAAGAAGCAATGGGTTATCGTGATCTGATGGAGCAGTACGGGATGACTCAGGAAAGCGTTTCTAAGACAGTAGGCAGATCGAGAAGCACAGTAGCGAATTCTCTGCGTCTGCTTCAGCTTGAAGATGAAATACTTGATCTTATAGAGAAGAACAGCATAACAGCAGGACATGCAAAGGCACTGTTGTCAATAAACAATCCGGAGCTGCGAGTAAATACAGCAAGGAAAGCAGCACGAGGAATGCTTACAGTAAGAGCGATAGAAAGAATAGCAGCAGAAGAAGCGGAATTAAAACCGGAGCCATTTGAAATGGATCCGGAAACAGATTCATATTTCAGGGAAGTAGAGATAGGACTTGCGGAGGTTCTGAAGCGTCACGTGTCAGTGAGATACGGACAGAACAAGGGAACTCTGACGCTTGATTTCTACGATAAGGAAGATCTTACAGAACTTTGTAAAATATTCACATGGTACTAAAAAGTAAAACTTGAAAGGAATAAATAGAAATGATAGATATTAAATGGATAAGAACAAATCCGGAAGCAGTAAAGGAAAATATCAAGAAGAAGTTTCAGGATTCAAAGCTTGCGCTGGTAGATGAGGTAGTGGAGCTGGACAAGCAGTACAGAGAAACAAAGCTTGCATGCGACGGACTGAGAAACCAGAGAAAGACCGTAAGCAAGATGATAGGCGGACTGATGGCGCAGGGCAAGAAGGAAGAAGCAGAGAAGGTAAAGGCAGAGGTAGCAGATCTTGGAAAGCAGCTTGCTGAGAAGGAAGCACTGGAAACAGAGCTGGAGACAAAGGTAAAGGAAATCATGATGGTAATCCCGAACTTTATTGATGACAGCGTACCGATTGGTAAGGATGACAGTGAGAATGTAGAGGTAGAGCGTTTTGGTGAACCGTTTGTACCGGATTTCCCAGTACCATATCATGTAGATATAATGGAAAAGCTGGGCGGAATAGATATTGATTCTGCAAGAAAGACCAGCGGCAACGGATTTTATTATCTTTGCGGCGATATTGCAAGATTGCATTCTTCAATTCTTTCATATGCAAGAGATTTCATGATTGGCAAGGGTTTCAAGTACTACATTCCACCGTTTATGATAAGAAGCAACGTTGTAACAGGCGTAATGAGCTTTGCAGAAATGGAAGGCATGATGTACAAGATCGAGGGTGAGGATCTGTATCTTATTGGTACAAGCGAACATTCAATGATAGGTAAGTTCATTGATACTATTGTGGATGAATCGACACTTCCTCAGTGTCTCACAAGCTATTCACCGTGTTTCAGAAAGGAAGTAGGTGCACATGGTATTGAGGAGAGAGGAGTATACAGAATCCACCAGTTTGAGAAGCAGGAAATGATCGTAGTATGTAAGCCTGAGGAGAGCATGGAATGGTTCAGGAAGATGTATGAAAACACAGTAGAATTTTTCAGAACACTTGATATACCGGTGAGAACACTGGAATGCTGTTCAGGAGATCTTGCAGACCTGAAGGTAAAGAGCATCGACGTTGAGGCATGGTCACCTAGACAGAAGAAGTATTTTGAGGTAGGAAGCTGTTCAAACCTTGGTGATGCGCAGGCAAGAAGACTTGGCATCAGAGTAAAGGCAGAGGACGGCAGCAAGTATTTTGCACATACACTTAATAATACAGTAGTAGCACCGCCGAGAATGCTCATTGCATTTCTTGAGAACAATCTGAATGAAGACGGAACTATCAGAATACCGGAAGCACTTCAGAGATATATGTTCACAGACAAGATCGAGCTTGCATAAGGTATAGTGCTGGGTAAAAAGTAAGAAAACGGGCTGAAGCAGCATGAAATTAAGTGCTGTTTCAGCTCGTTTTTTAGCTCTGTTTTGAGGTTCTATTATAAATGTTGGGGAATAGATTTTAGTTTATGCGTGTGATAAAAAATGTCCTAATCGCATGAACTGTAGGTGGCGGTGTCTTCGACGCCCCGCATGTGTTGTGCGTAATTAACGGGATGTCGAGGGTATTTCCCATGGGAAGGGGAAATGTCCGCAGGACAAAGGAGACTGGCTCCAGTAAGGAGTGTACCCTACAATTTCTGATTAAACCAATTCAAAACTACATTTACACCAATTTTTGAAAGAGAACCTGTTTTGAAAGCTCTGGTGTAAATTACAGTTTTTTGGTTCTTGTTTGCAGTGCAGGGTGAAATGAAATGCTCCCCATAGTAAGAGGAGCATTATATTGTAGTGTATCAAAGGGTAAGATTAAAGCTTATCCACTGATTGGGTTCAGTCTGAACATTAATTTTGATACCATGCTGATCAGCAATACTTTTAGCAATAGCAAGTCCGAGACCGTAACCGCCCTGTTTAGATCTTGAGGTATCACTGCGATAGAATCTTTCAAAAATTTTCTCTTCTTCGCCCTTGGCAATACCGATACCTGTGTTGTATATACGCAGGATTTTTTTATTGCTTTCAGTTTTGAGCTGGATTTTGATAGTACCGTTTTCATTGCTGTATTTGAAAGCATTGTCAATAAAAATACCTATCATACGTCTGATTCGTTCGGTGTTTCCGAAGAATTCTACATTGGGTTCGAGTTCGATATGAAAAGTTTTTTTCTGTTCAAAAGCCTGACATTCAAATGGGAGAGCTACATTTTCCACAAGGCTGCTGATATTAAAATGGGATTGAGCGATATGCTGATCTGAGCTAGTAATTTTAGTAAGGTCGAGCATTTCCTGAACGAGTATACGCATACGCTCAGCCTGACTTTTGATATAAGTAAGCCACTTATTGTCACCGATCTCATCGGCAAGAATATCAGCATTAGCGGAAATAACAGTAAGAGGAGTTTTAAGTTCATGGCCGGCATCTGAGATAAACTGCTGTTGTTTTTCGTAGGAGATCTGCATAGGTCTCATAGCTTTTTTTGTAAGAATTCTTGTGATAAAGAAAACAACGAACTCCATAAGAAGGAATAGGCCTATACTAACGAAAAGAATGGTTTTCATCATTTTAATATCGGATTGTCTGTCAGAGAAAACCATAACTGCGCCCTGATTATAGTCTTTGCGGACATATTGCATAGAGCCATAGTAACCGTCGTATTTATCATTAGGTTTAATATTCTGAAGTATAATGGAGCAGCTTTCCTTTGTAAAGTCGTCAGAGCCCTGAACATCGGTTACGTTATTTTCTTTATCGAGGAAAACAACGAAGTGATCAATGGAGCTTGGAGGCTTCTGATCTGGCGGAAGAGGTTCTCTTAGTTGTTTATCAAAGACCTTTGGTTTAAGAGTTTTGCTTATCTGAGTGTTTTCGGAGAGATGCTGAGGTGATTCAGGAGGGAATGTTTGAGAAACAGTTGTGGTATATGTAGTAGAAGAATTAGCGGAATTAGGAATGATTGAAGAATTCTGAGCAGTTTCAAGGGAAATGAAATTTGCCACCGCAGCAGCAATTTTAGCGTTTAAAGCAGGTACTTCAGCAGCATACCAACCATTCCAGTCACCGTACCAGCTTTCATTTTCCTTATAGTTGTTATTTTCGAATTCATTTTCTCTGAAATCCTGAGTAAAAGCAGGGTGATTAGGATGAATAGGACGAGTAGGATTTGTCTGTACTGATGGAAAGGCAGGTTCAGTTTTCGTCTGCTGCTGCCAACTAGGCGGCTGAGGGGGAGTTGTAGCAGCATGGGGTGTAGTTTTGGGAATATCGGGGCGAACATCAGTAGAGTGACGAGCGTCAGTAGAATGGAGGGAGGGAGTAGTAGTTTGCGCATGTGGAATAGGAGATAATGTTTGTATAATATTTTCTGCTTCGCTTTGTTTTTCAACAGATGTTGCAATAGTTATTGAAAGGGTAGTTGTCTGGGAAGATGCAGTTGAAGTGGAAGTAGTATGAACGGGCTTAACAACGCCCATATTTTGATTTTCAGTAGGGAATGAGTGATCAGGAATTGGATCTCTTGGTTCAAGGATATAGACTTCAGTCTGAGCAATTTGTTCAAGGATGGTATGAGTATTATTATATGTGAGAACAGCAGTAACGATATTGACAGCGAAGAGAGGTATAATAAGAACCAGAGTGAGCATGGTCATAGTGATAGTGATAAAGCTTTTTCGGACTTTCTGAATCATGTTTTTTCCTCCAGATAGTAACCCACACCTCTTGCAGTACGAATGGAAGCCTTAGAGTTGATGGATTGGATTTTTTTGCGAAGGAAGGATATGTAGACTTCGATATTATTGTATTCAACATCGCTTTCAAAGCCCCATATTTTCTCTATAAAACGTTCTTTTGTGATTATCTGATTCGGGTTCATTATAAGGATCTCCATGATCTGATATTCCTTGAGGCTAAGTTTAACGCTTTGCGAATCATAGGAGAGCATGTAGGTTTGTTTGTTAAGGGTGAGTCCATGGAAATCGAAAGCGTCAACATTGACCTCACCAGTACGTCTTGTAAGGGCACGTACACGGGCGAGGAGTTCACCGGTAATGAATGGTTTAGTGAGGTAATCATCCGCACCGCAGTCGAGACCGGTAATTTTGTCATCAATATCGGATTTAGCGGTAAGGAGCATAACAGGGGTAGAGATTTTAGCTTTACGGAGGTGTTTAAGGACGGAGATACCGTCCATAATGGGCAGCATAATATCAAGGATAATGCAGTCATAGAGGCCAGTGAGAGCATATTCAAGACCGTCCTCACCATTATCAACGGAATCGACATTATATTGATTACGTTTAAGGATTTCAGTGAGAGCGTCACAGAGGGCAGCTTCATCTTCAACGACTAAGATTTTCATAAAAAATATCTCCTTTCGGTAATAGATTCTATTTTCCTCATTATATCAAGTATACAATAATATGCTTAAAATAACATTAAAATGAAGTAAGTAAGGCATAAATTGTAGTTTGTCGTTCAGTTAAGACAGAATATGTAGGTGGCGGCACCTTTGACGCCCCGCATGTGTTGTGCGTAATTATGGGATGTCGAGGACGTCGTCCCCTACAATTTACCAAAGCATATGAAAGGGATGTTGTAGTATCAAAAAGCCTCCCTAAAATTGGGAGGCAATTGAGCGAATATCAGTAACCCCAGAGGTCACGGTCATTTTCGGTATAATTTTCAGCTCTTTTGCGTTTAGTTGTACGAGCTTCATTAGCATCAATATACTGTCTGATAGAGAGTGTAAAAGCAGAAACAGCCATATAGTAAGAGAAATCACCTGGGAGATAGGTTTTGATTCTGTTTCTGAGGTAGACCTCAGTGAGCTTACCGGTTTCTATGAAGTGATCGAGGCCCTTATAGAACTCCTGCCAGACGCACCATAGACAGAAGCCGATGGCAGATAGGAGGAGGAGCTGGATAAGAAGTCTGAACCATATTCTGTAGGGTTGAAGAAGGAGAACAGTAAGCAGAATAAAAATACCGAGATTAACCCAGCTTTGAATATCTGGCTGAAGCAGATTAGCGACAGTAAAAATACCAGTACCCATGAGAACAATAGGCAGGAATTTATTCATAATAAAAGGTGAGATAGCGATTAAAATACCGGTTAAGAAGTTTGCCCAGTGATCTATAGATAATGCGGTATTGACTTCAATAAGCTTGATGGTTGCACCGTAGGTAAGAAGAGAGCCGAAAACAACTGCAAAGAATCTTATCCAGTTAGATGGCGGATAGGTGCTTGTTCTTGCTCTGCCTCCTGTATCAGATTTTTTCATTTAGTCATCTCCTTTGCATAATGCTCAGAAGAGCATATAGATTTATTGTACACCTTCATCAAGGATATACCACTTGCCGTTAACTTTAATGAGAGTAGGGCTTGCAGTAGTTTCCTTGGTATTTAAGCTTCCTGCGACAGTTTGTTTAACATTGAGAGTCATAGCCTCTTCAGCGTTAAGAAGATTACTGCCGAGGGTTTCGTTCATGGTATCAGTCCATTCTGAGAGAAATTCATCGGACTGATAGCCGGAGGCTTCGATTTTAAAAGAGACTTTAGCATCATCACCGCATTCGGCATGCCATTGAGCGAGAGTATTGGAAGCGGCGTCATTGTAGGTAGAAATAATATCTGATTCATCCTTAGAGAATTCCTGCATATAGTATTCCCAGTATTCCGGCGGGGCCATAAGCTTATAGAGGTTTTCGCCGTTTTCGGACATAATAGCGGAGTAGTAATCGGACATAAGGTTCTGACAAGCAGTAGCAGTATCCTCTTCACCGACAGCAGCGAAACCGCCGGGAGTCATAGTTTCTCCGTTATTATTGTCGCTGAAGATGAGGAAAATACCTCCGCCCAGAATGAGAAGAGCAGCAGCGATAGCACAGATTCCGCCTATAAAAAGCTTATTATTTTTAGCATTACCATTATTTTTTGTACTCATAGAATTACCTCCTTAATTTTACCAGAGACCGTAGCCGGAATTTTCGCAGGCAAATTTAATGATCTCCATAGCGTCCATACAGTACCATTTGCCGTCATATTCAAAGAAGGTCATTTCAAGGGTTTCAGTTTCCTGAGTAACTGAGCCTTTAGTAGTAAGGCGGACATTGAGGTAAGCAGCCTCAGAGATGACCAATTCAGTACCATAAACAGATTTAATAGATTCTTCGAGAGAATCGAGGGACTTTTCATCAGTAACAACGGCTTCGGAAATAATTTTATATGAGAAATCGAGACCGCTGCCGAAATTGGATTCCATCTGGTCTTCGACATATTCGAGGTAATTACCGGTATTGCTTCTGATTTCCGGTCTTGACATACTGTAGAGTTTTTCAGCATTAATGAGATAGAGTTCGGGAACGATAGAAGCGTAAGCAGTACCGCCGGACCGAGTTCTTCCGTCAATGTATTTATCGAGAGCCTTATGGTAGCCTGTGCTGCGTGTAAGGAGGAATACAGCGAGAACGACAACAACAGCAGCAGCGATAATGAGAGCAGCAATGCGGATAAGCTTATTGCGTCTATTCTGTTTAGCGAATGCTCTTTCTCTTGGGTCAGTTATCTGATCGACAGCGATTTTTCTTTCTTTTTTTTCCTCTTTGGTTTCAGGAATATTGACAGGCTCTTTGCTTTCAGGTTGGTCAGATATTTTTTTATCAGATTTTGAGTGAACAGTAATATTAGAGGAGAGGTAGGGCATAGCGAAAGCATTGCTGGATGATGAATTATCAGCAGGCTGAATTTCGCCGCATTCACGGCAGATTTTAGCTTCATCAGCGAGTTCAGCCTGACAATTTCTGCATAATTTCATGTTGTTATCCTTTCTTGTTATAAAAATAATTAGAGGTATTACAGCCGCAATGAGAAAAAAGGCAGCCGTACAAAAAACGCCGTTTCGCCTTATGGGGCAAAACGGCGTTCCGCTTATGTTTCAGTTGTATATAAGTACATTCAAGCGTCCTGACGAGTACCGCAGCCGGTGCAGAAGAGGTTGCCTTCAGCGACTTCCTTACCGCAGTTAGGGCATGTTTTAGCGATGGGCTTAACATCCTCAGCAGCTACATCAACAACAGGAGCAGCCTGAGGCATATCAACGGACTGAGCAGCGGCCTGCGCCTTAGCCTGAGCTTCTCTTGCAGCAGCCTCTCTTGCAGCTCTTTCAGCAGCAGCCTTAGCTTCTGCTTCAGCCTTTGCACGAGCGATTTCTTCAGCTACCGGATTTTTTGCGCCGCAGCCTGCACAGAAAGCGGCAGTACATTCGATTTCCTTACCGCAGGACTGGCAGGGCATTTTGCCTTTATTCTGCTGGATCTTCTTGCGGTATTCAGTAACGAGAATCTCTCTTTTTGAGATGTCATCAAGGAAAGCGGCGAATTCCGGTGCAGGATTTGCGCCATAGAGTTCACGGTACTTTTTGCCGATTTCCTGATAAGCGTTAGCGATCTGACGCTCTTCATTTTTAACAGCATTAGTGAGACGGATATTTTCGGTAGAGCTTGTAGTTTTTTCACTTACCTTGTTGCCGAAATCGGACATGGTGTTTACGAATTTATCGAAGAAATTAGCCATAATAAAACCCTCCATATCGGTGGCGCAGAGTGAGCCACACTTATATATATACAAATATTATACTATAGTTTCTGTCGGAATGCAAGGGTTTTTTTATATTTTCACGGATTTATCACGAAAGAGAATGTTTCTGCGGCTTAGAATGAAAATTTTCTTGATGGGGGTTATATTGTTCTGACGGGCGGGCAATACTGGAGTCAGATAATGCCGCCGTTCACAGGAAATACCTGACCTGTAACAAAGCTTGCAGCGTCTGATGCGAGCCAGCATACAGCGGCGGCGACCTCCTCTGGTCTGCCGATACGTCCGAGAGGAGTTTCCTCAGCAAGCGAACGCATATCCTCATCTGAAAGATGTGCATTCATATCGGTATCTATAACGCCTGGTGATACGCAGTTTACACGTATACCGGAAGGGCCGACCTCCTTGGCAAGAGCCTTGGTAAAGCTTATGACAGCACCCTTTGCCGCTGAATAGTCAACCTCACAGGACGCACCCACCTGTCCCCACATTGAAGCTATATTAATAATGCAGCCTTTTTTTCTGTTTATCATTTCAGGAAGGAGGAAGCGTACAGTTTCAGTAGTGCCGAAAAGGTTTACCTGATATAGCTTTTGTACCCGTTCAGGGGACATGCACTGGAAGAGATCGGCAGCAGAGATTGAGGCGTTATTGACAAGCACATCAACATGCCCCAGAATTTCGAGAGCCTGTTTAGCGATAACAGCAGCACTTCCGGGCATACCCAGATCTCCTTTAACAAGGGAAGCACCGCATTCACGCTGCATTTTAAGGGCGGCGGAGTCATTCTGACAGTAACCGGCAGCTACGATATAACCCTGAGCTGACAGGGCTTTTGTGATAGCGAGACCAATACCTCTGGTTCCGCCTGTAACAAACGCTGTTTTTGACATGATTAAGTTCCTTTCTTCAGCGGAATTTCCGAAAAACTGCGAAATCCCTTGCAATATGGATTTTTTTGTGTTATAATAATAGTTCAGAGTATTTTATTGTATATTTGGAGTATTACCTATGGATCAGAATAAGATAAACCGAATAAACGAGCTTGCCCGACTTTCAAAGGAAAGGGAGCTTACCGCAGAGGAGAAAGCTGAACAGACTGAGCTGAGAAATGAGTTCAGAAGATCTGTTGTGGGGAATCTTGCGGGACAGCTTAACAACACTGTTATTGTACGTCCTGACGGCAGCAGGACTAAGGTTGAGCGGAAGAAGTAAGCCTTAATTTTCTTCCTCAGCGTCAAAGCTGCCGAATCTTTTAGGGAGAAATTCACAGAGCATGTGAACTCCGTCCGCAAGGAGAATAGGGAAGTCCGGAGGGCAGAATTCAGCCAGCACCTGTAAGCATGCACCGCATGGTATGCATGGTTTTGTGAGAGCTTCGTCATCATCCGCACCGCCTACAACAGCCATAGTCCGGAGGAATTCTTCACCGGCAGCAATAGCCTGAAATACTGCATTTCTTTCTGCACATACTGTAAGGGAGAATGAGGCGTTTTCTACGTTGCATCCGGTATAGATTTTACCTGAGCCGCCTTTAATGGCAGCACCCACCTTGAATCTGGAATAGGGGGCGTAGGAATTGGCTCTGCCATCCATGGCAGACTGTGTAAGATTCTGTGTCATATTGTCGATTCCTTTCTAAAATGAAAAACGGGCAGAATTACATCTACCCGAATTTCTATAAAATTTCTTACTTGCCTTCAATCATTGCCAGAGTATCTCTTGCAATGAGCAGTTCTTCGTTTGTAGGAATTACCCATACCTCGACTTTTGAATCAGGTGTTGAGATTTTTCTGAGTTCGCCCTTGAAGTTATTTACCTCATTGTCGATCTTGATTCCGAGGTAGTCCATATCAGCACAAACCATCTCACGGCAGTTGGGAGCATTTTCGCCGATACCGCCGGTAAAGATAACAGCATCGAGACCGTTCATTGCAGCGGCATATGCGCCGATGTCCTTCTTGATGTCGTAAACCAGCATATCTCTTGCGAGCATAGCTCTTGGTTCGCCAGCCTCAGAAGCGGCAGTAATATCTCTCCAGTCGGAGGACTTTCCGGAAATACCGAGGAGACCTGATTTCTTATTCATATAGGTATCCATTTCTCCGGTATCAAAGCCGTGCTTGTTAGCAACGTAGGTTACAGCAGACGGGTCAACATTACCGCAGCGAGTACCCATGAGAACGCCGTCCAGAGGAGTGAAGCCCATTGTAGTATCAACGGACTGACCATTCTGTACTGCTGTGATGGAAGAGCCGTTGCCGAGATGGCAGGATACTATCTTGAGATCCTTTATATCCTTACCCATTACTTCAGCAAGCTTAGCAGTTACGAAGCGGTGGGATGTACCGTGGAAGCCGTACTTTCTAACGCTGTACTGTTCATAGTCCTCATATGGGAAGCCATACATGTAAGCCTTCTGAGGAATTGTCTGATGGAACGCTGTATCGAATACTACTACCTGCGGAACGTCAGGCATAACAGCAGTACAAGCCCAGAGAGCGAGCGCATGACCGTGGTTATGAACAGGAGCAAGTTCCTTGAGTTCTTCAATCTTGTCGATAACTTCAGGAGTAACCATAGTAGTCTTAGTGAAAACCTCTGCACCCTGCACGATTCTGTGACCTACAGCAGAAATTTCATCCATGCTGGAGATAACAGCAGCATCGCCGGAAGTCAGAGCCTCAACGAGGCGGGTAAAAGCCTCGGAATGTGTAGGAAAGCTGCAATCCTCTTCAACGGTTCTGCCGTCGGAGGTCTTGTGGCTAAGGTGACCGTCAATACCGATACGGTCGCAGTTGCCCTTTGCGATAACAGATTCATCTTCCATATTGATGAGCTGGTACTTCAGTGAAGAGCTTCCTGCATTGACAACAAGAATAATCATATGTTTCAAGTCCTTTCGTCTTTTTACAGCCAATAACAGGGCTGATTACGGAGTGAAAAAACTCCTCTGATATATATTATAAGCTTTTTTCTGAAAATTGCAAGTACTTTCCTTAAATTCGCCCTGATTTTTCAGTAAACAGCACAAAATGACAGAAGAAAAGGAGAAATGCAGATGAAAGTAAGCAGTGTTATTTGCGAATATAACCCTCTTCACAATGGACATCTTCATCATCTGAAAACAGTACGTGAAAACGGAGCAGACGCAATTGTGGCGGTTATGAGCGGAAACTTTATGCAGAGAGGCGATGTCTCCAATATGGAGAAGCTTACCCGTGCAAAGCTTGCGCTGAGAGCCGGTGCAGACCTTGTTATTGAACTGCCTGTAATATGGTCTCTGTCTCCAGCCGACCAGTTTGCTGCCGGAGGAGTTACCATACTGGACGCTCTTCAGGTGGTGGACGAAATATCCTTTGGCAGCGAGTGTGCCGATATAGAGCTTCTTAAAACAGCGGCTGAGGTATGTCGTGTATGCCAGACGGACTATGCAGACACTCTGCGGTATTTTACACGGCAGGGAAATTCATATCCATCGGTTCTTCAGGAGCTGGTGACGCAGATAGCAGGGCAGGAGGTTGCGGCGGTGCTTTCACAGCCGAATAATACCCTTGCTGTTGCATATATAAATGCACTTAATGACAGGGAGAGCCGTATTCAGCCTTTCTGCGTGCAGAGAAGAGGTGCAGGTCATAACAGTACAGGAGCTGTTCCGGATGCGCCTGCTGACAGTTCAAAAACAGAGAATGAGCATTCTGAGGTGAATCTCATTGCCAGTGCGTCGTATATCCGGACATGTCTTGACGAGGGCAAGGACTGTCACAGAATGGTTCCTCCGGAGTCATGGCGTGAGATAAATGCTGCACGGAGAAATGGTTCATTTGCGTCGCTGAGAAATCTTGAGAGACCTATTCTCTACAAGCTCCGTACAATGGAGCCTGAGGAGATAGCCGAGATAGCCGAGGTAGGTGCACAGGGACTTGCCAACCGTATCTATCAGGCAAGAACGGCTTCATCGCTGGAAGAGCTTATGGAAATGATAAAGACAAAGCGTTATCCTGCGGCACGGCTTCGCCGCATACTTCTGCATATGCTTATTGGAATTAAGAAGGAGGATATTTATTCACTTCCTCCTTACGGAAGAATACTTGCTTTCAACAATACCGGCAGAAAAGTGCTTGCACTTTCAAAGGGCATACGAACTCTACCCTTTGCAGATTCCCTTAAATGGCTTTCTGCACAGAGCGAGGAAGCTATGCATTGTGCGGTGCTTGAATCGAGGGCGACAGACATATATCAGCTTGCATGCACAAGTATTGGTACAGCAGGTACGGATTACCGCCGCAAGATCATGCTTAGCAACGGCGAGAACTGATGACTTACAGCAATCGGACGAGCAATTATCCGTGATGTATTCAATGCTTTAATTTGAGATTAGTATTAGACATACAAGGAGGTTGACATGGAAAAGAATAAACCCAAGAAAAAACGAGTCACAAAAAAACAGCTCCAGAGAAGACGTATAGGAGGTCTTATCGTACTTCTTATACTTATATTTCTTATCTGTAAGGGATGTGCAAGCTGTGCAAGCTGCATGTGTTCAAAGTGCGATACTGTAAAGGAAAGCATAAAGCCTGTGGCAACTGGAGAAACAACAGTGACTTCTGCAACAACTGTTGTTACTACAACACCTCTTCCGCCGGAAACTCTTGTTACAACTCTTCCTGAATCCTATGAAATAGACGTTCCCGAAGTATTGCAGGGAACAGAGCTTCCTACAGGCAGTGAGATAACTGCGCTTACTATGGTGCTTAATTATCTTGGATTTGAGGTTTCCAAAACAGAGCTTGCCATGAATTATCTTACCTGCGCAGACAGAGGAACTGCTACCTTCTCGCAGGCGTTTATAGGTTCTCCCTTTGACAGTACAGGTCTTGGCTGCTTTGCTCCTGTTATTTCCAATACCGCACAGAAATATCTTAAATCCCAGAACAGCGGAAGAAATGTAAAAATACTCAATGCTGACAGCTTTGATGATGTTCTTCTCCGTATAGCAAGCGGTTATCCTGTTATGGTATGGGTGAATCAGGATCTTGAGCCTTGTCAGGAGGAATATTGTTTTACACTTTACGGCGATGGACTTGTTTCCGATGCTGCCTCTGAATTTAAGCCTGCTGTTACATCTGATCCTGTTGTATCCGGCGTACCGGCTGTTGTTACAGTTAAAACGACTGTTTCTACAACCGCAGTTACCACTGCACCTGCTGCAACTGAACCTCTTTCCAAGCAGGATATTTACTGGATACCAAATGCAACCTGTGTGGTTCTCTCAGGCTTTGACCTTAATAATGGAACTGTTACCGTCATTGATCCTGCAAAGGGCAAGGTGACATATGATATGGGAATGTTCAAGACTTCGTATAATGCGCTTTATAAGCAGGCTATCGTTATTTATTGACATCACTCACCCTTGACATATGCCTGAAATTTTTTTATAATGATGTAGGGGCGGCAAATGGCCGCCCGACACACAATATGCAAATATATTTTCAAGAAATGGAGATCATGACTATGGCTATTCGTGTGGGACTTGTTTCCCTTGGTTGTTCTAAAAATCTTGTTGACTCGGAGCGCATGCTCTATAAGCTTAAAAAACACGGCTACAAGCTGGTTACTGAACCCGGCGAGGCTGATATTGCTGTTGTAAACACCTGCGGATTCATCCAGTCTGCCAAGGAAGAGGCTATTGAAACTATTATGGAGCTTGCAGCTCTCAAGGCTGACGGGACTCTGAAAAAGATAATCCTCACCGGCTGTCTTACTGAACGCTACAAGGAAGAAGCTGCTGAACTTATTGAAGAGGCTGACGCTGTTGTGGGAATAACTGACCAGAGAGATATTGTTGATATTCTCGACCATGTTATTGCAGGCGAAAGATACATAAAGTTCTCACCTAAAATGGAAGCTCCTCTTACCGGAAAGAGAATTATTTCTACACTGCCATTCTTTGCATACCTGAAAATTGCCGAAGGATGCAGCAACTGCTGTTCATACTGTGCAATTCCTCAGATAAGAGGCGGATACAGAAGTGTTCCTATGGAGGATATACTTAAAGAAGCACAGTGGATGGCAGATAACGGTGTTACTGAAATTATCGTTATCGCTCAGGATACCACTCGCTACGGCGAAGATCTTTACGGCGAAAGCAAGCTGCCGGAGCTGCTCAGAAAGCTTTGTGCTATAGACAATCTTCATTGGGTGAGAGTGCTTTACTGTTATCCGGAAAGAATTACCGATGAACTTCTGGATGTTATGGCAGAGGAAGAAAAGATGGTGCCGTATCTTGACATTCCGATACAGCACTGCGATGATGATATTCTGAAGGCTATGAATCGTCACAGCACAGAAGAAGAGCTGCGCACACTCATTGCAAAGATACGTTCACGCATTCCGGATATAACACTCCGTACAACTCTTATCACCGGCTTCCCTGGTGAAACAAAGGAGCAGTTCAACCGTCTTGGCGATTTCGTTCAGGATATGCAGTTCGATCGTCTGGGATGCTTCCCTTACTCTGAGGAAGAGGGTACTAAGGCGGCAGAGATGGAGGATCAGGTTGATGAATCCATGAGACAGCACCGTGCTGAGATAATCATGCAGCAGCAGACTGATGTAAGCCTTGCTAAAAACGAAGCTAAGATCGGCACAAGGCTTGAAGCTGTAATTGAGGGCTATGACCGTTATGCAGGATGCTATTTCGGCAGAACTAAGGCTGACGCTCCGGATATTGACGGCAAGATCTTCATCAAGAGCAATAACCGTCTGAAGCTTGGTCAGTATATCACCGCAGAGGTTTTCGATACTATGGATTACGACCTCATTGCAGAGGAGGTTGAAGAATGAACCTTCCAAATAAGCTGACTGTACTCAGAATAATACTTGTACCGGTATTTCTGGCGTTTATTTATATTGAGAGTATTCCTCTGCATTTTCTGTGGGCAGCGATAATCTTTGCAATAGCGTCCCTCACGGATATGCTTGACGGAAAGATCGCACGAAAGAGAAATCTTATCACAACATTCGGAAAATTCCTTGATCCTCTGGCTGACAAGATACTTGTAATAGCAGCACTGGCTGTTTTCGTTGAGCTTCCTGAGGTGCAGATGAGTGCCATTCCGCTGGTCATCATCATTACAAGAGAATTTATGGTCTCCGGCATGAGACTTCTTGCCGCCGAGGACGGCGTTGTAATTGCGGCAGGCATATGGGGCAAGCTGAAAACTGCCTTCACTATGGCTGCTATCGTGGTTATTCTGCTGTATCTTGTTGTATTCTATGATTTTGGCGCATTCGGTGACGCTCAGGAGTTCATTCACACTTGGGTTCTGGGCGGTCTTATCTGGATCTCCGCTGCACTCACTGTTATCTCCGGCGTTGTTTACATGAAGAACGGCTGGAAGTTCGTGGCTAAGACTATGTAACTGTATATGAAAAAACCGCTGCCGGATATGAAATACTCCGGCGGCGGTTTTTTGGTAGATTTCAAAGACTTGTGCGGTCTTTTTCTTCTGCTTTATTATGTATGGCATATACAATACTGCGTACACCGGAAATACATTCCTCCACGTATTCACGGGAAATGTCGTTTTTCTCAGCTGAAGAAAGGCTGCGGTCAAAACGATGGGCAATGTCATTTCTTCGACTAGAAAAGTTTTTCATAAAACGCTCGCCATCGTTTTTTGTAGAAAATGCTGTTTTCATTATATCAGAGAAATCCATATCCAAAAGCTTTATTTGTCTTTGAAAGTATTTTAAGGGAACAAGAGAATTGTAATAGAATTTGTTATTTAGGTACTCGTAAAACCATTTTTTTGATTCGTCAGCTGTTTCTGAGTTTTCTATACTTTTTAGCGCAACCTCTACTTCTCTTATACTAATTTGCAAATCTTCATAGTCTTTACTCTTTGTCCATCTTTCTAAAAACATCTGATAAAGAGCGTATTTGATAATTTGGTGAAGATAAAAATCCAGAATACCCTCCAGAAAAACGATCTGGGAACGCCATATATCCTTACATTCATCAGTTTTGCCATTGGTTTTAAGGTCTTCCGCAACGTCAAACTGACTTTGAATGGAAGCAAGGCTTTCGTCAAAATGTGCCTTTATCTGTGCCAGAGTAAACTGCACCGGATCGGCGACAGGTCTTGGTTCACGAGTTCCCTCAGAACGAGGCGTTAAACTAAAATCTCTCATATCAGTATTACTCACCTCTGTTCATGCGGTCAGCCATATCTGCATTGAGCATAGGGATAGCACCGTATTTTCCGGAGATATAGCCTTTTCTGAAGCTTTCATCCTTGCGCACATTCTTGATTTCTGCTAATGAGTACAGATCTGTTGATCTGTCCTCTTTTTTAAGTTCAGTAAACCAGATCTGATCTCTTCTGAACAGATCAAGATTAAGCAGGCTTGTATCATGTGTTGAGAAGATCATCTGACAGTTTTTTCCATGACTTAATTTTATAAACAGCTTCACCAGCTCATAGAGAACAGATTCATGCAGGCTTTGTTCAAGCTCATCGCATATGAGAACCTTGTTGTTTTGGGTTATGTCAATGAACGGACATAGAAAAGCGAATAGCTTGCGAACACCATTTGATTCTTCATTTTCAAGGTCTACACTGAATTTTTGATATACAAGCTCTGCTCTGAACTTGTTTATTGTGCTTTGCATAAGCTTGTTTTTGAATTCATCAGACAGATAATCAGGCAGGTCAATGTCATTGGGGCTTACCTTTTCCATTTCGATTTTTATATCTTTAATATCAATGGAAAGGCTCTGCATAAATCGGATAACTTCTTTTTTTATATCGGGATTTTTGTGAAGAGTGCGAAGAGTATATTTCATCCAGTTATTCTGACTGTCTATATTGTAAAGAACTATTCCTCCTGATAAAAATCTGTAAGCGGCTTCAACCTCCGGTACATTGCTGAAATTAGCAGCACAGGAAAGCATAAGGCGGTTCGGCTTCAGAACATCATTGCATAAAGAAAATTTTCCTCTGAACTTGCTGCCAGCAGTAAAGCCGTCGCTGTTTCTCTCAAATATTTTTACTGGACGTTTATTTGGAAAATAGTAGAGGTATTCATCTTCTATAAGAAACTTACGTACTGTAAATCCGTAGGCATATCTTACTCCGTCAATAAGAAACTGAAGCTTATATTCGCTGTCGGAATCAAGACCTTCAAGTTTATGAGGAACTTGAGGGATACCCTGTCCCGGCGGATATTTATAGCTGTCTGTAACAAGGTTTATTACATAATTAATGGCATCAATAAAATTGCTTTTACCTGAGCCGTTTGCACCGTAAATTACAGCAGTTTTGAGTATTCTCTCTGAATCAAATTCAGCGGTTCGTTCGATGTGAGTTGTATCCTTGCTTGCAATTGCAGAAAAGAGGACTTCTTTTCTGATAGATCTATGATTTTTACATGCGAATTCCAGAAGCATAAAAACTCCTCCTTCTGTGTTGTGTGTGATTATATGATAGCACAAAACTGCATATCTGTCAAGCTAATCTGCGTTTTTTTCGCAAATTCAAGGATGAAATGGCATTGAATCAATTATATTATATGCCGTTTGAAGTGTGTATATTCAAAAAAACAGGCAGCCGAAGCTGCCTGTAAAAAATCATTCCGGATCAATAACAGAATCAATAAGCCTGTTGAATTTATCGAGGATGATAACCCATTCATAGTGTTCGGTGACATAGCGGAGGGCATTGTCGGACATAGTTTCGCCGATTTCACGGTTGCTGAGCATGACCTTGAGTGCGGCTTCAAATTCGAAGTAATTTTCGTAGTAGAGACCGCCGTTGCTTTTAATGCAGTGGGTACGGAGGGTTTCGCATGCGCCGTTTACGAGAACAGGCACACCCAGAGCCATAGCGGAGAGCATAGATTCAGGCATATCCTCATGGCGTGACGGAATGACCAGCAGATGTGCACCGGCGATGCCGTTGAACTTATCCTGTTCGGACACATATCCAAGGGCACGAATATCCTCATGTTCGGGAACAGCACAGAGCTTTTCGCCCATAAGGAGGAGTTTGATGTCGCTGTAGGGGTTTCGTTTTTTGAATTCGAGGAAATAGTGGATGAGCATAGGGCAGTCCTTTTCCTCGTCCACACGACCGGAATAAGCGATGTAGCGTGATCTTATGCCGAACTTATGGCGGAATGCGCCTATATCGAAGTTTTCGGGAACGTCAACGCCCGTACCCATTACCTCACATGGAATACCCTGAGTTTTGAATCTGCTTCTAACGAACATTCTCTCCTCGTCGGTGAGGAAGATAAGACCTCTTGGCATGGAGAAAAGCCTCTGTGTAATGAGGAACTGGAAATAAGGGCTGTCGCCTCTGGTAAGAGGAATAAGGATAGCCTTGTCCGCAGTTTCAGCCATACCGGCAGCAGCGAGGTAATGTGTGCAGCCTGCGATGAGAATTACATCGTAGTCATGTTTGTGACGGCGGAGGTACTGTATACAAGCCGGAGAAAAAGGGCCATGTTTTTCAAACCATATTTTCTCAACACCGACGCTTCTGTTGTCATCAGCACATTCCTGAAGATAGCTTTCGGTGTACATTTCAAAGTTGGAAGCCTTTTCCTGTTCAACAGGGAAGCGGCGCACTGTAACGCCGTGGAGAGTCTCAACATCACGGGCGTACCAGTTTCTCCATGTGGAGCTGTCAATAGCCTTTGTGGTGAGAATATCCACTTCATACTGCATGGCAAGAGCTTCAGCAAGGCGTCTTGCGTAACGTGCAGGGCCGTCGTTTACTTCATTGCCGTATCTTGGACTAATAAGTGCAATTCTTTTCATATCCTTATCCCTCTGTCAGTTTTTCAAAAAATCTGATATATTTATCCGTAATCATATTCCAGTCGAAGTTTTCCCGAACGAAGCTGTTTCCGCTTTTGCCGAGAATCTGTGCTTTGTCGGGGTTATCAGCTATCCAGTTAAGGCAGCCCTCAAATTCGTAGTAGTTCTGGAAATAAAGACCGCCCTGTGATCTTTTTACAAAATCTGTAGTGACAGGGCATTTTCCATGAACGAGAACAGGTTTTCCGCAGAGCCAGCTTTCCATAATAACGATGGAGAAGCTTTCATTGGTGGACGGCTGACAGAGAAGCTCAGCCGCAGCCATAGCGTTGTATTTATCTTCCGGCTCTACAAAGCCGAGGTCAATGATGAAGTTTCTCACAGCCTGCGGAATGTCAGCGTCGCCGCCGCCTAACAGCACAAGACAGGTTTCTGCGAGAGGATTTCTTTTTCTGTATTCTGTGAAATATTTAATGAGCATATCTGTATTTTTACCCTTGTCCTTGCGTCCTGCGTAGAGGATAAAGGGCTTGTACATATCGAACTTTTCACGGAAAGCGTCGGCATTGCCTTTTATTCTGGTATCCATTCCCAGACCTATGCATTCCTGTTCAACCTCCTGAAGATCATAGAGGCGGTTAGCAAGCTTCTGTTCCGGCAGAGAATTGAATATCATACCTTTTATATTGATATATGTCTGTCTGAGGATAGTCATATGGGCGTAGCTTTCGTCGTGGAAGCAGGGTATCATGACAGCCTTTTCGGGATCGCAGGCGAGAACTCCGAAAAACGTAGTGCCGAACATATATGGCATGAACACGAAAAGGTCGTATTCATCGGAATGCTCCTGAATGTAGGTGCAGAGAGCCGGACTGTTTACCATTTCCTGTAGGAAAAGTCTTTCATCGGTGTAGGAAATCCTCTGACCTGACATAAGCTTTCTGTTAATACGGTCGAAGGTGCGTTCATCTCTTTTGCGCACAGGGAATCTTCGTGTAGGAACGCCATAAACAGACGCAGTACCGGAGGAATAGTAGTTTTCATTCCAGTCTGAATCAAAGCTTCTGACGCAGGTTGTAAGCACCTCAACGTCAATGCCTGCCTGTACAAGGTGGACTGAAATTTCACGCAGCTCCATTTCTGCGCCGCCCTTTATTCCTTCGCCGTACCATGGAATAACAAATGCGATTTTCATAGGGTAACATCTCCTCAGGGCTTTCTGCCCATAACAACTCTTTCAATTCCTGCAAGGTCGCAGGCGAAGGAAACGTCCTTGTAGCCGTTTTCCTCCATAATATTCATAACGTCACGGTACTGACCGATGCCCATTTCAAAGAGCAGCCAGCCGTCTTTTTTAAGTGAGCTTTTCCAGATACGTGCAATTTCACGGTAGAAGAAAAGTCCGTCATCGCCGCCGAAAAGAGCCATTTCCGGCTCATGCTTAACCTCTGTCTGAAGCTCTGTCATATCTCTTTTTGTAAGGTAGGGCGGATTAGCGGTTATCATATCGAGGTCTGTATATTTTGCCGCAGTTTCCGGCAGAAGAATATTCTCCATACAGGGAATTATTTCCGGAGCGTGGGTACTGAGGTTTTCTTTCAGATAGGAGAAAGCCTCCGGAGAGTATTCAATGGCATATCCGGCAGGATTCTGTACATTTCTTGTCACAGCCGCCGCAATGCATCCGCTTCCGCTGCAAAGGTCAGCGAATCTTGTGGAGGTCTCGTTCTTTCTGAGAGAAACGGCTTCTGAAACGATAGTTTCCGTATCTGCTCTGGGAACGAGAACACCTTTTCCGACTTTGAAGGTCATCCCATAGAAGTCCCATTCTCCGAAAATGTACTGTAAAGGTTCGCCCAAGGCTCTTCTTTCTGCAATAGCAATAGCTTTTCCGGAAATACCACTGTCCGCAGGAGTGTCCGGTTCGAGGAGGAAAACAGGAGTCTGTTTTCCGGTGAGATATTCTATAATAAAGGACGCTTCAAGGGAGGCATATTCAATATCAGCCTTTTTGAGGATGGCTGTTATCTCTGTGAGAAGATCTTTTCTTGTTAGAACTGATTTTTTATTACTCTCATCAGCTTCTTCAATCCCCTCAGTCGTCACTTCGTGACGCCAGCTCCCCTTACTAAGGGGAGCCTTGGTCGGTGTGCTGCGCACATTTTTATTACCACACATCATCAGCAAGATCCTTTGGAATACATGGCTTCATAGCGGCGATAGCGCATTCTATCTGGGAGGCATCAGGCTCTCTTGTAGTGATACGCTGTATCTGGAGACCGGGCCATGAAAGCGCACGAGTCAGCCAGTTATTGCTTCTACCGGCGATACGAATAAATTCATAGGAAATACCCACAGTCAGCGGAAGAAGAGCAATGCTGACGATAGTTCTCAGCCATACGATTCTGATGGGAACGATACACATTACCAGAATGCTTACAATGAGAGTGATGAAGATAAAGCTTGTGCCGCATCGTGGGTGGAAGCGTGAGTGCTTTTTAACATTTTCAACGGTCAGCTCGTCACCGGCTTCATGACATGCAATGGTTTTGTGTTCTGCGCCGTGGTATTCGTATGTACGGCGAATATCCTTCATACATCCGGTGAGAGCCATATAGAAGAGGAACACAGCTATTTTGATAATGCCCTCAAGGAATGAACGGAGCATATTAGCGTCCGGAACGGGGGTATGGTCGATAAGGAGACCTACAAGGAATTTCGGGAGGAACATGAAAAGCACGAGAGAGAGAGCAACGCCTACAACCATGGCAATACCCATGATAACGCCGAAGAGCTTTTCGCCCAGCTTGTCATTGAGCCACTGCTCGAACTTGCTCAGTTCCTCCTCTTCTTCCTCTTCATCATCTGTGACCTGCTTTTCGGCAGATTTCATAAGGCAGCGGTAGCCGTCCTTCATGGAGATAACGAAATTGAAGCTGCCACGGACGAGAGGGCATTTTCTGTACCACGGCATATTTTTGCCATTATTTTCTTCCCAAGTTTCAACGTCGATAGAGCCGTCGGGGAGGCGGCAAGCCATTGCGCCGGTGTCTGCGCCTTTCATCATAACGCCCTCAATGAGAGCCTGACCGCCGATTTTGGAACGGTGCTGTTCTTTTTGATTTTTGCTCATTGTTTTTTCCTTTCGTGTAATTAAGTAAGAGAAACAAAGAAAATAAGTTTTTTGGTGCAGCAATTTTTTTAAAATGCTGCCGTAGGGTATGGGACGAGGAGTCACAGGTGATTGCGGAGCAATCACAGTACTAAAAGCTGTGAGCTTTTTTATCTAAGAAAATAAACACAAATTTCGCCTGCTTTCTTTTTATCGTGCGGAAAGTATACTTCCCATCGTAAAATTACGTTGGCATGAGGTTTTTTATAAAGCAAAATTTGTGGTTAATATGTTTAGATTGAAAAAAGCAGCGCAAAAAAACTTTTATTGATTTAGCCGTTATTTCGTCGGCTCACCAGATCCAGCCGGTTGATCCGCCCATGCCGGCAAGGTAATAATAACACTTGTACCCTCGCCGAGTGTGCTGTCGATCCTCAGATTACCGCCGTGCATGGTGATGATTTCATCAGCAACCGCAAGTCCGATACCGCTTCCACGTCTTGTCTGATTCGCCTTAAAAAATTTTGTCTTTACCCTCGGCAGATCCTGTTTACTGATGCCAACGCCATTGTCGGTGACAATAACCTGAATCTTATTGCTCACAGAGTCCGCCCCGATAACTACAGTTCCTCCGGCATTGGAGTACTTTATAGCGTTGTCGATGATGTTGATAAAGACCTGACGTATTCTGTTTCTGTCACCGTATACAAATGGCAGCATCTCCGGCTCGTTGTATATCATGCGTATATTCTCACGCCTTGCCTTTTCAGCATAAATAAGCACAGCATCGCCCAGTTCTGCAAGGAGATCCATTTTTTCCATGCGGAGCGAAAACTTGCCGCTTTGCATACGTGAAAAGTCCAGAAGCTCCTCAACCATTTCGGAAAGGCGTTCAGTCTCGTTCTGAATAACTCTTACGCCTTTTTTAACAGTTTCCTTGTCTACATCGTAGGAAAGAGTTTCTGCCCAGCCTTTTATGGCGGTAAGAGGTGTGCGGAGTTCATGGGAAACAGAGGAGATAAACTCATTTTTCATAGCATCTGTAGAGGCAAGAGCCTCTGCCATGTTGTTTATAGAATCGCAGAGATCGCCTATTTCATCCTCAGTAGCCTTTTCAATGCGTTCCTTGAAATCACCCTTTGCGAATTTCTTGGTAGTCTCATTTATAGCAGTGATAGGCTTAATGATACTGTTTACAAAGTAGTTTCCTGTAATGAGGAGGAGTATGACCACCAGCAGGCAGGCAGCGGCAATTATAGCAACATAGGTAAGCATTGCTCCGTCTATTTCACGGAGCGAGGTTATAACACGTATTGCATTGTATTCAGTGCTTATGCCGGAAATATCAACGCATACCGCCATGACCTTTTCTCCTGAAACCTTACCTGTCCAGTAGCCGGAGCCGCCTTCCATTAGTGACTGATAATCGGGCATTTCCATATTATCCGATGGCGGAAAGCCGGATGAGGTGAGAATAACTCTGCCCTTGGAATCAATTGCCATAAGTTCCATTTTGTCCTTATCGGAGAAGTTTTCCAGAGTGCTGCGAAGCTCTGCGGAAAAGTTTACATCCTTATCCTGAGCGTAGCGTGTAAGCACGGAGGAAACGGAATTTATCTTGGTATTGAGGTACTGCTGAGCAGAGGTGTAGTAGTAGTTCTGGAGGGCGTATACAACAGCAGCCATGATGACTACAAGGAGCAGAACGATAAGACCGAGGTTATTGACCATCCATCTGCGTACAATGGTGTCCTTTCTTGGAGAACGCTTTCTGCGTCTGCGTTTACTGATCATTCCATTTATAGCCGTAGCCCCATATAGTTGTGATATACTTAGGACTGGATGGCTCATCCTCTATCTTCATGCGTATTCTGCGGATGTTTACATCAACTATTTTGTCATCGCCGAAATAACCGTCACCCCAGATATGATCGAGAATGCTTGCTCTGTCGAGAGCAGTATTTTTGTTATTGAGGAAGTATTCCATTATCTGGTATTCAACCTGAGTAAGCTCAATGAGTGCGCCGTTTTTGGTAACAGTACGGCTTTTGAGATTGAGAGTAAACGGGCCGCTGTGGATGAGGGGAGATTTTTCGTCTTTGATGAAGCTCATGCAGACACGTCTGTAAATAGCGTCAACTCTTGCGGTAAGCTCTGAGAGGGAGAATGGTTTTGTGATATAGTCATCCGCACCCATCATAAGACCGCTTACCTTGTCCATTTCCTGAGAACGTGCTGTGAGCATGATAATACCAAGAGTGGAGCTTTTTTCACGGAGCTTTTTACATACGGTAAAGCCGTCGATTCCGGGCATCATAAGATCCAGCAGAACGATGTCGAAATTACCGCCGGCAGCGTCGAAGGTTGCAAGAGCGTCCTCGCCGCAGTTTACGTCAACAACGTCATATCCGATACGTTTGAGGTTCATAACCACAAACTCACGGATTGCGTCTTCATCTTCACAAACCAGAATACGTTTCATTTCTGCGTTTTCCTTTCTTTTAATTATGCGATGTATAGCATTCAGGTGCACCGCCAAAGCTCCCCTTACTAATGGAAGGCTTTAGCTGTGCGCCTGAAGGCGCATAGATTATAAATCAGATTTTCACCCATTCACGAACAGAAAGCATCCGAGAAGCTTGCTTTCCGGAAGATAAAGGCTGTCCGTGCTGTATATCACATTCATAAAATAATAAGCATTGCCTCTTGAATGAAGAAGCTTATAGCCGTCCTCAATGAGGGAATCCCTTGTTTCACGGTCAGAAGCCATGCCGATGCGCATAAGTTCCTGCATAGGTTCGGTGAGAGTGCCGGTGAAATGGTAGAATACAATATCACCGGTGATACCGTCACTTACAGCCGTGACATCATTCTGCCACTCCTTTGGGAGCATGAATGCATAGCCGTCACTTACGCTGTAGAAGCCACGGTATTTTTCCGTGAGAGATCCGTTTTCTTCAGTCATCCATCTTGTTAGACGGATATTCTGGTCAGCGGCATTGCCCTCATAGCCCGGAAAAACGGTCTGTACGGGAATCTCCGGCGTACCGTCGGAGTCTATGTCAAGAGTAAGACAGCTTACAGAACGCATAGTCTCGGATGGTGCGCTTTCGTCGGTGAGTACATGGGACATGGAGCTGCCGTCATAGCGGAAAAGCTCTGTCTGGATAGTGGTAACTCCGGTGAGCATATCTGCATAAACAACAGCTGAACCGTCCTCCTGATTTTGATAGAGAACCTGACTGAATCCGTTACAGCTGCTGCGGAGAGATAACTGAGTTTTGCGGTACTGACCGTCAGCGTCCGGCGAATATACAGCCGCCTTGGATTTTGCACCGGAGGAATCAGCACGGAGAATGAGAAGTTCCTTAGTCATATTGCCGTCGAGGTCATGTATATCGAATAGGGAGTAGCTCTCCGTAAAGCATTGTTCAAGAGCAGAATTTTCATAGTCATAGACAACGAGGACACGGTCGTACTGATCGGCAACGGAATAGCCTATAACTATTCTCGCATCGTCATCATTGCCTATAGGTGAGATCATGACCTTTTCTATCTCAGCACCTGCCGCCGGAATATCGCAGACAGATCTCCAGCTGCTTCCGTCTTTATCGAGGACGTTCATGCGGAGAGGATTTTCCACAGCAGAAAGACCTGTTTTTTCATAGAAAACAAGAGCTTCCTCTGCGCCGTCCCTGTCGAAATCCGACAGGATAAATGCTGAGAGATAGTCACCGGAGGTGGGATACTGGAGCTTTATGTCCTTGCCCACGGCATTCTGAAGAGCCTGATATATCTGCTCCTGTTCCTGACTCAGGCTTGGCGGCACGAGAAGAGAATCAACAGACGCACCGAAGGAGCAGCCTGTAAGCAGGAGGGACAAGGCTGCCGCAGCGGACAAGCATTTTTTTATCATATTAAAGATCAGTCCTCTGTACGTTCGCTGAGAGGGATATATGTTTTTCCCTTTGCAATAGTACGGTATGCCGGACGGATTATTCTCTTGCCCGTAAGTATTTCTTCCATACGGTGAGCAGACCAGCCTACCATACGTGCAGAAGCGAAAAGCGGAGTAAAGAGATCGTCCGGAATGCCCAGCATTCTGTAAACGAGACCGGAGTACATGTCAACATTTGCACAAACAGTCTTGTCGATACCTCTTACCTTTACCATAAGTTCAGGAGTGAGCTTTTCGATAAGGTCGAGGAGACGGAATTCAGCCTCGATTTCTCTGCCCTTGGCAAGCTCAAAGGCTTTGCGCTTGAGGATAACGGCTCTCGGATCGGAGAGAGTATATACGGCGTGTCCCATACCGTATATGAGACCGCTTCTGTCACCGGCTTCACGTTTCAGGTGCTTTGTCAGGTAATCTGCAACCTCACCTTCGTCCTCCCAGTTCTTTACATGCGCCTTTATGTCATCAAGCATTTCGATAACCTTGATGTTTGCGCCGCCGTGTCTTGGGCCTTTGAGAGAGTTGACAGCGGAAGCGTATGCTGCATAAGGATCAGTACCGGAGGATGTAGCTACACGGCATGCAAAGGTAGAGTTATTGCCGCCGCCGTGTTCTGCGTGGAGAGCAAGCATAACGTCAAGAAGCTGTGCTTCCTTTCTGGTGTAGTTTCTGTCGTTTCTCAGGAGTGAGAGGATAGATTCAGCCGTCTTTTCCTCCGGTCTGAGCTGGTGCATTACCATGCTTGCGTTGTCGAATTTATGACGCTTTGTCTGATATGCGCCGTTCATGAGGTTGGGCATTTTTGCGATAAGGCTCAGAGCAATGCGCATTTCGTCCTCAAGAGTTGTATTGTCCGGATTTTCGTCATAAGAATAGAGGGACAGGATACTTCTTGAGAGCTTGTTCATGATATTCTTTGAAGGAGACTGCATAATGGAATCAACGAGGAATCCCGGCGGCAGTTCTCTTCTTATGCTCAGGGCATGTTCACATTCTGCCAGCTCCTTTTCTGTAGGCAGCTGACCGAACAGGAGCAGATGGATAACCTCTTCAAATACAAAGCGGTCTTCCTTTTCAGCATTTTCCACAAGGTCGTTTATGTCGTATCCACGGTAGATAAGTTCACCTGGAATAGGGGTACGTATACCCTCGTCGATGATGTAGCCGTGAACGCTGCATATGCGTGTAATACCGGCTGCAACGCCGGAGCCGTCGCCGTAGCGGAGACCTCTTCTTACGTTGTACTTTTCATAAAGTGAAGCGTCTATCTGGGAATATTCTGCCAGTCTGCCGCATAAGGATGAAATATCGAGATTAGATTCCTCCTGTTTAAGTCTGAGATAGCTTTCGATCTGCTGATTCATATATTATACCTCCATTACTTCTGAATATATACATCAACTATTATACATTAAAAATAGTTGCATGTCAAGAATAGGATTCATCAGTCCAGATATTGTACGGCGCAGTTCCTGTAATTTTTCGGACATGGGCGAAATATACGAATATTCGTAAAAAAAGAAAGGACACATCACATGAAAAAATACGGATTAATGATGCTTTGTTTTGCACTTATCATCACAGCTATTCCGGCAGTTCCGGCGGCTATCGCAAAGGAAAACACGGCAGAAATCACAAGCACAAGCGAAGCTGAAACAAAGCATTCCGCAGAAAAGGTCTCTGCCGCAGGAAAGTTAAGCAGCACAGAAACTATCCTCATGTTTGATGTTTCAACCGGAGAGGTGAGGGAGCTTTCCATGAGGGAGTACATAATCGGCGCAGTATGTGCGGAAATGCCAGCTTCATTTGAAGAGGAGGCACTCAAATCACAGGCTGTTGCAGTGCATACATATGCAGTCAGACAGCAGCTTCTCGAATCTGAAAATCCGACTCCTGAACTTTGCGGAGCGCAGCTCTCAAACGACAGCAGCCGTTATCAGGCATACTTCACGGAAAGTCAGGCAAGGCAGTTCTATGGTTCTGGTTTTGAGCAGGCTTATGAAAAGATAACCGCTGCCGTCGATGAAGTCCTGCCGTATATTCTGGTGTACGAGGATGAACCAATACTTGCGGCGTTCTGTTCAATGTCATCCGGTACTACTGAAAGTGCCGAAAATGTATGGGGTGCGGATGTACCGTATCTTGTGCCTGCGGAAAGCACAGCGGATGAAAATGCTCCGAATTTCCTTGAGGAAACTGTATTTGAAGCGGCAGAGCTGAAAACTCTCCTTGAGGATGCTTTCCCTGATGCTGATTTCTCACTGCCTGTAAAAAAGTGGCTTACAGCCGAGGAGGTATCGGATTCGGGAACAGTTCTCACTGCAAATGCCGGCGGTACAGCCGTTACCGGTCAGGAGGTGCGAACGGCTCTGTCCCTGAGAAGTGCTGCTTTTGAAGTAGAATGGGACGGCGATACATGCACCATTACTACAAAGGGATACGGTCACGGCGTTGGAATGAGTCAGTACGGCGCGGACGCTATGGCAAAAACCGGCGCGGACTGGCAGGAGATACTTATGCATTATTACACCGGTGCGGAGATCGTGGAGAGTTAGATTCGGAAAAATCAGGGATTGACAAATCTGCGGGAAAAGAGTATAATAAAAACGAAGATAAGTGCATACTTATCATATGGAGGATCAGTCCTCTGTAAAAAGCAGGTGGACCCTACCGCAAGTGGGAGTTTTAAAGTAGGTGGACCCTACCGTTAAGTGGGAGTTTTAAAGTAGGTGGACCCTACCGTTAAGTGGGAGTTAAAAAGCAAAAAAGCTGTGTTTCGGCACAGCTTTTTTTATAATTTTATTTGAAGGTGTTAATGTGAAAAATCTGAATTTTTATCAAGTTGATATGAAATATATTCGGGATTTAGCTAAGGCTGATGATAAGGTAATGTCCATATCTCCGCAAAATCATAAAGAAACCCGTCCTTTTGTGGGCGTAATTATTATTTGTGATGAAAAGCAGTATTGTGTCCCATTAACTTCTCCTAAGCCAAAACACCAGACAATGAATAACAGGGAAGATTTTTCGAGGATTATTGATGATAAGGGAAAAATCATAGGAGCGTTGAATTTCAATAACATGATTCCTGTTACTAAATCAGTTATAACCCCAATAAACATTCGTCCATGCAATTCAGATACTCCGAGTGAATGCGGACGCAAAAAAATACTTAATATTCAATTGGACTGGTGCAATAAGAATAAAGAGTTGATTTCAAGAAAAGCTAACAAGCTGTACCGCCTTGTGACTGAAACTCCTGACAAATTCCGAAATCTGAGCCGCCGCTGCTGTGATTTCAGAAAGCTTGAGGAAGTATTAAAAAAGCGATCGGAAAAAATTTGAATACATAAAAAGGGCAGATTCAGAAAGTTCAGAACCTGCCCTTTTTTCACCAAACCAACACCAAAACCGCTTTAAATATTTACAGATTTATGGTATTATGAAAGGATAACATTAAGAAATGGAGGAAGAAATATGATACGTAGGCTTATGGGCTGTATACGGGAGTATAAGAAGCCCACAATACTTGCGCCGATATTCATCACGCTGGAAGTAGTCATGGAGGTAATAATACCGTTATACATGGCGAAGCTGATAGATGAGGGAATAGACGGCGGAGATTTCCATGCACTTATAGTAACGGGTGCTGCGCTGGTGGTATTTGTAATAATGTCACTGGTGTTCGGAGTACTTGCCGGAAAGTATGCGGCGGTAGCGTCCTCAGGCTTTGCGAAGAATCTGAGGCATGACATGTTCCACAACGTGCAGACCTATTCATTCAGGAATATCGACAAATTCTCAGCGTCCAGCATAGTAACGAGACTTACCACGGACGTACAGAATTTGCAGAACTCATACCAGATGCTGGTGCGTATAGCGCTGAGAACGCCTGCCATGCTTATCTTTTCGCTGGTTATGGCGTTTATGGTAAATGCTGAGCTTGCGGTCATATTTCTTTGTATAATGCCGGTGCTTGCCGCAGGTATATTCCTTATTATGACCAAGGTTCACCCTATATTCAAGCGTGTGTTCAAGACCTACGACAAGCTGAACGGTGTTGTACAGGAGAATCTTCACGGCATACGTGTTGTGAAATCCTTTGTCCGTGAGGAATATGAGAAGAAGAAATTCGGGGATATTTCGGGAGAGATATATTCTGACTTTGTAAAGGCTGAAAAGCGCATGACTCTCACGAATCCTCTTATGCAGACCTGTATGTATGCTGCAATAATTCTTCTCAGCTGGTTCGGTGCAAGAATTATCGTGCTGTCGGGCGGCAGGGATTTCAGCACAGGTGAGCTTATGAGCATGATGACCTATGCAATGCAGATACTCGGCAGCCTTATGATGCTTTCCATGGTATTTGTAATGATAATCATGTCAAGAGCCTCTGCGGAGCGAGTTGTTGAGATACTGGATGAAAAGAGCGATGTACGTTCTCCGGCAAATGCAGTTATGGATGTAAAGGACGGCTCTGTAGCATTTGAGGATGTAAGCTTCAGCTACTCCGGCAAGGAGGATAAATGCTGCCTTAAAAATATTGATATAGAGATTCCGGCAGGCGCAACTGTAGGAATTCTGGGCGGCACAGGCAGCGGCAAAAGCTCTCTGGTGCAGCTTATTCCGAGACTTTACGATGTAACAAAGGGCAGTGTCAAGGTAGGCGGACTGGATGTACGTGAGTACGACCTTGACGTTCTCCGTCAGGAGGTAGCAATGGTTCTCCAGAAGAACGTCCTCTTCTCCGGCACTATCAAGGAGAATCTCCGCTGGGGCAATGAGAACGCCACAGATGAGGAAATTATCCATGCCTGCAAGCTTGCCTGCGCCCATGACTTTGTAAGCGCATTCCCTGACGGCTATGATACATATATAGAACAGGGCGGCTCAAATGTTTCCGGCGGACAGAAGCAGAGACTATGTATAGCAAGAGCACTTCTCAAAAAACCCAAGATACTCATTCTGGACGATTCGACCAGTGCAGTTGATACTCATACTGATGCAATGATAAGAAAGGCGTTCCTTGAGGAGATACCGGATACTACAAAGTTTATCATTGCTCAGAGAATAAGCTCCATTCAGGATGCAGATTTCACTATTGTTCTTGATAACGGCGTTGTAACAGGCGTTGGCACACACGAGGAGCTTATAGAGAATAATGAGATATACCGTGAGGTTTATGAAGCACAGCAGAAAGGAAGTGTACCGCAATGAGCAGACCAATGAGAGGCGGAAGAAATATGCCGCCTGTAGGAACTCCTCCGAAAAATGCTAAAAAGACATTCAAACGTCTTATAAGCTATATCGGAAAGTACCGTTTTATGATGATACCTGTTGTGGTGTGTGTTCTTGTAAGCGCAGTAGCCGGCGTTGCTGGCTCTCTCTTCATGAAAACCCTTATCGACGACTACATTTCACCTATGCTTCTTGAGGGAAACACCGATTTCAGCGGACTTCTTTCAGCTGTAACTACAATGGCGTGTGTTTTTGCGGCAGGTATAATTGCAAACTTCGTTCAGTCCAGACTTATGATACGCATTGCGCAGGGCATTCTTAAAAAGGTGAGAGACGATATGTTCTCACATATGCAGACTCTTCCGGTACGTTATTTCGACCAGAATCCTGCCGGCGATACCATGAGCCTTTACACCAATGACACAGACACTCTTCGTCAGATGATAACCCAGAGCATACCTCAGTTCCTGTCCTCTGCGGTTACTATCATAGCGGTTTTCATTTCCATGATAACCACCAGCGTATGGATGACGCTTTTTGTACTTGCCTTTGTTGCGGTAATGTTCGTTGTTACAGCGCATATCGGCAAACAAAGCGGTAAGTATTTTGCAGAGCAGCAGAGAACGCTGTGTAATGTTAATGGTTATGTTGAAGAAATGATACACGGTCAGAAGGTAGTAAAGGTATTCTGCCGTGAGGATGAAACAGCAGAGGAATTCGACAGAAGAAATGAACAGCTCTTCCAGCAGTCTTCTACTGCCCACACCTATGTAAATATTCTTGGCCCTGTGAATAATAACCTCGGACATCTCCAGTATGCACTTCTCGGCGTGTTCGGAGGCATACTTGCAATATTCGGCGTGGGAGGCGTAACTCTCGGTGCGGTAGCTGCATTTTTACAGCTGAGCAAGAGCTTCACCCAGCCTATCGGTCAGATCGCACAGCAGGCAAGCTCTATCGTTATGGCGATGGCAGGTGCGGAGAGAATATTCAAACTTCTGGATGAAGAACCGGAAACAGACGAAGGGTATGTTACCCTTGTAAATGCAAAGGAAAACGCAGACGGAACACTCACGGAATGCACAGAGCGTACAGGCGTATGGGCATGGAAGCATCCTCACAGCGACGGCAGCATTACCTATACAAGACTTGCCGGAGATGTACGGCTTACAGAGGTTGATTTTGCATATGTTCCGGAAAAGACCGTTCTCCACGATATAACCCTTTTTGCAGAACCCGGTCAGAAGATAGCCTTTGTAGGCACGACAGGTGCAGGAAAGACTACTATCACCAACCTCATCAACCGATTCTATGATATAGCCGACGGAAAGGTTCGTTACGACGGCATCAACATCAACAAGATAAGAAAATCAGACCTCAGACGTTCTCTTGGCGTGGTTCTTCAGGATGTAAACCTTTTCACAGGCACAGTTATGGAAAATATCCGCTACGGACGCCTTGACGCAACTGATGAGGAATGTATAGCAGCTGCAAAGAGAGCAGGAGCCCATGATTTTATTGAACTCCTTGCGGATGGTTATGATACAGTTCTTTCCGGTGACGGTGCAGGACTTTCACAGGGACAGAGACAGCTTCTTTCCATTGCAAGAGCAGCAGTTGCAGATCCGCCTGTAATGATCCTTGACGAGGCAACATCCTCCATTGACACGAGAACGGAGCGTATAGTTCAGGCAGGCATGGACGCACTTATGCAGGGCAGAACGGTATTTGTAATTGCCCACAGACTGTCAACTATACAGAATTCGGATGTTATCATGGTGCTTGACCACGGCAGAATTATAGAGCGTGGTTCGCATGAGGAGCTTATGGAGCAGGGCGGCAGGTATCATCAGCTGTACACGGGTTCACTTGCGCAGTAAAATGCAAATCAATAAAAGTTTTTCGGTCCAGCAGTTTTTCAAAAATGCTGGCGTAGGGTCTGGGACGAGGAGTCCCAGGTGATTGCGGAGCAATCACAGCACTAAAATTTACGAGTGTTTCATCTAAGAGAAGCAACACAAATTTCGCCTTAAAAATACTTTCCAATACGATCAGGTCAATCTAAGAAAGTATGCTATCCGCATGAAGAAAAGAAAACAGGCGAAATTTGGAAACATAGCATGAGAAAACGGCGTGGAACACGCCGGAGAATCATGCGGACCGCACGAGCATGTCAAATCTTATAAAATTAAACCCAGAAACAAAAAAAATTCCGAAAAACCCTTGCAATTTAAGAAAGCCTGTGTTATAATAGACAAGAATATTAAAAACCAGAGGAGGAGACAAAAAATGACCGTACTGGAAATCATCATTGGCGCAGCTATTCTGCTGGCATGTGTTATTATTACAATAATCTGTATGCTTCAGGAGCAGAAGCCGCAGAACGCTACATCTGCACTTACCGGCGCAAGCAATGATTCTTTCTATGATAAGAACCGCGGCAGAACTAAGGAAGCAAGACTCAAGAAGTTCACAACAATTCTTGCCGTTGTATTCTTCGTTCTGATTCTGTTCATGGATATCGTTATGCCGCTGATCAACAAGTAAAAATTAGCAGATTCCTGTGATGCTGCATTGCGTCACAGGAATTTTTTCGAGCTGGAGCCAGCTCGACCGCATTACACCCCGTTATTAGTCTGTTTGTAAAAGCAGCAATACTCAAGTGCCCCTCAAGGGGCGGTTTTTCTATATGAGTGAAAAATAGAACTTTATCCAATAAAAAATACAATACCACAGGTTTAGCTGCAAATAATAAAAGAAACAAGCGAAATATATTGGCACGAGGAGAGATAAAACAATGAGTGAAAAAACAAGAAAAACAAGCGAAGAAATGATAGAAAGCTATGAAAGAAAGATATTGAAAGCACTGGAAAAGGCAGGAGAGAGATGCCTGCCTAAGAAAGACCTTGAAGCGAAATGCCGTACAAATCAGGGCGATCCCAATGCATTCCATGCAGCACTGAAAGAGCTTATGCGCATGGGTGATGTGTGCGTGAGAAGAAAGGGATATGGTCTTTCACGGCTTTTCGGATACTATACAGCAGAGGTAGTGCGTCTCAGCGGCACATTCGGATTTGTAAGACCGGAGCTTGATCCGGAAAATGACGTTTTTATACCTGGTAAGTTCCTTCTGGGCGCAATGCCGGGAGATAAGGTTCTGTATCACCTTATCCCGTCAAGAAGCGGTAAGCCGGAGGGTGAGGTAATAGATATTATAGAAGAATCGGACAGCCGTTTAACAGGCAAGATAGTGGAGGACGAGGACGGTATTCTCTGCCTTCTTCCGGATACTATGGCAAGAACTCCTATTCGCATAAACCGCCGCCAGAGCGTACAGTACAAACTGGGCGACAAGGTTCTTGCGGAAATAGCTGTAAGAGGAAAGAGACACGCCGAGCATATGGCAAATGTTGTGTTCAGCTTCGGCACTGCGGAAAAGGCTTCCGCCTGTGCAAAGGCTATGATAACTCTTCACGGAGTTACTGAGGAATTTTCACTTGAAGCACTTGCAGAAGCGGTGGAGGTCTCACAGGAGACCATTTCCGAAAAGGAAATAAGCCGCCGTCTTGACCTGAGAGACAAGCCAATTTTCACCATAGACAGCGCATACACAAAGGATATTGACGACGCTGTTTCAATTGAACCGCTGGGTAAAGGCTATAAGCTGTGTGTGCATATTGCGGATGTTTCCCACTATGTACGCCCGAAGTCTGCCCTTGATATGGATGCAATAAGCAGAGGTACGAGCGTATACTATGCGGATCAGGTTATCCCTATGCTGCCAAAGGAGCTTTCAAATGGAATCTGCTCACTTAATCCGCAGGAGGACAGACTTGCATTCTCTGCAATAATGGAGCTTGACGAGTACGGAGAAATAGTAAAATATGACTTTAAGAAAACGGTTATCCGTTCCAGAGTAAAGGGCGTTTACAAAGAAGTAAACCAGATACTTGCAGGAGAAGCAGATGAATTCCTGAAAATAAAGTATGCAGAAGTAATGGACATGATTCCTCTTATGGATAAGCTCTGTGATATAAGAGTGAGAGAACGTGAGAGGAGAGGTGCGCCGGAGATAGAGACTGTTGAAAGTGCGATCATTCTCAATGATGAGGGAATATGCGTGGACGTTCAGCCGAGAACCAGAGGAAAGAGCGAGTGTATCATTGAAGAGATGATGCTCCTTGCAAATGAAGCGGCTGCGAAGTTTGCCGGTGAAAAGGGACTTCCTTTCGTATACAGAACCCACGAAAAGCCGTCTATGGAGAAGATAGAGAATCTTGAAAAGGTTCTCCTGAGACTTGGCGTGGAAGTGCCTGATTTTTCAGATGTAAAGCCTGTTCATCTGGCGCAGATACTGAAAAATGCAAAGGGTACGCCTGCATATCCTGTAATAAATGTAATGGTGCTCCGTTCAATGGCTAAGGCTTCCTATGACACTCAGCCTATCGGACATTTCGGACTTGCCCTTGCTGATTATGCACATTTCACATCGCCTATCAGAAGATACCCTGACCTTGCGATACATCGTATAATGAGTTATTTCTGCGAATGCGGAAGCAGTGAAAAGGTTAATAAAAGATATAAGGTTTTTGCAGGAGAGGCTGCGAAGTCGTCCAGTGACGCAGAGGTAAGAGCGATAATGCTGGAGAGAGACTGTGAGGACTGTTACAAGGCGGAGTATATGCAGCAGCATCTTGGCGAAGAGTTTGAGGGAATAGTATCGGGAATAAGCGATTTCGGATTCTATGCGGAGCTGCCCAATTCTGTAGAGGGCATGGTTCATGTGAGAACTCTGCCGGAGTTTGACGAGTGGTACAATGATGACGGAATAGCGTTCAGGGAAGTCCATGGTGACAGGTCTTACAAGCTTGGTGAAACGGTGAGAGTGCGCTGTGTAAAGACGGATGTGAACAGCGGTAATGTTGACTTTGAGGTTGCGGAGTAACGGAAGATGAATCGATAAATCAATAAAAGTTTTTTCGGTCAAGCAGTTTTTTCAAAAAATGCTTGCAGGTCAAGGGCAGAGCCCTTGTCGCTCTCCGCAGAGAGCGAAACACTCTTTAGTTGAAATTGCGGCAGGCTTTTCCTAAGAGAAGCGCACAAATTTCGCCATCAAAAAAGACTTTCCGATAAAGCCATGTAAATCTAAGGAAGTATGCTTTCAGTCCGATAAAAAGAAAGCAGGCGAAATTTGAAACTTAGCAAAAGAGGGAGCGAAGCGACCAATTTTTGCGGTCTGCACGAGTATTATAAATCTAAGAGTAAATGCTTAAACCTGCGCACACTGAATCCGGACTTTGCATAAAACTTCTGGTACTGACTTGAATCCTTGAACGAATATCCTTGGGAAACAAGGCTCGTACCGTCCGCATGATTCTCCGGCGTTTCACGCCGTTTTCTCATGCTAAGTCCCAAATTTCGCCTGCTTTCTTTTTATCGGACTGAAAGCAGACATTCTTAGTTTGACTTGACTTTATGGGAATGTATTTTTATATGGCGAAATTTGTGTGCTTCGCTTAGAAAAAGCCTACCGTGAATTTTAGTAAGGAGTGTTTCGCCGTCTGCGGACGGCGACCAGGGCTCCTCGCCCTGGACCTCGCCAGCATTTTTGAAAAACTGCTGGACCGAAAAACTTTTATTTTTCGTTGAAACTTTGTTGAAAGGAGTCTTTCATGAAAATATTATCTACCACACCAAAAGCCGACGGCTTCTCTATGCCTGCGGAGTTCTCGCCGCACTATGGCTGCATAATGATATGGCCGGAACGCCACGACTCATGGCAGAACGGCGCATACGCTGCCCGTAAAGCCTTCGTCCGGATAGCCAAAGCTATCTCACACAGCGAAAAGCTTACCATGCTGGTATCAGCCGCACAGTACGAAACCGCCCGTGCTATGCTTCCTCCGGAGGTTCGTGTTATCGAATGCTCGACCGATGACGCATGGGCAAGAGATACTGCCCCGACATTCGTGAAAAATGCAGAGGGTGAAGTCCGTGGAATAGACTGGGGCTTCAACGCATGGGGCGGTCTCCACGACGGTCTCTATTTTCCGTGGGATAACGATAACCATGTCGCCCGTAAGGTCTGCGATATTCTTGATAAGGACTGCTACAACTGCCGTGACTTTATTTTAGAGGGCGGAAGCATTCACAGCGACGGCGAGGGTACAGTAATGACAACGGAAAGCTGCCTTTTAAGCGGCGGAAGAAATCCTCATATGACAAAAGCCGAAATAGAAGAAAAGCTCTGTCAGTATCTCGGTGCGGAAAAGGTAATATGGCTGCCTAAGGGCATATATAACGATGAAACCAACGAGCATGTAGATAATATATGCGCATTTACAGCGGCGGGAGAGGTTGTTCTTGCATGGACGGATAATGAAAACGATCCCCAGTACGCCATGTCAAAGGCTTGTCTTGATGTGCTTCAGAATGAAACGGACGCAAAGGGACGTAAGCTCAGGGTGAGGCTGCTGTACATACCGGAAAAGCCTGTGTGCATGACGGAAGAAGAGTGCGAGGGACTTGACCTTATGGACGGAGAGCCTACCAGAGATGCAGGAGAGAGACTTGCGGCGTCTTATGTGAATTTCTACATTGCAAATAAGGCGGTACTTGTGCCGCAGTTCGGTGATGTAAGGGATAAGGACGCTCTTGATGTTTTAGGGGAATGCTTTCCCGACAGAGAGATAGTTCCGATTCCGGCGAGAGATATTATAATCGGCGGCGGCAATATTCATTGTATTACGCAGCAGGTGCCGGAATCTATGATTGACAATTGATAATTTACAATTGTCAATTTCCCAGATAAACACCATGATTTTATTGTAAAGGAGAACCCATATGAGAAATATAACTGTAGCTGCCGTACAGATGGCATGCGAAACTGAAGTATATGACAATATCCAGACAGCGGAACGTCTTGTGAGACAAGCAGCCTCGGACGGTGCGAATGTCATACTCCTGCCGGAACTCTTTGAACGTCCTTATTTTTGTCAGGAACGTCAGTACGGCTACTATAATTTTGCCGAGCCTCTCAGAGACAATACTGCCGTTCAGCATTTCCGCAAGATCGCCGAGGAGCTTGGCGTAGTTCTGCCCATAAGCTTCTATGAACGCTCCGGAAACAGCACCTTCAACAGCCTTGCCATGATTGATGCGGACGGAGAAATTCTGGGAGTATACAGAAAAACTCATATTCCGGACGATCACTTCTATCAGGAGAAGTTCTACTTCACCCCCGGCGATACAGGCTTTAAGGTGTGGAATACACGCTTTGGCTGCATAGGCGCAGGAATCTGCTGGGATCAGTGGTTTCCGGAAACTGCAAGAGCAATGGCTCTTATGGGTGCGGAGATACTCCTCTATCCCACAGCTATCGGTTCTGAACCTATCCTTGAGATGGACAGTATGCCCCATTGGCAGAGATGTATGCAGGGCCATGCTGCTGCAAATCTCGTTCCTGTTGTCGCAGCGAACCGTATCGGCACGGAGAGTGTTATTCCCTGCGACGAAAACAGCAATCAGGAATCAAAGCTTACTTTTTACGGTTCTTCATTTATTACTGATAATACAGGTGAAATCATTCAGCAGGCTGCAAGGGATTATTCAGGTGTTATCATAGATTCATTTGATCTGGATGAGCTTCGTGACGCGAGACTCAGCTGGGGACTTTTCCGTGACAGACGGCCGGATATGTACGGTATCATAAGCGGTAAGGCTCCGGTTGTTGAGTGATGTAATGGTTTTATAGATGTGAATTATCGGGCTGGCAATACACGCCTGAGTTGCTGCGGATAAATGTTATTTGTACAACCTACACAAAATCAAGGCGCACTATCATGGGATAGCGTGCCTTTTTTTCTGAAAAATGCTAAAAAATTCTGAATATACTGCGATATTCCTTGACTTTCAGGTGTGCTGTGGTATAATGATGATGGTGACAAAACGGTGACAATACCGGAATTAAAAATAAGCATTTGATTACAATTCGGAACAAAATGAAAGGACGTGTACGCAGTGAATCACATTTCACGCTTCTGTGCAGCATTTCTTAGCTGTGCAGTGATAGCAGGAACAATGACAGCAGGAGTAAGCGCAGAAAATCAGGTGACATTTATTGAAGCAGGAGAGAATGGTTCATATACAGAGGTTTACAGTGTATCCGAAAGTAACGTAAGCGAAGAGGGCTGGTATACAAGAGACGGCGGTGAGACATTCTCATATTATTACAAGGACGGCAGCTTTGCAAGCGGAAGTACCGTTCTTCCTGATGGCTACACATATATTTTTACATCAGACGGAACACTGAGAACAGGCTGGCAGCTTGCAGGCGGAACACGTTACTATTATAATCCGCTTAACGGACAGATACAGTTCGGCTGGGTGTCATACATGAGCAAGACATACTATGTTGATCCGCAGGAGGGAAAGCTTACCGGCAGTGCAGTCATTGACGGTGCGGCATGTGAATTTGACCAGTTCGGCGCACTTGTTTCAATGGAAGAAACGGAAGAACCGGAAATTCCGGAAGAAGAGAAAAGCGGCATCTCCTATGATGTGCCTTACTATGCACAGGCAGACGAAAGATGGGGAAGCGTTTATATCGGTACAAAGACTATTGCTAAGGTAGGCTGTCTCACAAGCTGCATGGCTATGATGCACTCTTACTACACAGAAACAGAGATAACTCCTGATGTAATGTGTAAGCAGTATCTTACCTACAGCAATAATTCACTTCTTTGGGCAAGTGTATATAACCTTGGCTATGAGGTAGTATCAATTGCCGGCAGAGGCGAAAGCACAAATCTTCAGGATCTTTATAACCGTCTTCAGACTGGTCCTGTTGTTGTCGGTGCAACAAATGCCTACGGCGGAATGCATTATGTACTGGTAACAGGCTGCACAAAGAATAGTCCTGACAGCCTTACAAAAGCGGATTTCCTGATCCACGATCCGGGCTATACCAACAAGACTACACTTGATGAGCATTTTGCAGACTACGGCAGCTGGTATCAGTTCTACAGCAAGCCGCTGTAAGAAGAAGGAGTGTCTCTTATGAAAAAATCAATGACTCTTGCCTATCCGGTAGAGGATAAGCTTTATCTTAATCTGACGAATCGCTGTCCATGTGCATGTACATTCTGTATCAGAAACAATGCAGATGGTGCATATGGTTCAGATCCGCTGTGGCTTGAGCATGAGCCTTCCTTGCAGGAGATGACCGAGGCAATAAAGAATGCAAAGCCTGAGAATTTCACAGAGATTGTGTTCTGCGGCTATGGTGAGCCGACAGAGGCTCTGGAGCTGCTGTGCGGTACGGCTGATTTCATAAAGGAAAATTATCCCGATATTCCCACAAGACTCAACACAAATGGTCTTTCCGACCTTATCAATAAAAAGCCCACGGCGCATTTGCTGAAAAACAGAATTGATACTGTTTCCGTAAGTCTAAACGCAGGAACAGAGGAGGAATATCTCCGTGTTACAAGACCTAAGTTCGGCAAGGAAAGCTTCAGCGCAATGCAGAAATTTGCATCTGACTGCAAGGAATATGCAGGAAAGGTGATGTTTACTGTCGTGGACGTTATCCCTGATGAGGAGATACAGGCGGCTAAGGCTCTTGCGGATAAGCTGGGTATTTACCTCAGAATAAGAGAATATGTTGGGTAAACCGTATTTTTTTACGAAAACCCCTTGATTTTTAAAAAGAAGTGTGCTATAATAATTATAGAATTTCAGCTGTGATTTCAGCATAAAATATACTGATCATACTCCGGTGTCCTACGGGCCCGGGGTTTTTTATTAGGATGGAGGTTGACTTTTTGAAGCGCAGATGATATAATAGTGTCGAAATAGGACTGTTTATATGCGATGATTCAAGGATGGTGATATGATGAGAAAAAACAAGCTGGTAGCTCCTGTTTTAAAGTGGGTAGGAGGTAAGAGACAGCTTTTAAATGAGTTGACACCTTTAATGCCTAAAAAGATGACTGCATATTGTGAACCTTTTATTGGTGGCGGTGCATTATTGTTTGATTTACAGCCAAAGACTGCATATGTGAACGATATAAATAGTGAGTTGATATTGGTGTATTCTGTCATTAAGGATAATGTAGAAGAACTTATATCTGTTTTGTCTGAGTATAAAAATGAATCGGAATTTTTTTATACCATAAGAGATTTGGACAGGGATCGAGAGAAATATTCTTCTTTGACAGCAATTGAAAAGGCTGCAAGGTTTATCTATCTGAATAAAACTTGTTATAACGGTCTTTATCGAGTAAATAATTCAGGAGAATTTAATAGTCCTTTTGGCAGCTATAAAAACCCAAATATTGTAAATGCTCCTGTTCTTCGTGCTGTCAGTTCTTATTTTAATACTGCGGAAATTCATTTCACTGCAACGGATTATGCTGAGGTATTAAAAAAACTGCCTAAAGGAGCATTTGTGTATCTTGATCCTCCCTATGATCCAGTTTCAGCAACTTCAAATTTTACTGGATATTCAAAAGGAGGCTTTACAAGAGACGATCAGATCAGATTGCGTGAAAGCTGTGATGAATTAACTGAACGGGGTATTAACTTCATGCTCTCTAATTCCTATACAGAGTTTATTCATGAGCAATATGCTGCTTATAATATTACTGTAGTTCAGGCGAAAAGATCTATTAATTCTGTTGGCAGCAGACGTGGCGATGTTAGTGAGGTTGTGGTGAGAAATTATGAGTGAATATATTACTCTTAATGATAAAGCATGGGAAGAATTGTTTGAAAAATATAATATAGTGACTCAGGTTGAAGAAAATGGCAGCTTTAAAATTTCAGCCAAACAGATTAAAGAATGCAGAGAACCACGACTTATGACGAAATTTGATCATACTGTTAATTTGCCGGAGCTGTTTAAAAAGAATAATCTCTCCATACTGCCCGTTACAAGAGGAGATTATATAATCTCGCATTTTAAAGCATATCATAAGTTTGAATCTTCTGATGTCGGTGTGACAAAAGTTTCAATTCCTTCGTATATCCAAAGTCTGGATTATAGTAACATTACAAGTGAAGCTGTTGCGCTTAATTGTGCTTTTGCTACAGGAATAATTGAGGACTTTATTGAGGATGAACAGCTTGTTCCTACTGTTTCAGGCAGAATGAGTTCCGGAATGTTTGATTTTGATATTTTAGATACAAGCAGTAAAAATCACAGGCAGGTAAATGTTGTGAACTCTCAGATTGAGATCGATGCTGCATATGAGGGAGTTAAATATTTATCGCTTATCGAAGCAAAAAGAGATCTATCGGATGATTTTTTGGTGCGGCAGTTGTATTATCCATTCAGAACATGGTGTGAAAAAGTTACAAAGGAAATAAAACCTGTTTTTCTTGTTTATTCAAATGGCATTTACCGATTGTATCAGTATAAATTTGAAAATCCAATGGATTACAATTCGCTGATGCTTGTTAAGCAGCGAAATTACACTATTGAAGAGGATACTTTAATAACCACAGAGGATGTGGAAAGAATCCTTAAATCCACTGCGATTATTTCAGAACCCGATGATATACCCTTTCCTCAAGCTGATTCATTCGAACGAGTGGTTAATTTATGCGAGCTGCTTAATCAACATAATATGACCAAATCGGAAATTACAATAAAATATGATTTTGATGAAAGACAAACCGATTATTATACCAATGCTGCCCGATATCTGGGTCTTGTAGAAAAGAAAAAAGATAATGATGATATCTTATATCAGCTAACTTTGCAGGGTCAAGAAATTTTGCAGAAGTGCTATAAACAGAGACAATTGGACTTTTGTTATCTGATACTTCAACATAAGCTTTTTGCAGATGTTTTAAGCGAGCATTTTGAAACAGGTGTTATGCCTTCAAAAGAAGAAATTGTAAATCGGATGAAATTATCCAATGTCTATAATGTGGTAAGTGATGCTACATATAAAAGACGAGCATCCACTATACGGGGATGGGTTGAATGGATAATTAACCTGATAAATGATTAGGTTACATCAGAAACAGCTATAGCAGAATAAAAAACTTCCGAAAACCCCTTGATTTTTAAAAAGAAGTGTGCTATAATATATGCATATCAATTAGCAAAAGACCGGCGACCACCGGTCTTTTGCTTATGTATACACCTGAAAGGACGGCAATGGAATGAAAATCAAAAAATTCGGCGGCACGGAAAAGCTTGTGTATGACCTTGTACTGCCCATAGCGGAGGAGCTTGGGTACGATATATGGGACGTAAGCTTTGAGAAGGAAGGCGCATACTGGTATCTGAGGGTATTCATAGACCACGAGGACGGTATTACCATTGATGACTGCGAGAAGATGACAAGACCGGTAAGCGACATACTGGATGAAAAAGATCCTATTTCCCAGAATTACATTCTTGAGGTAGGTTCGGCAGGACTTGAGAGAACATTATGTCAGAAATGGCATTTTGAGAGCTGCATAGGTGAAACTGTACAGGCACATGCTATTCGTCCGATCGGCGGCGAAAGAGACTGGATAGGCGAGCTTACAGCATTTGACGGTGAGAAGATAACTGTTGCTGTGGATGAAGAAAAAACCGCAGAGCTTAACATTGCAGAGCTTGCATATGTAAAGCTGTATGCAGAAATTGATTTTTAAAATAAATAAACGGAGGAATGAAAGGACATGGACAAAAATTTTTTTGAGGCACTGGATGCGCTGGGAACAGAAAACAGCGTAGATGTGGACACACTGGTTGAAAAGGTAAAGTCAGCAATGCTCAAGGCAGCAAGAAAGGCTTACCCTGACTGCGAGGACAATATCACAATTGAAATTGATCCTGCAACACAGAAGTTTGAAATGTACATCAGACAGACAGTAGTAGACGATGAGCCTATCGACGAAAACGAGATCAATATTCACGTAGCAAGAATATTTGATCCCAAGGCTTATGTAGGCGGAACTATCCAGAAGAGACTGAATATCGACAAGTTCGGCAGAGCAGCAGCACTTTCTGCAAAGCAGTCCATCAAGGGCGATCTTCGTGACATAAGCCGTGCACGTATCCTTGAAAAGTTCGAGGACAAGGAATTCGAGTGCATTACATGTCAGGTATCACAGGTAGAGCCGGGCGGTACGGCTACACTTATTTATGATAATACAGAGATATATCTCTTCCGCAAGGAGCAGATTCCCGGCGAACAGCTCAAGGAAGGTCAGATGATAAAGGTTTACATCACAGCAATTGCAAACAAGCAGAAGAAGCCTGTTATCAAGATTTCACGAGTTCGCAAGGAGCTTGTAAAGAGACTTTTTGAGATGACAGTACCGGAAATCTATCAGGGAATTGTTGAGATAAAGGCAATTTCCAGAGAAGCCGGCTCAAGAACAAAGATCGCTGTATGGTCAAACGATCCGAATGTAGATGCTATCGGCGCATGTATCGGCCCGAAGCGTTCAAGAATCTCTGCTATTGTAAACGAGCTTGGCGGCGAGAAAATTGACATAATTCCCTACAGCGAAAAGCCGGAGGAATTCATTGCTCGTGCGCTTGCACCGGCAGCAGTTCTCCGTGTTGATATTCTTACAAATGAAGAAAAGGATCGTACATGCAGCATAGTAGTTCCCAACAACCAGCTTTCACTTGCGATCGGCAACCGTGGACAGAATGCAAAGCTTGCAGCGAAGCTTACAGGTTTTAAGATCGACATCAAGCCGGAGGTGGAGATCGTACCGGCAGAGGTTACAAAGGAGATTGAGTCTGCCGGCGGAGCAGAAGAGTTTGCAGAGCCGGATAAGTATGATGATATACTGGAGCTTGATGCAGCAGAAAGCATAGCTATGCAGGAAGCGGCAGAAGAACTTGACATTCTGGACACAGAGTCTTCCTCAGAGGAATAAGCTATGAAAGTAAAAAAGATACCCATGCGTATGTGCATAGGCTGCGGAGAAATGAAGGAAAAGCGCAGCCTTATACGTGCCGTTAAAACGCCGGAGGATGAGCTTTGTCTTGATTTTACCGGCAAGAAGTCCGGCAGAGGCGCATACTTATGTAAGAGTATGGAATGCTTCATGCTGGCACAGAAGGGAAGAAAGCTTGAACGTGCGTTTTCCTGCAAGGTTGACGCAGAGGTGTATGAGGAGCTTAAAAATGCATTGCAGCGAGAAATGGATAAGCCTTTTGACAATATGCCGTAAGGCAGGAAAGCTTGTAATGGGATTCGATCCTGCAAAGGAGGAGATAAAGGGCGGACGTGTAAAGGGTATTTTCCTTACGTGCGACATATCTCCCAAAACAAAGAAAGAGGTTCTGTTTCATTCTGATCAGGCAGGAATATTTGTGCAGGAAACAGGATTTACCATGGACGATATAGCGGCAGCTGTCGGACGCAGAGCAGGTGTGCTTGCTGTGTGCGATGAGGGCTTCGCCGCAAAACTCAGAGAGCTTTCCCAGTGAATATCCGTACAGGTGCAGTAAAGGCACTTAATATAGAAAGATATATTGAGCTGTTGGACTGTCATTAAGATAGTCCCTGACATGAACAGGAGGTTCGCCTATGACTAAAAAGAGAAAACTCAGTGATGTTGCAAAGGATCTGCGAATGGAGGCAAGTGAGCTTATTGCCTTTTACGAAAAACTCAGTCCGGAAAAGCCTAAGAAATCAAGCACCGGTCTTACTGAGGATGAAGTAAACGCAGCTCTGGAGCATTTCACTCAGGAGCAGCAGGTAGGCAGTTTTGATGAATATTTCGCAACACGAAGCCTGCCCAGAAGCGCATTTGAAAAAAAGGAGAAGCCCGTAGAAAAAAAACCGGAAAAGAAGAAGCCTATGAAGAAGACAGATAAGAAAACGGAAACCGCAGATACAAAAGCTGTAAATAAGACAAAGAAAAATGAAAAGAAGGCTGAAACAAAGCCTGAAATTAAGACGGAAGTGAATGCAGAAGTGAAGACTGAAAAGCCGGCAGTACAGAAAAAGGCAGCTGCACCTGAAAAGCAGCAGGAACGTAAGAATGATAAGAAGAAGCAGCCGAAGGCAGCACAGAAGCATGGCGAAAGACTTCATGTTGAGGTTGAAATGTCCACAGGCGGCAGCTCTACAGTGGAAAAGAGACGCACTGTTGATACAAGAGGTTCTTATGTAGACCTTGACAAGTACAATCAGCGTTATGAGCAAATGGCATCTTCCGGCAAGTACGGCAAGGATAACTATTCCTCAAAGAAGCAGAAGATAAACCAGAAGTCTGCACAGAGAAACAAGCAGAAGTACTCCAGCAAGAAGGAGACAGAGCAGGATAAGCTCAGACGTCTTGAGCTTGAGAGAGCAAGAAAGCAGCAGCTGAAGGTTCTCATTCCGGATACTATCGTGGTAAGCGAGCTTGCAGCAAGACTCAAGGTTACAGCTACAGAGGTTATCAAGAAGCTGATGATGCTGGGCGTTATGGCTTCCATCAATGAGGAGATCGACTTTGATACAGCGTCACTGGTTGCAGAAGAGCTGGGCGCAAAGGTTGAAAAGGAAGTTATCGTAACTATTGAGGAAAGACTTATTGAGGAGGTTGACGAGAGCGAGGATACAGAGGAAAGGTGTCCTGTTGTCTGCGTAATGGGACACGTTGACCACGGTAAGACATCCATCCTTGACTGCATACGTCATGCCCATGTAACAGCAGGAGAAGCCGGCGGTATCACACAGCATATCGGTGCTTATCAGGTAAATTATGAGGGCAAGCAGATAACATTCCTTGACACACCGGGACATGAAGCATTTACTGCAATGAGAGCAAGAGGTGCAAACATAACTGATATTGCTATCCTTGTAGTAGCCGCTGATGACGGCATCATGCCTCAGACTATAGAGTCTATCAGCCACGCAAAGGCAGCAGGCGTATCTGTAATCGTTGCTATCAATAAGATGGATAAGGAAACTGCAAATCCTGACAGAGTTAAGGAAGAGCTTACTAAGTATGAGATGGTATGTGAAGACTGGGGCGGCGACGTTATCTGCGTACCGGTATCCGCAAAGACAGGTCAGGGTATCGACGACCTTCTGGAGAACGTTCTCCTCGTTGCAGAAATGCAGGAGCTGAAGGCTAACTCCGCAAGACGTGCAAAGGGTACTGTAGTAGAAGCAAGACTCGACAAGGGCAGAGGCCCTATTGCAACAGTTCTGGTGCAGAACGGTACTCTCCATACAGGCGATGTTATCATTGCAGGTACAGCAGTGGGCAGAGTAAGAACCATGACCAACGACAAGGGCCAGATCGTAGATACAGCAGGTCCGTCCGTACCGGTTGAAATTACAGGTATGGCAGAAGTTCCGGAGGCAGGCGATACTTTCAACGCAGTTGAGGATGAACGTCTTGCAAGAACTCTCGTTGAGCAGAGAAAGCATGAAGCTAAGCAGGCTAAGTTCAACGAATACCAGAAGGTAACTCTTGACAACCTGTTCAGCCAGATCGCAGAGGGCGAAATGAAGGAGCTTGCTATCGTAGTAAAGGCTGACGTACAGGGTTCAGTTGAAGCTGTAAAGCAGTCCCTTGAAAAGCTTACAAATGATGAAGTACGTGTAAGAGTTATCCACGGCGGCGTAGGCGGCATCAAGGAAAGCGACGTTATGCTTGCAAGTGCGTCAAACGCTATCATCATTGGCTTCAATGTTCGTCCCGACCTTATTGCAGAGGAAACAGCTAACCGTGACAAGGTAGAGATCAGAACCTACCGTGTAATCTACGACGCTATTGAAGATGTAGAGACAGCTATGAAGGGTATGCTTGATCCTAAGTTCCGTGAAGTTGTTATGGGACGTATCGAAGTTCGTCAGGTATACAAGATCTCCAACGTAGGCGCAGTAGCAGGTGCATATATTCTGAACGGCAAGGTTACAAGACAGTGCCAGATCCGTGTTGTACGTGACGGCGTTGTAATTGCCGAGGATAAGATGTCAAGCCTGAAGCGTTTCAAGGAGGACGTAAAGGAAGTTACAGAAAGCTACGAGTGCGGTATCACTCTCGAAAAGTTCCGTGACTTCAAGGAAGGCGATATTTTTGAAGCGTTTATTATGGAGGAATACAGAGACTGATGGCAAGTTTTAATATAAGCCGTACAGAGGAGGACTTATTCCGTGAGCTGACGGCTATAATGAGAGAGCTTAAAGATCCGAGAATTGATCCGCTTCTGAGCATAGTGCGCATTGAGTTATCCCGTGACCTTTCCAACTGCAAGGTTTTCGTATCAAGTCTCAGCGGACAGGATAAGGCAATAGAATCTGCGAAAGGTCTTGTAAGCGCACAGGGCTATATAAAGCGAGAGGTATTTCGCAGAATAAAGATGCGTAAAGTACCCACATTCCACTTTATAGCGGATGATTCCATTGCACACAGTGCTAAGATCAACGAAATGCTCCACAATGTACAGCCCTCTGTTGAGGAAGTTTCCGAAGAAGAGGAGCAGGACGCATGAGAGAGCTTACAGTAAAGGAAACCGCACAGCGTCTTCTGGAGTGTGAGAGTGCGCATATTCTCATTCACAGAAGACCTGACGGCGACTGCACAGGCTCAGGCTTTGCCCTTATGTATGCTCTGAGAAGTATGGGCAGAAAGGCAAGAGTGCTTTGCAGTGACGAGATACCGGAGAAGTTCCATTTCCTTATGCCGGAGGTAGAAACTCTGGAGGAATTCCATCCGGAGATGATAATTTCAGCGGATATAGCGGATGAACAGCTTTTCGGTGAGAATCTCACAGAATATGAGGGCAGAGTGGATCTCTGCATAGACCATCATATATCCAATACAGGCTACGCAAAGGAGCTTTGTCTCGACGGCAATGCCGCCGCTGCGTGTCAGGTAGCATATGAGGTCATCCGTGAAATGGGAATTCCATTCACAAGAGAAATTGCAATGTGCCTTTATACAGGAATTGCAACGGATACAGGCTGTTTCATGCATGACAACGCAAAGGCACGTACCTTTGAGATAGTATCCGAGATAATGACAATGTACCCCGACATTCCCTATGCTGACATCAACAGAAGAATGTTCACCATCAAGAGCATAGGCAGACTTCGCCTTGAGGGACTTCTTGCGGAGCAGATAGAAAGCTTTGCTGACGGCAGATTTACCGTTATAACCATAACAAAGGAGCTTATGGAGAAGTACGGCATAGCTGAATCCGACTTTGAAGGTCTTGCAGGCTTTCCCTTACAGGTCGAGGGAGCAGAGGTTGGTGCAGTTATCAAGGAGCGTGAGGGCGGCGAATGCAGAATATCACTGCGCAGCGCAGGGGATATGAATGTTTCCCTGATATGCCAGAGCTTCGGCGGCGGCGGTCATAAGAGAGCCGCAGGATGCAGCATATACGCATCTCCTCAGGAAACAAAGCAGCTTATCATAGACGCTGTACTGAAAGGATTTGAGCAGGCGTGAACGGTATCCTTTGTATGAATAAGCCGGAGGAATTCACCTCCTTTGACGTTATAGGAAAGCTTCGGGGAATCCTCCGTATAAAGAGACTCGGACACACCGGAACTCTTGATCCTATGGCAACAGGCGTTCTGCCTGTGCTTGTGGGAACGGCGGCAAAGGCATGCGATATAATGCCGGATCAGGACAAGACCTACCGTGCAAGGGTGAGGTTTGGTCTTTCATCCGATACCCTTGACATATGGGGCAAGGAATTCACAGAATATCCGGACATGCATGTTACCGAGGACGCTTTAAGAAGTGTTATTCCGCAGTTCGTGGGAAAAATCGAACAGCTTCCGCCTATGTACTCCGCAGTATCAGTAGGCGGAAAGCGTCTTTATGAGCTTGCAAGACAGGGCATTGAAGCGGAGCGTCCTGTTCGTAATGTTGAGGTTTACGGCTTGGAGCTTCACTCCTTTGACGAGGAAAAGCAGGAGGCTGAAATGACCGTTTCATGCGGCAAGGGAACTTATATAAGAACACTCCTTTCTGATATGGGACAGGCTCTCGGCGGCGGCGCAGTTATGACAGCTCTTTGCAGAACAAAGGCTTCGGGCTTCTGTCTCAGTGAGTGCTACACCTTTGACGAGGTAAAGGCTGCCGCAGAAAACGGCACTCTTGAATCGCTGATTATTCCTACCGAACGTCTGTTTGAGGGCTATCCTAAGCTTCGCCTTAATGAAGTCCAGTCCAGAATGTACCGGAACGGCGTGAAGCTTGATTTAAAGCGCATTCACAATATAAAGGACGGACAGGAGCTTTATACGGTCTACAGCAATGAGGGCGCATTTATCGGCACGGCGAGAGCCGACTTCAAAGCCTGCGAGCTGAGATGTCACAAGAATTTCGAGGAAAGGTAAGGATACCCCAATGATAACTGTTACAAAGCCTCTTTCCGGCAGAAGTGCCGCAGCACTTGGTCTTTTTGACGGAGTGCATCTCGGACACAGAAGCATTCTTGATTCTGCGGTAAAATGCAGAAGGGACGGACTTATTCCGGCGGTATTTACCTTCAGCACGGAAAGCTTTCCAAGAAAGCACGGCAAGCCATTTGAATTTCTCTGCACCGACAGTCAGAAGCTGAGGCTTCTGGAGAGTATGGGCATAGAGGCTGTATACTCACCGGATTTTGCAGATATTCAGGAAATGGACGGCGAAACATTCTGCCGTGAGGTGCTTGCAGGTACGCTCCGTGCGGAAAAGGTTTTCTGCGGAAGTGATTTCCGTTTCGGCAGAAAGGCAGGCTGGTGCTTTGACGACCTGAAAAAATTCGGCATGGAAATGGGCTTTGAAGCAGTTCTCGTGGACGCTGTAATGCAGGGCGGACAGGAGGTCTCCTCAACCAGAATACGAGAGCATCTGAAAGCGGGCGAGCCGGAAAAGGCGGCTGAGCTTTCAGGACGGTATTACGCAGTGACAGGCGAGGTTCTTCACGGCAAGGCTCTCGGCAGGACTATAGACTTTCCCACAATAAATCAGCCCTTTAAAAAGGGACAGCTTGTGCCGAGAAAGGGCGTATATCTCAGCCGTGTTCATACGCCTGAGGGCGTATATAACGGCATAACCAATATAGGCGTAAAGCCTACAGTTTCCGAGGAGAATATTCCTCTTGCGGAAACATATCTCTTTGACTTTTCGGGCGATCTCTACGGACAGGACTGCACATCAGAGCTTATCCGCTTCATTCGTCCGGAACAGAAATTTGAAAGTATAACCGCACTCCGCACAGCCATTGCACAGGATTGTGAGACTGCACGGAGACTTGCGGAATCCATATAGAAAGGGAAGAATCTTCCATGGAAAAAAGAATCAGAACCAGATTTGCACCAAGTCCTACAGGCTACATGCATATCGGCAACCTGAGAACCGCCCTTTACGCATATCTTATCGCTAAGAAGGACGGCGGCGATTTCATCCTCAGAATTGAGGACACCGATCAGGAGCGTTATGTAGAGGGTGCAGTTGACGTTATTTATAATACACTCCGCATTGCAGGTCTTAACTGGGACGAAGGCCCTGACATCGGCGGTCCTGTAGGGCCATATGTTCAGTCGGAAAGAATGGGTATGTTCAAGTCCTACGCAGAGGAGCTTGTGAAGAAAGGACATGCTTACTACTGCTTCTGCGATAAGTGCAGACTTGACGAGGTGAGAAAGGCTCAGGAAGAAGCGCACCTTGATCCCATGTACGACCGTCACTGCCGAGACCTTTCACCGGAAGAGGTTCAGGCGAAGCTGGACGCAGGCGTTCCCTACGTTATCCGCCAGAAAATGCCCCTTGACGGAACAACTACATTCCATGACGAAATTTATGGTGATATTTCTGTTGAAAATGCAACTCTGGACGATCAGGTTCTCATCAAGACGGATGGTATGCCTACCTATAACTTTGCAAACGTCGTTGATGACCATGTAATGGGTATCACACACGTTATCAGAGGTAACGAATATCTGTCTTCTGCGCCGAAATATAATCTTCTCTACGAGGCATTCGGCTGGGATGTTCCCGTATACATCCACTGCGCACCTGTTATGAAGGATCAGCAGCATAAGCTTTCCAAGAGAAACGGTGACGCATCATTTCAGGATCTTATGGCAAAGGGCTACCTGCCGGAAGCAGTTATCAACTATATCTGTCTCCTGGGCTGGGCACCTACAGGCGAACAGGAGATATATTCTCTGTCTGAACTCTGCGAAGCCTTCAACATCAAGGGCATCAGCAAGTCTCCTGCAATTTTCGACAGCATGAAGCTGAAGGCAATAAATGCAAAATACGTTGCGGCTCTCACAGAGGAGCAGTACGCTGAAATCGCAGTTCCCTACATCAAGGAGGCTGTGAAGCGTGATATTGCTGACATGGCACTTCTCTGCCGTGTTCTGAAGCCGAGAACTGAAATATTCACCGATATTGCAGAGCAGATCGACTTTATTGACGAGCTGCCTGAATACGACCTTGAAATGTACCGTCACAAGAAGATGAAGACTTCTCCGGAGACTGCCCTTGAAGCACTCCAGAAGCTTCTGCCTGTTCTTGAGAATCTGGAGACATGGACAGCGGACAGCATTCACGAGGCGGTGTTTGCTCTTATTGCTGAACTGGAAGTCAAGAACGGCTGGATGCTGTGGCCTCTCCGTACAGCAGTTTCCGGCAAACAGTGCACACCCGGCGGCGGTACAGAGCTTTGCGCAATTCTGGGCAAAGAGGAGACTCTCCGCAGAATCCGCATAGGCATTGAAAGACTCTCCTGAGCTTTCAGTGCGCTAACACAGTATTATCACAATAAGGCTTTATAATTGCAGTAAATTTGTGCATCGGCATATTCAAGGAGGAGAACACCAATGATCGAGGTAAAAAACCTTACAAAATATTACGGTGATCATCTGGCAGTGGACAACATCAGCTTTACTGTTGAGGACGGCGAGATTCTGGGCTTTCTTGGCCCGAATGGCGCAGGCAAATCCACAACCATGAACATGCTCACCGGCTACATCAGCTCATCCTCAGGTCAGGCTCTTATCAACGGCATTGACATTCTGGAAGATCCTATCAAGGCAAAGGCTAATATCGGCTATCTTCCGGAGCTGCCGCCGCTGTATCAGGATATGACAGTAATGGGATACCTGAACTTTGTATACGACCTGAAGAAATGCAAGCTTCCCAGAAAGTCACATCTTGCGGAGATATGCAATCTCTGTAAGATAAGCGATGTTTCCCACAGAATCATCCGCAGACTTTCAAAGGGCTACCGTCAGCGAGTAGGTATGGCGCAGGCTCTTATCGGCAATCCGCCCATTATCATTCTGGACGAGCCGACAGTAGGTCTCGATCCGAAGCAGATCATCGAGATAAGAAATCTTATCAAGAAGCTGGGCAAGCGTCATACTCTTATTCTGTCCTCACATATTCTGTCCGAGATTCAGGCAGTCTGCGACAGAGTTATTATCATAAACAAGGGTAAGATGGCGGCAGATGACACTATGGAAAACCTCACAAAGAGCGTTACAAGCACAAACCGCATGATAGTTCGTCTGGACGGCGTTCGTGACGAGGTTCTTGGTGCAATACGCCTTATCACCGGAGTAAAGAGCGTTCGTGCTGATATGGAGCGTGAAGGCGGACTTTATGACTACGAGATAGTTATGGAGGACGGCGCAGATATAAGAGTAATGCTCAATGAAATGTGTAAGGAGCATGGCTGGTCTATCTATAAGATGGCTCCGGATGAAATGACTCTGGAGGACATCTTCATGAAGATAACAATGGGTGAGGATCTTCCGGACACAAAGAAGAAGCCTGTACCGAGAATAAATCTTGTAACAGCCGAGGATCAGCGTGCGGCAAGAGAGGCTGCGGAGGAAGCGGCTGAGGAAGCTGCGGCAAAGGCTGCTGCACAGGCGGAAAATGAAAAAAATGAGGAGGAAAATGAATAATGGGTGCTATTTTCAGACGTGAAATGGGAGCATTCTTTTCATCTCCCATTGCATATGTATATCTTACTATCTATTATCTTTTTGCAGGTGTATGCTTTTATATTTTTACACTGTCATACGGCATTGCAGATATGGCAAGCTTTTTCTCAATGCTTTTCTGGGCAGGATTCCTGCTTATACCGGTGCTTACAATGAGAAGCTTCAGTGAAGAGAAGATGAACAAGACTGATCAGGGACTTCTCACAGCTCCCGTATCTCTTGGCGGAATCGTTCTCGGCAAGTATTTCGCAGCTCTTGCAATGTATACCATAGGTATCGCAATTATCTTTGTATATGCCCTGATACTCAGCTTTTTCGGCGCAGTTACATGGGGAATAGTTGTCGCAAACTTCATCGCACTGTTCCTGCTGGGCGCAGCATTTATCTCTGTAGGCGTACTTATCTCCTCTTTGACAGAGAATCAGTTTATTGCATACATCATCAGTCTTCTGCTGCTGTTTGTAATGTGCATTATCCAGACTCTTGCAGGCTTTATTGAGGGTGCAAGCGTACCGGAGATATTCCAGCCGGTAGTAAGCGCAGCTGCAACAGCTATGAATGCTGTTTCCTTCTATAATAAATTCTATGATTTTACATGCGGATTGTTTGACCTTTCAAGCGTACTGTTCTATGTAAGCTTTGCGGCAGTGTTCAACTTCCTGACGATCCGTGTGCTTGAAACACGCCGCTGGAGATAAGGAGGGATAGCATGAAGAATAAGAATGATTTTGTAACAGAAGAGATCATGAATGAAAAGCAGAACAAGAAGCTGAAAATGCGCAAGAAGCTGAAATACGGCTCTATCGCCACAGCAGTTACAGCTATTGTTATTGTAGTGGTAGTTCTTGTAAATGTTCTGGTGAGCATGCTTGCGGATGTGCGCCTTGACCTTACATCGGACAAGGTATATGCGGTTTCCGAGGAGACTATCGACTATGTAAAGAATCTCGAACAGGATGTAGAGATCGCAATTTCAGTTGAACAGGATACTATCAAGGATCTTCTGGGAACAACAGAGATGATGGTTTCAGAGACTCTTGCAAAGTACGAGGACTACTCCGACCATATCAGTGTAACATACTTTGATACCACAAAAGATCCTGATATTCTCGCAGAATATCAGGAAATGTACGGCGGAGATATTGGTTCAGGAAGCGTTATCGTTTCCTCCGGCGACAGAGTAAAGGTTTACAGTCTTCTTGAAATGTTCGACATCGACAGCAACATGTACAGCTACTATATGTACGGCTACTGTACCTTCAATGATATTATCACAGGCTACAAGGGCGAGCAGATGCTTACAAATGCCATCATGAACGTTACAGACGCAAATGTAATGAACGTTGGTATTATTGAGCTTGCAAATGAGAATTATATTTTCAGCGCAACACAGGGCAATGCTTATGCAATGGAGGCACTTTCCGCACTTCTTGATGACAATGGATATGATGTTGAAAGACAGATTGATATTGCTACGGCAGAGCTTAGTCCGGAGGAATATGACATTCTGGTACTGCCTGCACCTGTAACAGACCTCAGTGTTGACGCAGTACAGAAGCTCTCTGATTTCATGTATAACGGCGGCGAATACGGCAGACATATGCTCTATATCGCAGACTATACTCAGGGCAGCACTCCTAATCTGGATGCATTCCTGAAGGAATGGAACATCAGCATTTCAAAGAGCGTTATCACTGATACAGATGATAAGAGTCAGGTAGTGAATACCTATGACGTATACTACAACAGAGGACAGTCAATGGTTGCACCCAGCGTAAGTGTTGTTACAGGCGACTACAGCGGAAGCCTTGAGAATGCGTCACTTCCAATCGTAGCACCCTTTGGCAGACCTATTATTGAAGAGAATCTCAACAACGGCAAGGTAGTTGTTCCGCTGTGGCAGACATCCGAGGGCTCATACGAGGTACTCCTCACAGATTCCGGAATCTCCGAGGATGAAGCGGCAGTCAAGGAGGCTCACACAACAGCATGTGTTGTTCAGAATCAGGTGAATGTTGACGGTACTATCAAGGAAAGCGATATGCTGGTTCTTTCCTCATTGTCAATGCTGGATACCCTCATTGTATCCGATGCAGCATACAACAACGGTCAGTATGTCATCAGCGCACTGAACACCATCTGCGGCAAGGAAGCAGGCACAGTTATTGCCTCCAAGTCTATTGCAGCGTCAACACTTGACATAACAACAGATCAGATCGACGTTATCAAGTGGGTAGTATGGCTTGTTATTCCGATCATTGTTGTTATCTGCGGCGTAGTCGTAGCTATCCGCAGAAGAAGCCGATAAGGAATCACAGAAAGGATATTTCCTATGAATAAGAAAATACTGGGACTGGTAGGCGGAGGAGTTCTTGTTGCAGGACTTGCCGCAGCAGTTGTAGTCGTTTCAAATAATCAGGCGGCAGACGAAAGCAGCAGCGAGGCAGAAATGTCCTCCGCTGCAACGACTGTCAATCAGGCAGACCTCATTCTCTCTGCACAGGATGTAAGCAATGTAGCATCTGTTGATGTTGAAAACAGCACCGGAAAATATACTATCATCCGTACAGCAGACGCAAATGCAGAGACAGGTGAGAGTGCAGTTTTCAAGGTAAAGGGCTATGAGGAGCTTCCCACAAATACCGCTCTTGCAAGTACTCTTGCCAATAATATAGCAACACTTACAGCCTCATCAATCGTTATTGAAGACTGCACGGATATGGAAAAGTACGGTCTGGGAGATGACGCTGCAAAGGGCAGACTTACCTTTGATGACGGCAGTACATTTGAATTCCGTGCAGGAAAATCAGTTGCAGACGGCGAGAATAACTACTTTGCAGTAGAGGGTGATGATACAGTTTACGCTGTAAAGACATCTCTTATTGCAAATTATTCAAACTCAGCAGAGAGCTTTTTGTCTCTGGTAATGCTTGAAGCACCGGCACAGGATGAATATCCCATTGTAAATTCGCTCACAATAGAACGTGAGGATATGGATGACAGGATAGTTCTTACCTATGCGGACTATGCAGATGATGAGGACAGTCTTGGCGGAACGGCGGCTTCACACGAAATGACAGAGCCTATTCCGGCGTATATAAGCGTTGAGCGTTCAACGGATATTATCACAGGAATTTTCGGGGCGGCGTCCTCAAAGATACTGAAAATATATCCGGAAAGCGCAGACCTTGCACAGTACGGACTGGACACGCCTTTCGGAAAGGCTGTAATGGACTGTGATGACGGCAATGTGTATACCCTCCTCATAGGCGACAGATACACTGAGAACGACGAGACAACAGGAGGCAATACCGCATATTATCCGGTAATGCTTGATGGCGTTGACGCAGTGTATGCAATGAAGGAGGAGAAGTGTCTCTGGGCAACAGCTGGGCCTACAGACTTAGCTTCAAGCCTTGTTATTGCAACATATGTATGGGATATTGAGGAGCTTACACTTTCCGCACCGGAGCTTCCGGAGATGAAGTTTGAGATAACCGGCAGCGACGCTGAAAGCGCAGAGGTGAAGCTTAATGGTGAAACTATTGATACAGAGCGTTTCCGTAAGTTTTACACATTCCTGCTGAAAACAACGGCAGAGGGTGTTGCCCTTGATGAAGAGCCTGTAGGCGAGCCGCAGGCGACTCTGTACTTCCGTACAAAAAGCGGCAGCAAGGAACAGGAGATCTGCTTCTATCGTCAGGACGCATTCAACTGTCTTATTACCATAAACGGAGAATCATGCTTTAAGTGCCGTGCGTCATTTATAGACGTATTCAGAAAAAATATGGAGCTTTTTGAAACAGACGAAGATTTTGTCATGACATGGAGCTGATGGAACGCCCTAAGCTTCGACATAAACGCAGAAAGGATGGTCATTATGCAGCAGGAATATTTAATGTACAAGGGCTATCCGCTGGTTCGCAGCGGAAACCGCATTTACTACGGATATATGTCAGACCCATATGTAGTGCAGCTTGACATTACCCACAAGACATCACAGAACGCTCTTGAAGTGGCAGATAAGGTAAAGCTTTACCAGATCTCCACGGATGAGAAGCTGAATCCTTTGGAGGCTATTATAAAGACCTCCGAGCGTAACAGTCTTTTTGAAGCACTTGATCTTGCCTTTGCATGGCTGGAACGTGCGGAACAGGGAAAATAAAAGAAGGGACAGATGCAATCACAGCATCTGTCCCTTTTTCGGTTCTATTTCATATGCTCTGGTAAATTGTAATTTATATCTCAACAGTTATAGATAACCATTACACGTTATCAGAATTATCTCCGTGAGAATGACCTCTGTGGTGAAGAACTGATGGAGCAGCACTGCGGAAGCGGTTCATTTCAGCAGCTTCTCTTGCCTCACGCTCCTCGTCGGTTTCTTCATGTTCGCTCTCATCATCACCGAGAATGCTCTTGTAGCCGTCATCAGCATCTTCTTTAGCTTCGGCTTCAGCAGCCTTTCTTGCTTCCTCCTTAGCCTGACGGAGAGCCTCCTTTTCCTCAGGAGTCATCATATTCTTCTTAACTATCTTTGCAGCAAAGAATACTATCACAATAAGCACCGCAGCAGCAACAGTCCAGAATACTACCTTTTTCCATGGGAAATGTCTTGGGCTGAAGCCCACATTCAGTTCGCAGTCTCTTGCGTATTTTTCCGCAGCCTCAAAGCCCTTGAGCATGAAGCCATCGACGGAAGAGGGGATAGGGTTTCCGGAAGCGTCTGTTATATCAGTCACGCCGAATGCATATTCACCGATATAGGAAACACGCTTGGGAAGGACTACCTCCGGCAGGCTTTCACATGCGTAAAATGCGTGATCGCCGATTGCAAGCTCTGCGCCTTCGCCTTCTGTCTCATTGTCTGCGCCTGCAAAGGTAACACTTTCAAGGGAGGTGCAGTCAGCGAAAGCAGTACTCATAATATTCACAACGCTTTCGGGAATTGTCACAGATTTGAGGGAGGAGCAGAAATCAAATGCGCCTCCGCCAATGGTAAGCAGACCATTCGGAAGAATTACAGCCTCCAGATTCTGGCACTGGAAAAATGCACCGTCGTAAATATCAATAACATTTTCCGGCACAGTGTAGGAATTATCCGTTCTTGAGGGCGGATAGAAGTAGAGAACAGTTTCATCCTTGCTGAAAAGGATACCGTCCTTTACGGTGTAGGAAATATTAGCTTCATCCACGGTTATATCAGTAAGAGCCATACAGCCGAGAAATGGAGCGTCACCGAGGTCTTCAAGAGCTGCAGGAATGGTCAGACCATTAAGCTTTACACAGCCTGTAAAGGAGTAAGCATCCATTGAAACAAGGTTTTCAGGGAATGTGATATTTTCAAGTGATGAACACATATAGAAAACATATCCGCCTGTAGCTTCCAGAGAATCGGGAAGCTTTATTTCAGTGAGTGAGGAACATTCACGGAACGCTTCGTTTCCTATGTATGTGATATTATCGCTGAGAGTTACTGTTTCAAGAGATGTGCAGTATGCAAAAGCTCCTGCCGGAATTTCGGTTATAGTATCGGGAATATCCACGCTCTTCAGGGATGAACAATCTGCAAAGGCATAGTTTCCGATAGAGGTTATCTCTGAATTCTTGGGGATGGTGATGCTCTGCATTGCGGAACAGCCTGCGAATGCGCCTTCAGCGATGGCAGTAACAGTGTATCCGTCGATCTTAGGCATAATATTTACATGAGTAGCAGTAGCCTCGCAGCCTGTGATCTCTACAAATTTTGAATCGTCAATAATAGTATATGTGAGAATACCGTCGTCGAAGGTTGTTACCTCCTGATCCTCCGGAGTAAGAGGAGTAACCTCGTCAGCGTAAGCGGTAAGAGTGAGCGCAGATACTGACAGGGATACAGCAAAAAGACCGGAGAACATACGGCGGATAAGAGCTTTATTCATGGGTATCATCCTTTCTTTTTCTTCTGGTCAGGCTTTGTAACGCTTCCCGTTCTTCCGCCCTTGACAGGTTTAGGTATCATAGCTTTTCTGCGGTGAACGACAATAAGCACCACTGCGCCTGCCAGTACGATAGCACCTGCACCGACAGCGATCCATTTCCAGATGTCGCTGTCACCTCTGCCAGTACCCTCGAGCTCATAGAGCTTTGTGAATTCATAGATGACATCGTTGTGACCGTATTCGGCAACGAAATTCGGGAGCTTCTGAGGTTCAGTATCCTCTGATTCTGCATAATACCCCATTGCACCATCGCCAAGCTCTGTGATGGAATCAGGCAGACGGAGTTTTTTCAGACCTATACAGTTGAAAAAAGCGTATGCGCCTATTTTTTCAACGCCCTCCGGAACAGTGAATTCCTCCAGAGCAGCGCATGTATAGAAAGCGTACTGATTGATATTTTTCAGAGTTGACGGAAGCTGAACATTTTTAAGGGATGAACAGTATGCGAACATTGAGGCTGAAATATCCACAGCCCCTTCCGGAACTGTTATCTCCTCAATGCCGGTGCAGCGGAAGAAAATATCCATGCCGTACATTACAGCCTGATTCATATCTATCTCTTTAAGGCTTACAGCGTCAACAAAACAGCCGTTTGCAAGACTGGTGCAGCCGTCAGGTACTTTGTAGGACGTACCCTCCTTAGCTTCAGGATAGCGTACAAGGGTAGCACCGTCCTTTGTGAAAAGAACGCCGTCCTTATCGCAGAACATTTCATTTTGTTCGTCAGCTTCAATATCTGAAAGGGAAACGCAGTCCTGAAAAATATATTTTCCGAGGTTTACAGTTTCGGCAGGGAGAGCAATGGATTTTATAGAGCTGCATCCTTGAAATGCGTAGTCTCCGATAGAAGTAACGCTTTCGGGGAGAGTGATTCCTGAAAGGGAGGAGCATTTATAGAATGATTCCGGCTCTATGACCTCGATACCCTCAGGGAGAGATACTCTTTCAAGGTCAGAGCATTCATAGAAGGAAGCCTCCGGAAGCTCTGTCAGACCAGCGGGAATATCAACAGCTTTAAGAGCAGTACAGCCATCAAAAACGCCTGCGCCCATATATTCTATCTCAGCAGGAAGATATATGCTTTCGAGGGCAGTGCAGGCAGAAAAAGCCTGTCTGCCGATTTTTGTAATGCTTTCGGGAAGAGTAAGCTTTGTGAGGAAATAGCATTCAGAAAATGCGCTGTCAGCGATTTCCGTTACAGGCGCACCGTCAATTTCCTCCGGAATTCTGCATGTCTCCGCACTCTGGTAGCAGTTCGTAATAATGACATGACCATCATCAGCGATCTCATAGTTAAGATCCTCGTACATGAGTTCGCTTTCATCAGCATAAACGGGAACAGCACAGGCTGCAAGGCTCATTGCTGCTGCGATAAAAAATGCAAGCTTTTTTTTCATCATAAGACTTAATCCTTTTTCTTTTTCTTAGAAGAAACCACAACTGCACCGATACCGCCGCAGAGTACGCCTGCACCGAGAACGATGAGAACTATCTTGAGGATATTCTTAACATTTGTGTTATCCTCTTCTTCAACAGTGATCTGTACTTCTTCCGGCTTGCTGGAATCATCAGAAGCCGCCTCTTCACCGTCGGATTCACCCAGCATAGCCTTTATCTGTGCTTCGGTTTTAGCAATAAAAGTGAAGTCGTTTTCGTAGTCATATTCCTCGTCACGGTCTTTGCAGTAGGTCTGTGCGATTGAACCGGAGAGACCGTAAATAACGAGTGTGCTGTATGATGTGGTAAGATTTGTGTCGTAGCCGAGAGCGCAATAGCCGATTTCAGTTACAGTTGTAGGTATAACGATGTCACGCACCGCAGTGCCTGCAAAGGCACTCTGACCGATTTCCAGCAGGCCCTCGTTAAGAGTAACATTTTCCAGATTTGCGCAGCCTGCGAATGTTGCGCTGCTGATATACGGAAGATCGGATGGAGTTTCAAAATCGGTAAGTCTTGTCATATAAGCGCAGGCATATGCGCCGATTTCTGTTACAGTATCGGGGATGTCAAGTTCCTGAATGGTAGTATAGGCAAATGCCCATGTGTCAATGTAAATAAGGCCCTCAGGAAGTGTGAGTTCTGTGATGTAGGTGTTTGACGCAAAGCATCCGTGGTAGATTTCCTCTACTCCGTCAGGAATAACATATGACTTGTCGGTCTTTTTCGGAGGATATGCAACAATAGCGATTCCGTCCTTTGAGAAGAGAACACCATCCTCTGTTTTGTACATAGGGTGGGTATCGCTTACGATAAATTCAGTAATGCTTGTGCCGTAGAATGCACTTGCTCCGATATGGCAGAGGTTATCCGGAATGGTAATGGTTTCGATACCGTCCTGCATATCGAAGATGAAGTCTCCAAGACCTACAACAGTCACACCGTCTATCTCCTCCGGAAGAACGACATCTGCTTCGTCCGGCTCGTATGCCGTAATAACAGCACCGCCGTATTCCTCGTCAATATGATATGTATATTCACCGGATGTTATTTCCTCCGGCTCTGCTGCTGCGGCAGCTTCTGTAGTTTCCTCTGTGTCCGCATATGCAGTCATTCCTGCACAGCCAATGCACATTACACCGGCAAGTACTGCTGCGGAAAGCTTTCTCAGTGAAAGCATGTGGTCACGTCCTTTCAATCTTTTCTTTGAATCCTTATATATACATTTAATTGCGCCGCCAAAGCCTCCCCTTAGTAAGGGGAGGTGGCACGCCGAAGGCGTGACGGAGGGGATTGCGCAGAGAAAAGCAGACTTTAAGTTTAAGTCTTACTCGCTTGGTACAATCCCCTCAGTCAGCTTCGCTGACAGCTCCCCTTACTAAGGGGAGCCTTAGGCGGTGCTCTTTACACATTATAAAAACAAAACTGAAATTTACTCAACAGTTACCGACTTCGCCAGATTTCTCGGCTTGTCAACGTCATTGCCCTTGTGAACAGATGTATAATAAGCAATAAGCTGAAGCGGAACTACTGCCAGCATGGGCATGAGCATATCGTCAAACTCAGGCAGACCGAACTTCAGGTCAGCGGTATTTGTCTCCGGCTCGTAGGAGTCTCTGCAAATGAGAACTACCTTTGCACCACGGGATTTTACCTCCTGAATGTTGCTTACAGTCTTGTCAAACAGCTCTTTCTGTGTCGCAACTGCAATAACCGGCATACCGTCATGGATAAGGGAAATAGTACCATGCTTGAGTTCACCGGCTGCATAGGATTCAGAATGGATGTAGGAAATTTCCTTCAGTTTCAGAGAACCCTCCATACTCAGGGCATAGTCAAGACCTCTGCCGATGTAAAGCAGGCTGTCTGCTGTAATAAGAGATGATGCGATATATTGTGTGATCTCCTTCTTTTCAAGGAGCTTCTCGATCATTTCAGGGGTTTCCTGTAAGAGAGAAACCAGTCTTCTGCACTCGTCCTCGTCAATTGCCCCTACAGCCAGAGCCATTTCAAATGCAAAGAGATACATAACAGCTATCTGAACCATGTATGCCTTTGTGGATGCAACAGCGATCTCTGGGCCGGCATGAGTATAGATAAGCATATCGGCTTCTCTTGCGATTGAGCTTCCCATAGCGTTTACAATGGCAAGAGTCTTAGCACCCTTCTTCTTTGCAAGATGCATAGCAGCCTTACTGTCGGCAGTTTCACCGGACTGTGAAATGATAATAACAAGATCACCCTCGCCAACGATTGGGTCACGGTATCTGAATTCAGATGCAATATCCACAACAACAGGAACTCTTGCAAGCTTTTCAACTACATATTTTCCAACCATGCCGGCATGCATAGCAGTACCGCATGCAACAATGAATATCTGACGGAAATTCTTCAGTGTATCCAGTGTAATGCCGCATTCCTCAAGATTCGGCAGACCATTCTTGATACGAGGCGCAATGGTATTGTGGATAGCAGTGGGCTGCTCGTGGATCTCCTTGAGCATGAAATGCTCATAGCCGCCCTTGCCGATAGCTTCAACATCCCAGTCAGCAGTTTTCAGTTCCTTTTCGATTTTTCTTCCGAAGGAGTCGAATATCTTAACGCCGGTGCTGTCCAGAACTGCAATTTCCTCATGTTCAAGGAGGTAGTAGTCCTTGGTGTAGTTGAGTACAGCCGGAACGTCGGAAGCGATGAAGCTTTCGTCCTTGCCAACGCCTACGATAAGAGGGCTTTCCTTGCGCACAGCATAGACAACACCCGGATGGTCTGCGAAGATAATGCCCAGAGCGTATGAACCCTCCAGATCACGGATAGTATCCTTGATAGTTTCAATAGGGCTGCCGTTGTAGTTGTAGTCAAGGAGCTTAGCGGCAACCTCTGTGTCAGTGTCGCTGAGAAATGAAACGCCTTTATCAGACAGATAGTCCTTTATTTCCTTGTAATTTTCAATAATACCGTTATGTACGATGGTAACTCTTCCGCCGCTGTGTGGATGAGAGTTTACATCTGACGGTTCACCGTGGGTAGCCCAGCGAGTGTGACCGATACCTGCATGACCAGAGGGCTTGCCGTCCTGATTCATACGGTCTACAAGGTTCTGAAGTCTGCCCTTTGATTTAGCCACATGTATTTTTTGATTATTGTCAAAAACTGCAATACCGGCTGAGTCATAGCCTCGGTATTCAAGCTTTGAAAGACCATTGATCAAAACGTCTGTACACTCACGGTGTCCAACGTATCCGACGATTCCGCACATAAAGAATCCTCCCTTATAAAGTTTCAGTTTTAAATTGATTGAGCAGTATAAAAACAAGTCTTTGAGCCGTAATTACACATACAAATATTATATCATAATACACCTTGGAAATCAAGTAAGAATGGGGAAAGTTTTACGAAAACAAGGTGAAAAGGAGTCTGTTTCCGCTGCTTATGAATAAATTGCAGTTTACAGACTGATACCGGCTGCAAACTGCAATTTATCTTCCAATATATAGAGCTTTTTTACTGCTTTGAAGCGATTTTGTATTCATCGCCGTCTCTGTAGTATGGGCAGTGTTTATAGTGGCCCTGAACGAATCTTGCATATTCATCCTCGTCAAGGTTCATTTCGCATACGTAGCAGTCCCATTCTTCATCATAGGTGTAGAATGCACAGGTTTCACAGTCGTTCATGATAAAATCCTCCAATAAAAAATTTTCAGCAGTGAAGTTTCAGAATAGAAAAAAAGCCGGAGCATAAAACTCCGGCGTACAAAAAATAGAACAAAAGAAAGGAGACAACAAAACGAGTGATAATAATTCAAATAAATGGATTACTCTCACTATGCCTATTATACACGATAAAGGTGTTATAGTCAAGAGATTTTGGGATATTTTTCCGAAACAGAGATTATTTGTATACTATGCACATAGTTTCAAACATAAAAAAATCCTCTAATTTCCTTTAAAATTGCTGTATACACAATGCTTATCGGGCAATAATAACAGCGCAGGAACATGAATGCATAACGTGAAAAGAGGTGATTTCAGTGTGGGATAAGCTTGCCCTGATCCTGCTGATAGTCGGGGGTGTAAACTGGGGACTTGTTGGTATTTTCCAGTTTGACCTTGTTGCATGGCTGTTTGGCGGTGTTGATTCGCTCCTCAGCCGTGCAGTCTATATTCTTGTGGCTATCAGTGCAGTATGGTGCGTTTCTCTTCTTTTCAGAAGGGATGCCGTGGCTGACGTTCACGAGGTATAATGAAGAAACTGCTGTACCGCAATAAAGCCGGTGCAGCAGTTTTTGGTTTTCTTTCATATGCTTTGATGAATTGTAGTAACCGTTGGATTAAGAGGAGAAAATGTACGGGCGGCGAAGACACCGTCCGTACATTTATAATAGAACCTATATCTTATTTCTTCTTAGTCTCAACTTCCTCGATCAGCTTGTCAACGAGTTCGTCAAGTCCCATGCTGCCCAGATCGCCGTCCTTACGGCTTCTTACAGCAGCAGTACCTTCCTGAACCTCGTTATCGCCGAGAGTGATCATGTAGGGAACCTTTTCCATAACAGCCTGACGGATCTTGTAGCCAACCTTTTCAGCACGGTTGTCAACCTCAACACGGAAACCAGCAGCCTCAAGCTTATGAAGCAGCTCATATGTGTAGTCAAGGTGACGGTCTGCAATGGGAATAAGTCTGATCTGCTCAGGAGCAAGCCACAGCGGAAATGCACCGGCATACTTTTCAATGAGGTAAGCAAGTGTTCTCTCGTAGCATCCGAGGGACGTTCTGTGAATGATGTATGGTCTGCGCTTTGAGCCGTCTACATCAACATATTCCATGCCGAACTTTTCAGCAAGCAGCATGTCAATCTGGATAGTTACGATAGTATCTTCCTTGCCGAATACATTCTTATACTGAATGTCCAGCTTCGGGCCATAGAATGCAGCCTCGTCAATGCCTACAGTGTAGTTTACACCCAGATTGTCAAGGATCTTGCCCATAATAGTCTGAGCCTCTTCCCACTGTTCAGGCGTACCATCGTACTTGTTCTTCGGGTTAGCAGGATCCCACTGTGAGAAGCGGAATGTACAGTCCTCAAGCATACCAACTGTATCAAGAACATACTTTGCCAGTTCCAGACAGCCCTTGAATTCCTCTTCAAGCTGTTCCGGACGGAGGATAAGGTGTCCCTCAGAAATAGTGAACTGTCTTACACGGATAAGACCATGCATTTCGCCGCTGTCCTCGTTACGGAACAGTGTGGATGTTTCGCCCAGACGCATAGGCAGGTCACGATATGAACGCTGACGGTTCAGGAATACCTGATACTGGAACGGACATGTCATCGGACGGAGTGCGAAGCATTCCTTTGTATCATCTGTAGGATCACCCAGAACGAACATGCCGTCCAGATAGTGATCCCAGTGACCGGAGATCTTGTAGAGATCGGACTTTGCCATAAGAGGAGTCTTAGTCAGGAGGTAGCCTCTCTTCTGCTCCTCGTCCTCGATCCATCTCTGGAGAAGCTGGATAACTCTTGCGCCCTTTGGCAGCAGGATCGGGAGACCTTGACCAATGCAGTCAACAGTTGTGAACAGCTCAAGCTCACGTCCGAGCTTGTTGTGGTCACGCATCTTAGCTTCTTCACGGCGTTTCAGCTCTTCTTCAAGCTGTGCAGCCTTTGGGAAAGCTGTTGCATAAACACGGGAGAGCATCTTGTTCTTTTCAGAACCTCTCCAGTATGCGCCAGTGCAGGACAGAAGCTTGAATGCCTTTATTGCACCTGTACTCATGAGGTGAGGGCCAGCGCACAGATCAATGAATTCCTCCTGCTGGTAGAATGAAATAGGTTCGCCGTTTGCAGCGTGTTCCTCGCAGAGTTCCACCTTGTAAGGTTCGTCCATTTCACGAAGCTTAGCAATAGCCTCTTCTGGTGACAGTTCAAACTGGGTGAGAGGAGCATTTGCCTTAACTATCTTCTTCATTTCAGCTTCGATTTTTGTAAGCTCATCCGGTGAGAAGGGCTTTTCCAGATCAAAGTCATAGTAGAATCCGTTGTCGATAGCAGGGCCGATGGCAAGCTTTGCGTTCGGATACAGACGCTTAACAGCCTGAGCCAGAACGTGGGAAGCTGTATGCCAGAAGGTCTTTCTGCCTTCTTCTGTATCAAATGTCATGACCTCGAATTCACAGTCGGAATCAATAACGGTTCGCATATCCTTTACCTCACCGTTTACCTTTATGCAGCATGCGGCCTTATAAAGTCCCATGCCGATACTCTTGATGATCTCAGCAGCGGAGGAAGCTTCAACTTCACGAATACTGCCGTCTTTGAGAGTAAGCTTGATCATAGTAGTTTTCTCCTTTTTCATTATTTTATATTACAGGGCAATGCCCTGAATTTTGCAGAAAAAAATTCGCCCCAACTGCACCTTATAGTAAAGGTACAATCGGGGCGATTTAATAGATAAATCACGGTTCCACCCAATTTTGTCTGCGATAATCTGTATGTACGCAGACCTCATTAAAGCTGTGTAACGGCAGCAAGCCGCTGCGGATTGGGCAGACTCGGAGAATGGTATGCCACGATTCATGCAAGCCCCTTGCTTTCAGCCTATGGCAAGGAATCTCTTTAATGAATGCGTACTGAATCAGGCGGTTCTCTTCAACGTTTTGAAATATTCGTTTATCAAAAACAAAATCGGAATGTGTAAAGGGCATTGCCGACGTGTGCGTCGGATGTGCCTTTTAGTCATTATAGCACATCTTGTTTTGTTTGTCAAGTTTTTTTGTGATAAGTGCGGAATGTGAAAGGTACTGCGTTATGAAGGATTCAATAAAGGAGGAATTCAAGGCAGCACCGCATAAAGCCCGCCTGACGGTTTTGCATGTCATCTGCTTGTATATTCGCTGTCAAATATCACAGAACATCTGACTTAGTATTTGGCTCACAGGCTTTATGCGGTATCTTCTCAAAAAAAGACTGCTGCATTACAAGATATGCAACAGTCATTTTTGCTGTCAGCTCACAGCTCTATCTGTTTGCCGAGAAACTGTGAGGCAGCCTGTATAAGGGTTCTCTGGCTTTCATTAAGTCTTGTATCTGTTCCGTTTTCAAGAAATGCTACTGCACCTGTTACATCACCTGATGAAATAATAGGAAGGCATGCTACTGCACCCTTATCAACGCCCTCAGCTGGTATAAAGGTTTTTTCGGAGTTATCGGAAAAGAACTGCTTTCTGTTTTCCATAAGCTCCTCAAGTTCCGGTGAAACACGTCTTGCGTTCCATTCCTTCTTTGCTGCGCCGGAAATGGAAATAACATGATCCCTGTCAAATACTGCTACCGGACAGCCGGACAGTCTGTGCATTATGTCTGCTACCTGTGCTGCATTTTCGCTTATTTCGCCTATGGGTGAATATTTCTTGAAGATAACTTCTCCGTCATTACTCGTATAGATTTCAAGAGGGTCTCCTTCACGTATACGCATTGTCCTGCGTATTTCCTTTGGTATAACAACTCGACCTAAATCATCGATCCTCCTGACAATTCCGGTTGCTTTCATTATTCTTACCTCCGTAATTTTCGGTTTGTGGAAGTAGTATTTGCAGAAGATTTTAAATTATGCAAAATTCTCTTTATTCGCTTGATTCCTGAAAATCTGTCAAAATATGACTGTGATTGCACGTATCATTATAATCAGGAGGCGGAAAAATAATGTTTGGAATAGATGAGTAAGAAAAAACGTCGGCGATATGTTCCGACGTTTTTTCAAGTTGACATCATACAGTGACAAATTACCAGAGTATCCGAAAAAGAAACCAAAAAGAACTGTCTCATTTTATGTACGCCGGAGCAATTCTTTAAACAAATCAGTCCGATATAATAATTTCCTCAGAAAACTGCTGAACGGTTTTAAGATTTTTTGCCTGAACCTCAAGCAGTCTTTTTGTTTCTTTTTCTGTAATCTGCGGAAGAATATCTTCTATAAGCTTGATTGTTTCACTTATTGATGTAAATAGCTTATAGTATGCCTCCTCGTATTTTTGCATATCATCACCGCCTTTCTATCTTATTATAAACCAAAATGGTTTATATGTCAACAAACCATTTTGGTTTATCATATAATAAGGACAAAGAAAGGAGGAATCGTATGCAGTATGAACGAATCAGAAATCTTCGTGAAGACGCTGACCTTTACCAGCGTGATCTTGCAGAATATCTTCACTGTTCACAGGTAGCATATTCAAGGTATGAGCTTGGTGCAAGGGACATCCCAACAGACGTACTTATCGCACTGGCAAAATTCTATAATACAAGCATTGATTATCTCCTTGGTATCACTGATGAAAAAAATCCATATCCAAGAAAGAGAACTGCACCTTAATATCATACATCAAAAAAGGGACTGCCGGAGCAGTCCCTCATTTAATGTTTATTCCGGAAGAACCGGCAGAGTCTTGATCGCCTCAACAGTATACTTCAGAAGAGCAGTAGCGTCTGCGTTATTGTTCTTTTCGTCATAGCAGCAGTCAGCATTGAGCATCTGCTGTGCATTGAGTGTGATAGAACCTGCAAGAGCCTTGTTCAGATATACAACGTCAATAAGGGAAACTGTACCGTCAAGGTTAACGTCTCCGCACAGTACTGTATCTGTTGTATTGCTGCCGGATGAACGAGTGGTAGTTCCTGTCAGAGCATCGGTGGTCTTTATACTTGCAGAGGTCTCTGTAGCGGTAGTTGTTGTTTCTGTATCGGTGGAGGTTGTCTCTGAAGTGGTGGTTGTTGTCGGTAATGTAGTAGTATGCTTCGGTGTAGTTGTTGTTGTAGTTGTAACTATAGTTGTGATCTCCAGTGTTGTAGTTGTCGTTGTAGTTGTAGTTGTGGTTGTGGTGGGTTCTGTTGTCACCGGCTTCTTGTCCGGTACTGTCCCGTCCGGTTCTGTACCCCAGATGAGAACATCGCCGTCATACATTGTGATATAGGGAGTATCAACCATTGCATCCTCGCCGCCCTGTGTAAGAGTCTGGAAGGAGTAGTCGTTGGTAGCGTCCCAAACGCCCTGAATGTTGTCTGGAATAGAAATACGGAACTGACATTCGGAACGGTGTTCGGACTGACCTGTAGGCATTACCACGCTGCCGTCAGCGAATGAAAGCTTTACATAGTAAATGCTGCCGTCGTACTGGATAGGATCGGAGATAGAGATCTTACCCTTATCGGAGGAGTGCTGGTCGTAGCCGACTCTTACGGAAACGTCAGCAATAGAATAGCCTGCTGCCTCCAGTTCGGAGATGTCGAAGTAGTAGTTATATGAGAGATCCTTGATAGTTCTTGCCGGCCAAGCAGTATGGTTCATAGCGAAAGCCTTGATTTCCGTATAGCTGCCTGCTGCCTGATTGATGGAAGCGCGCATGAAGAATTCATCCCACTTAGGCTCTTCTGTAGGCGGGAAATCGGGATCGGATGTGCCGCCGTACTTTTCAACCATAGCACAGAGAGCAGCAGTATAGCCTGCGTTGTAGTCGATGGCAACTTCAGTATACTGATAGTCACCGATCTTATCGGAGTATCCGTCATTCTGGTCAGGGCCGCCGACCAGTGCACCGTAGAGAACGTGAGCATGAGGCTTAGCGTCCTCACCCTCGGTCTGACCGATGTTGCTCCACTTATCGTTCCATGCACCGGAGGATGTTCTGTGGTGCCATGCCTGAGGGTACTTATCGCCCATACCGACAACAAAGCTCATTTCAAGAGGATTGTCACCGAAAGCGTAGTTCATAGTATCGTCAGCGAATTCAGTGTACTTTGTAACAGCAGCAGCGTCATCAGCGAAGAGCTCGTCAACAGCTACATAAGCAAGGAATGCTGTGGTAGTAGCATGACGAAGAGAACCCCACTGGAACAGCCATGAGAGACCGCCGGGAGTCTTTGTAATGGACTTGCCGCCGTAGCCGGTTGTCCAGTATTCAAGGTGCTTTTTAACCTGATCCTTCCACTGGGATTCGCCTGTGTTCATTGCATAGAGGAGCATACCGCCCTGCATTGTGTCATCCCAGCAGTGGCCCCATGTGAACTTGAGTTCAGTGGACTGTTCTTCCTTGCCGAGGTTGTTGATATAATCGGAAGCGCACAGGTCGAGGTATTTCTGTTCGCCTGTAGCCATATACATCCAGTTTGCAGCGAAGAAGAGGTCATCATAGAAGGTAGAGGGCTTGTAGTAGGAATGCTCTTCCTTGTCATCGCCTATGCTGCGGTTTTTGTCAGCACGTTCAAAGCAAGCCTTAGCGTGTTCGAGGTAGCTTTCAGCTCTTGTAGGATCGGAATCCTTGAAAACGATGTATCCCGTACAGAGAGCCGCAGCCATCTGAGCTTCAATACAGCTGTCGTTGCATGTGTAGTAGGGACGTTCAGTGAGGCCCTTCATCAGCTCAAACTTGTCCATGTACACTTCACATGAACCCCACCATACATGGTCGAATGAGCCTTCACCGATCATGTAAACGATTTCGTCACCGAGGTCGCATGCAGCAAGATAGTCGCATACAAAAGCAAGATTGTTCTTGTACATTTCCATCTGACCAGCCTTTTCAACGCCCTCCGGATACTGAATGAGGCCCCATCCGAGCATTGTTGCGGCATAAGCGTTGGTGAGGGTGAACTTGAGGTGGTCGCCTGCGTCGAACCAGCCGCCAGGTATGAAGTCGTTGGTCATGCAGTCGTCACGCCATGAAACCTCGTTCCATTCCGGCAGAACTCCGCACTGCTGAACCTGATAGAAAAACATGGATTTCTGGAGAGCCTCGCCGTAGTTATAGGCGGAATTCGGCTCTGCTGATACGTTCACAGATGAAACCGCACCGGAAGTCATACCGGTAACACCGAGAACGGCTGCTGCTGCAAGAGCAGTAAGCTTTTTGATTCTCATAAGTAAAAACTCCTTTCAATTTCATGGTATAAAATCCCATTCTTATTTTAGTGTACCATATTACAGCTTAATTGTCAAGCAATTTTGTTTGATTTGCACGGAAGAAGCTTATTGATCTTTGTTCTGCTGTGTTTCCGTCAAAGCGTATTCCTTTGCAAGACGTTTTTTTTCGAGTTTCTTATACGTATTCTCTCTGATAAGCACGAAAACTACAGCAGAAAGCGGTATGAAGAAGATGATTCCTGTAAGACCGAAAAGCTTTCCTCCGATAAGAGCAGCAATAAGAGTCCATATAGGCGCAAGACCTACAGAGTTTCCTACGACATGAGGATAGATAAACTGATTCTCTACAAACTGCACTATGACATAAACAATAACGGCGATGATTATTCTTGACGGATCGGCAAGGAGTATGAGGAACATTCCGATAAGACAGGAGCAGCAGCCGCCTATATACGGAATAAAGGAGCATATGCCTGTAAGAAGTCCGATAAGTCCTGCATAGGGCAGACGGAAAATACTGAATGAGATGAATATGAGAGTTCCGAGGATTATAGCTTCAACACACTGACCGGAGAGAAATTTGGAATAGGTCTCACGGAGAAGTCCGCAGACATAGTATATCTTATCAGCTTTGTCATCAGGAACATTTGCATAGACAAGCTTTTTCACCTGACTGTGGAGCATTGATTTGCTGAGGAGAACGTATACAGCGATTACAATGCCGAATATAACGCTTATAACAGCCGATACTGCTGAGGACGCTGTACCCAGAACTGAGCCTAAAACATTTTCAGCGTTGTCTGAGATACGGGAAAGGTCTATTCCCTCAAGCCAGTCTATAAGGGCAGAGGTATCAATGTTGCGGCTGCTGAGCCATTCCATCCATTCCGGAGCTTTTTCAGTCATAAGAGGCTTTATGGTGTTTGCAGATTCTGAAAGGGCAGGTACGGCAAGAACAACTGCGCCTGTAATGACGAGAGCAATACATGCAATAGTAATAATGAGACTAAGTACACGGATAATGCTTTCCTTGCCTTTGAATTTTGCTTTGGAAAGCAAACGGGAAATAAGTTTTTCGATGCCGTGCATGGGAACATTGAGGACAAATGCAATCAGCAGACCTATTACGATGGGTGAAACAAGGCTGAAAATCTGACCTGCAAATGCAAGGGCAGAGTTCAGATTCATGAGGAGTGTAAAAAGTATAACTCCGAATGTAACAAGCAGAAGCTGGTGTTTGGTGCGTTTGCTCATATATAGACCGCCTTTCTTTTTCATAGGTATGTTTTTCAGTATTTATAGTATATTACTGTTTTTATGTGTTGTCAAGGTGTTTTTCCAGTGAGGAATGATTGATAATGGGCAGCCTGCTGTTATAGCGGCAAGTGTGGGAAACGAATGAAAATCCGGTGTAAAAATGTGTAAATAAGTGGAACCCCTTGCAATTTTAAGCAAAAGCTATTATAATAATAATGTGTGCGGACTTCCGGTAAGGTCTGCATATTTTACAGGGCTTTATTTATCTATAAGCAAACACCCATGATGAGAAAGGATATAGCTATGAAAAAATTCAAAAAGATGATCACTATACTTGCAGCCGCAGCTGCTGTTTCAGTATTGCCGCTTTCCGGAAGCATGACAGCCTCCGCAACGACTGTTGATGATGTTATCGCTGCTGCATACGCCGCAGGCTGGCCGGACTGGATGGTTCAGGAGGCTGTTAATATGTTCGCAGGCGGTGAATATACGTCGGAACAGTGCGACATGGCTATTGCACAGATATACGAGTATAATGAAGAAGCTGGAAAGCAGATAGAGGAACAGCTTGGCATAGCTCCGCCAAGCCAAGTTACAACTCAGCCTGCACCTGCGCAGACAACTGCTGTCGGAACAGGTGCGCAGGGCGGCGCAGTTTCTGCTGAAACAACAACAGTTACCACACAGGCTGCACGTCCTTCTGACCAGACATTTATCAGTGCATCTCTTGAGGAGAAAAAGGAATATATAAATTCCATGACTGAAGAGGAGAGACAGAAATTTGTGAATACTATGACCAATAAGGAACGCAACAGCATTCTCAAGCAGCTTAGTGCGTCGGATAAGGCGGCACTTATTTCAAGCTTTATGGATGTGGGCAAGGAGTTTGGCATAAATTTCTCAATTGACGAGATTTCCGGAGATAATCTTACTATAAGTGCGTCCGATGAAAATGGCAAGCTTGTGAACGTATCCTCTATGAGCATGAGCGTTGATCCTACAGGAAAGTCCTATACAATTCCTGTTGCAGTCGGCGGCGGTATGCTTGTGCTTTCAGCGGCAGGCATGGCACTTCTTCTCCGCCGTAAGGAAAACTGAAAGAAAAAGGAGACATTATGAGTAAAAAGACATCTTCCGGCGCACCGGCAATGAGCCGCAAAGTGCAGCTTATTCTTCCGGTGCTTATACTTATTTTATGCGCAGGAATTTCCGTTCTTGCACTTATAAGACCTTATGAGGAGTTTTCAACACTGTTGAAAATAGCATTTATGGATGATATGAAGAACGCAGACTCTGAACAGGGCGGACTTCAGATCGTGGAAAACGACATCGTTACCGATTATGAGGGCGAGACATATTCCGAGGGCGTGGTAACTATTCCGGCATTCGGTGAACAGTTCGCAGTTTTGGAAATAGAGTCTGCCGGAATAAATGTTCCCGTATACTGGGGCAGCAATGCGGAGCTTTTAGAGCTTGGCGCAGTCCAGACCACTTCCTCCGCAGCACCGGGTTCAGGCGGAAACGCTGTTATTGACGCACATGTTAATACATTCTTCCATGACCTTGACAAGGCGGCTGTAGGAGACAGTGTGGTGCTTTACACACAGTACGGACGTTTTACATATGAGGTAACGAAGCTTGTGGAATTTCCGTACAATGAGCATAAGTATGTTCTTCCGACAGAGGAAGAGACTCTCACGCTGTACACCTGTGAAAAGCAGATTTTCGGTTCATCTGATATAAGAATAGGCGCAGTTTGCAAGCCGACTGAAATGGTTTACTACAACAGCAAGGAGGCGGCAGAATAATGAACGGACGTTATTATATAGGAAGAATAATCCTTACTATTCTTCTTGCATTCTCTGTTGCAGGATATATCGGAGCTTCCATCGGAAGAAGCATTCTCTCTGATTCAACAATTTATACGGATATTGTTGAAAGCGAAGGTCTTGCGGAAAAGGCATACGCAGCACTCCAGAAGGATTTTCAGGCTGAATACAATACCACTATGATACCGGCTGAGGTTTACATGGACGCTATTACGCCGGAGTGGATAGAGAATGCAATGAAGCAGGATGCTTCCGCTGTAACAGATTATATGTCAGGTGCAAAATCTCTTGCATTCAGTCATGATTATACAGCCATTGAGGAAAGCATAACGGAATTTTTTCACGAATACGCCGAGTCTATAGACTATGAACCGGACGAGGTTTTTGAGGAAAAGCTTTCTGAGACTGTTGAAAAGGCTGAAACTAAGATTAGCAGCCGCATTGACGCATTTTATATGCAGACTCTTACCGAAAATGGTATGATTCAGAAAGCAGGAAAATATTATCCGCTGCTGACAGGCGGTGTATGGACGCTTGCAGGAATAAGCGTTGTACTTGCGGCAGTGCTTGTTATCCTTGACAGAAATAACGGCTGGAGAAGACTCTATTTTTCTGGTACAGGCTTTTTTGCAGGCGGTGCGCTTATGACTATTCCCAGTGCGTATCTTCTTTTCTCAGATGTTATTGATTCATTCTCCATAAAAGATCCGGTTATCTATCCGGCTGTGACAGGCGTTATGGAATCGGCGGCGCAGTTCCTTTTCGTTAAGGCGGCTGTATTTGCGGTAATAGGTCTTGTGCTTATTGGTGTGAGTGCTGCATTTAACCGCAAGGGAATATAAGAGATACCCTAAAATAACCAATAAACCCAAAGGAGAAAGACAATGCCGAGATTTTTCTTAGAAAATATAACCGCTGGAAATATCCGCATTACCGGCGAGGATGCTCACCACATAGGGCGTTCTCTCAGGATACGTACCGGAGAAGAACTGACAGTCTGTGCCGAGGGCAGAGATTATCACTGCCGCATTACTGCCATCACTTCCGATGAGGTCATTCTTGAGGAAATATCCTCAGAGCTTTGCGCCGCCGAACCCACTGTCAATATCACCCTCTATCAGGCTATGCCAAAGGCGGACAAGCTTTCCTCAATAATCCAGAAATCCGTGGAGCTTGGCGCAGTGAAAATAGTTCCCGTACTTACAAGACGCTGCGTTGCACGCCCCGATAAAAAGGATTTTGCAAAAAAACTTCCCAGACTTCAGAAAATAGCCGAATCTGCGGCTAAACAGTCTGGACGAGGCATAATACCCGATGTCATGCCCATTATAACATGGCAGGAGGCACTTTCCGAAATGAAAAAGGCTGAATGTGCTATGCTTTTCTATGAAGAAGGCGGCGTGAGATTCAATGAAGTTCCGTTTCAGGGATGCCGAGATATAGCCGTATTTATCGGAAGTGAGGGCGGACTTGATCCGGAGGAAGCAGAGGAGGCGAAAAACGCCGGCATTCATAATGTATGGCTGGGAAATCGTATCCTCCGATGTGAAACTGCTCCCATAGCCGTTATTTCCGTGCTTATGCACCTTACAGGAAATATGTAGCAGAATCAGCATATACAAGGAATATTTTTACTTGTTTTTTTGTAAATAATACTTGTATTTTCCAAACAGGTGTGGTATAATAATTGTGACAGGTTAAGAATACACATCGTTTCTTAAAGACCGGCACTGTGGAGCCGGAACTGTAAAAATAGTATTCCGCAGAGAAAGAGGCAACCTATGAAGGCAAGTACAATTGTAGCTATTATTCTGGCAACAGGCGCAGTAGTGCTGGCAACACTGATGCTGCTGTCAAAAAAGAAGAAACCCATACTGGACGACTGCTGTGAACTGGACAGCTTCGACGCTTGCTGCTGCACAGACAGCGACGATATGGATGAATGCTGCTGCGACGACATCTGCGAAATTGCAGAGGACATCATGGATGACATGGAAGATGCTGCTGAAGATGTTAAGGAAAAGATCGAGGAAGTAATTGAGGACGCAGCTGAATAATAGTATTAAACGGGACGAAGTCGGATACTTCGTCCCGTTTTTTAGCGTCGGAGACAATGCGGCGTTAAACGTGATACATGCAATGTGTTGAAATGTTAATATTTATATGGTATAATATAAAATGAAGAACAAACTGAAAGGCGGTGCTGATATGACAAACAGGGAGAAATTCCTGAAGATTTACGAGGAAAATATAAAAAGGTCTGGCAGCGATAAGCTTCTTAACTGGCTCTGCTCTGAGAGCAGTGATTTTTTTACTGCTCCGTCCAGCACAAGGTTTCACGGTTCGTATGAGGGCGGACTGTTGGAGCACAGCTTGAATGTGTATGAATGCCTGAAGGATTATCTTGCACGTCCGAGAACAAAGGAGCTTTACGGAATGGATTATTCGGAAGAGTCCATAGCCATAGTTTCGCTGCTTCATGATTTGTGCAAGGTAAATTTTTATGCGGTAGATTATCGTAATGCGAAGAATGCGCAGGGTATATGGGAGAAAGTTCCGTATTATACTATAAGGGATGAACTTCCGTATGGGCATGGTGAGAAATCGGTGTACATCGTATCAGGATTCATGAGGCTTTCCCGTGAGGAGGCTTTTGCAATAAGGTATCACATGGGATTTTCTGGCAACGAGGAGAAGAATCTGGTAGGTCAGGCACTTGAGAAGTTTCCGCTTGCTCTTGCGCTGAATGTAGCGGACATGGAGGCGGCGTATTTTCTGGAAGGCAGCAATAAATAAAAGTTTTTCGGTCAAGCAGTTTTTCAAAAATGCTTGCGGAGCTCGAGGCAGAGCCTCGTGTGATTGCGGAGCAATCACAGTGATAAAAATACGAGCATTTTTATCGAGAAACACTACAAATTTCGCTTCATAAAAAACTTTCCCATAAAGTCAAGCTGATCTGAGGAAGTTTGCTTTCAGTTCGTAGTAAAGAAAGCCAGCGAAATTTGATTTGTTAGCAAAAGAGGGAGCGAAGCGACCAATTTTTGCGGATCTTACGATTATGATAACCCTAAGATTCAAAACTTTAAGTTACGCATTCTAAATTCAGAGTTCCCACATAACTAAAGGTACTGGCTTGAACCCTGTAAAGAACATCCTAAGGAAATAAGGCTCGTACCGTCCGCAGGATTTTCCGGCTAACGCCGTTTTCTCCTGCTATGTTACAAATTTCGCCTGCTTTCTTTACTGCGAACTAAAAGCAGACTTCCTTGATGTTCTATGATTCGATGGGAAGGTCTTTTTTATGGCGAAATTTGTTTTTATTCTCTTAGATGAAAACGCTCGTAAATTTTAGTGCTGTGATTGCTCCGCAATCACCTGGGACTTCTCGTCCCAGACCCTACGACCGCTTTTTTTTGAGAAAAAGCGGCGCAAAAAAACTTTTATTTTCTTATATCGTTATATCACAACAGCAAACTATTAAATTACACGGAGGTAATAACAATGCACTGGTATGACAACTCAATAATGTATCACATCTATCCCTTAGGCTTCTGCGGTGCGCCTAAATTCAACGAGGGCGGAGACACTGTAAACCGCCTTGACAAGATAAGAGAATGGATCCCTCACCTGAAAGAAATGCAGGTTGACGCAATCTATTTCGGGCCGGTATTTGAATCCGCTGAACATGGCTACGACACCACCGACTATATGCAGATAGACCGCAGACTCGGTACAAACCAGAACTTCAAGGAACTGTGCGATGAGCTTCATGCAAACGGTATACGTGTTATCCTTGATGGTGTTTTCAATCACGTAGGACGTAACTTCTGGGCGTTCAAGGATGTTCAGGAAAAGGGACAGGCTTCCGCATACTGCAACTGGTTCGCAGGTCTCAATTTCGGCGGAAACAGTCCATGCGGCGATCCGTTCTGGTATGAGGGCTGGCATGGCTTCTACAATCTGGTAAAGCTTAACCTCCACAATCAGGATGTCTGCAATCATCTTCTCGACGCTGTTGGCTACTGGATGGATGAATTCAAGATAGACGGTATCCGCTTCGACGCTGCGGACTGCGTTGACTTCGGCTTCTTCAAGCAGATAAGAAGCTTCTGCAAGAGCAGAAATCCCGAATTCTGGCTTATGGGCGAGATAATCCACGGCGATTATAACAGATGGGCAAATCCGGAAATGCTGGACAGCGTTACAAACTACGAATGCCACAAGGGGATTTATTCCTCACATAATGACAAGAACTACTGGGAGATTAACTATTCCATCAACCGTCAGTTCGGAAACGGCGGTATTTATAAGGGAATCCAGCTCTATAACTTCGTTGACAACCACGATGTAGACCGCCTTGCAAGCAAGCTTTCCGACGCAAGATACCGCAAGCTTTGCTACACTCTCATGTATGGCATGCCCGGTATTCCGTCAGTTTACTACGGCAGCGAATACGGCGTTACAGGCATTCATGAGAATGACTCCGATGACGGTCTGAGACCATGCCTTGACCTTGCAGAGCTTGAAAATTCCGGTGACAGAGATCTTTACCGTCATATAGTAAAGCTGGGACGTATATACAAGGCATATCCGGCTCTGAGAACCGGCGGCTTTGAGACTATAAATGTTCAGAACCGTCAGCTTCTTTTCAGAAGAGAATACGAGGGAAGAAATGTTTATGTTGCCCTGAACCTTGACGATCAATCCTACTGGCTGAATTTCAGACCTTCCTGCGGCAGTCTGGTTGACGTTCTGTCAGGAACGCCTGCAAGAATGGAGAACGGCAATGCTATCATAGAAATGCCGCCTTTCACCAGCATGATACTCGTTGAGGATGATATTGTAAACGGCGTAGAAGCTCCGGAAGCCGCACCTATCGTGACGATTCAGGAAATGACTGTTGAGATCGGCGGAAAGTACCGTCACTATAAGGGCGGCGAATATGAGGTCATCGCTCTTGCACAGCATACCGAAACCAACGAAGAGCTTGTTGTCTACAAGAGCCTCCGTGACGGCAGAGTATGGGCAAGACCTAAGACTATCTTTACCGGCGATGTTAATGGTATGAAGAGGTTTGAGAGGATGTAAGACAGAGCAAAATCAGTGATTGTAGTATGTTGTAATTATTTTTGATTAAATTTACACATATATGTAGGGGGCGGCGCCTTCGACGCCCCGCATGTGATGTATGTAATTAACGGGACGTCGAAGGCGCCGTCCCCTACAATTTGGTTTTTTATGTTTATGACATTATATGTAATCTCCCCTTGCTAAGGGGAGCCTTTGGCGGTGTGCTTCGCACATAATAATATAACACAGGTGAACCCAATGGAACAAAACACATTACACGGAGCAATCCTTGATCTTGACGGAACGCTTCTTGATTCGATGGGAGTATGGTCTGAAATAGACCGTGAACTTCTGAAAAGCCACGGCATAGAACCGCCGGAGGATATATCAAATATTGTGAAGAAGATGACCATAGAGGAATCCTCACAGTATTTCATAGACAGGTTTGGGCTGCCGCTGACGGTACAGGAAATAGCAGACATTGTTGAAAGCATGGCAGCCGAACAGTATCGGTATAAGCTTCAGCTTAAAGAGGGCGTTCTGGAATTTCTGGACGGACTTGACAGAATGGGCATAAAGTACGGCATTGCCACGGCAACCTATCCTGATCTTGCAAGAGCCGCCATAGACAGACTGGGACTTTCATCCAGAATACAGTTTCTTGTAACGGAAGCGGAATTCGGCTCAGGCAAAAAAGAGCCGTATATATACTACGAATGCGCAAAACGCCTTTCTCTTGGAAAAAGGCAGATAATAGTAGCCGAGGACGCGCTTCACAGTATAATGACCGCAAAGAAAGCCGGCTTTTTCACGGCAGGAGTATTCGACAGGGCAACGCCTACGGAGGAATGGCAGCAGATATGCGCCCTTGCTACTGTTACCGTTAAGAAAATATCCGACTTATTACGACTTATATAGAGGACATAATTATGGAACTTAACTGCGAGCCGCTGACCGGCGGCATTTACGTATATTCGAGCGAAGAACATAGATTTGGCACGGACGCATTTCTGCTTGCGTCATTTGCCGGATGGAGAAGAAAGGATCTTGTGACTGATCTTGGCACAGGCTGCGGTATTATCCCGATGATAATGCAGAGAGAGAACCCGCCGAAGCGAGTATGGGGTGTGGAGATACAGGAACAGGGGATAAGGCAGTTCCGTCTGGGAATAGAAAAAAGCGGACTGTCAGAGGAAAATGTAACTCCTGTTCTTGCCGACCTCAAACAGATGTGGCGAGGTGCTCCCTATGAAAAATGCGACCTTGTTACCTGCAATCCGCCATATAAAGCGTACAACGCCGGAATAGAAAGCTCACTTACTGCACAAAAAATTGCACGGCATGAGATACTGTGCAATATATATGATGTATGTGCGGCAGCGAAAAAGCTTCTGAAATTCGGCGGCAGACTTTGTATATGCAACAGACCGGAGCGTCTTGCGGACTGTATTGACGCTATGCGTTCAAGCGGTATAGAACCTAAAAGACTGCGGTTCGTGGCAAAAGATCCTGAAAGTGCGCCTTGGCTTTTTCTGCTGGAGGGAAAAAAGGGCAGCAAGCCCTTTCTCCAGATAGAGCCTCAGCTTCATGTGAAAACATCAGCAGGCGTTGATAATGAGGAGATAAGAAAGCTCTATGAACCATTTGCAAGAGAGGACGGTAAATAATGGGCGGTACTCTTTATATAATAGGTACACCTATCGGAAATCTTGAGGACATTACACTCCGTCAGCTTCGTATGCTCAGAGAGGTAGATTTTATAGCCGCAGAGGATACGAGAGTTACACGAAAGCTTCTCAACCATTTTGAAATAAACACTCCTGCGGTAAGCTTTCATGAACACAGCGGAGAAGCAGGAGCGCAGAGAATCGCTGCAAGAATTCAGGCAGGGGAGAGCTGCGGAATAGTAACAGACGCAGGAATGCCATGTGTATCTGATCCCGGCGAGCCGCTTATAAGGCTTTGCTATGAGATGGGCATTCCGGTTACAGTTGTTCCTGGGCCAAGCGCAGTTGTGACTGCAATATCTGTGGCAGGACAAGCGTCAGGGCAGTTTGTTTTTGAAGCATTTCTGCCTGTTCCGAAAAAGGAACGCACGGAGAGACTGAAACGTCTTAAAAAAGAAACTAGAACGATAGTTCTCTACGAAGCACCGCATAAGCTTATAAAAACTCTTACAGACCTTGGTGAAGTTCTCGGCACAGACAGAGGAATATCTCTTTGCAGAGAACTTACCAAGATACATGAAGAGGTTCTGCGCACCTCAATAGGCGAGGCTCTGAAAATTTATGAGGAGCGTGAGCCGAGAGGTGAGTATGTACTTGTAATTGCAGGCGCAGAGGAATCAGCGGATGCAGAGGACGTATTTACTCTGGAGGACGCTGTAAAGCTTGCAGAGAAGTATGCGGCAGAAGGTATGAAGAACCGTGAGGCATGTAAAAAAGCCGCCACTGAAACAGGAATGAGAAGCAATGAAATATACTCTGCGCTTATGCAGGGATGATTTATACCAATGAATAGAATCTCTGGGACGCAGAATATGTTTCGTTCGGTGCGATCTCACAATAGCCTGTCTTTTCTCTGGGCATATCAAGATTAGGTGCGTCTATCATTGCTGTCATAGGCTCAGGACAGAAATAACCATTAAAGCCTCTGTCGTTCCACATTATCCAGAAATTGTATTCCTCGGAAACTTCGTATGCAATTCCCTTGCCAAGAACCTTGTCCATCATGATAACGCCATAGAAATCCTCACCGTTCAGCTTCTGAGAGAGTGCATTGTACATATCGTTTGAAATGTTTGTAAGAACCGGACACTTTGTACCGTTCTTGTATTCCATATCATAATCATCCAGAGGACGTATCTCACCTGTAGGCAGACAGCGTTCATTGAGTATCCACTTTTCGCTTATGGGCATCTGAATGGTAATATCCTCCTGTTTTCCGCCATCAGCAAAGGGACTGTTGATAGTAGTGTGAGTTGCAAGGGACATGGGCATCATTACATCTGAAAGATTGGTGAACGTAACCTTGTAATCAAGACCTCTGTCGGAAAGTACAAATGAGAACTCTGCCTTGAACTTTATGGGAAGATACTGGAAGAATTCGTCCTTTTCATCGAATATGTATTCAGTTTTTGCCCAAGCCTTTGTCTCGTCGCAGGAAAGCTCAGTAAGACGGTGGTTTCTCTTCTGAAGAATAAAATGAATATGATTATTAAAGGGTGCTTTTTCATTTACAGGAAGCTGATAAACAGCGTCGGATGTACGGAGAACACCGTCTGCCATACGATTGGGAAGATAGAGTGTAGGGAGTCCCCATACCTCTGTACTGCCGCTGATTATCTCCGGAGTGACATCTTCGGTGAAACGGAAAAATTCAATTCCGTTTGCATCGTCGTGAAGACGGATAACATTAGAACCTATTTCATTTGCGATCATTGCGGTATAGCCGCCTGCTTTAAGCTCAGCAACGGGCATGCCCTTCCAGTTTAAAATTGAAGCTTTTGTCATATAAAAAACCTGCCTTTCACAGAAAATATTTTTCACCTGTTATTATAACATATATTCTGCACATATGCAATGGATATTTTGTGATATTATGCGATTTCAGGGTGATTCCTGAATGCAGGCTTTTTCAGACTTCCCTGACAATGGTTCTCAAATGCAGATTTACAGCATATGATATGGCGTGGGACAGGCAATATGCGTTTCTGATGATGTCCCCTGTGTCTCCGGAATTTTTTTCCAAAAAAAATATTGTGAAAAATCTAAAAAACAGTTGCTATTGAAGAAGATATATGATATAATGGAAGTAATACCGGAGTACCGGTCTTGTACTAATATAACAAATGAAAAGGAGTTCTACTATGAAATTTGGTTACTTTGATGACGCAGCTAAAGAATACGTCATTCAGAATCCCAAGACTCCCTATCCGTGGATCAACTACCTCGGTACACAGGAGTTCTTCTCACTGATTTCTAACACCGCAGGCGGCTACAGCTTTTATAAGGATGCTCGTCTCCGCAGAATCACACGTTATCGTTATAACAATGTCCCGATTGATATGGGCGGACGTTATTTCTATATCAACGACAATGGTACTATCTGGAATCCCGGCTGGTCACCTGTTAAGACAGAACTGGACAGCTATGAATGCCGTCACGGTATGGGCTATACCGTTATCACCGGTAAGAAGAACGGTCTGAAGGCTGAGGCTACATTCTTCGTTCCTCAGAACTACGCAGGCGAAGTTCAGCAGGTCGTTCTCACAAATGAAAGCACAGAGACTAAGACCTTCAAGCTGTTCTCATTTGCTGAATGGTGTCTGTGGGACGCTCAGGATGACTGCACAAACTTCCAGAGAAACTTCTCTACAGGCCGTGTAGAAGTTTGCGGCTCTACAATCTACCACAAGACAGAATACAGAGACAGACGTGACCACTTTGCATTCTACACAGTAAACGATGAGATCGACGGCTATGATACAGACAGAGATTCCTTTATCGGTCTGTACAATGGTTTCCACAATCCTCAGGCTGTTGAGGCTGGACAGGCTGCTAATTCTTTTGCTGACGGCTGGTCTCCGATCGCTTCTCACTATAAGGAAATTACTCTTGCTCCCGGCGAATCCAAGACTCTGGTATTCATTCTCGGCTATGTTGAAATGCCGGTAGACCAGAAGTTCGAGGCTGACGGCAAGACTATCAACAAGGTAAAGGCTCTCGAAATGATCGAGAAGTACAACACTCCTGAAAAGGTTCAGGCTGGCCTCGCAGAGCTGAAGGCTACATGGGATTCACTCCTCAGCATCCTGAATGTTGATACTCCTGATGATAAGGTAAACCGTATGGTTAATATCTGGAACCAGTATCAGTGCATGGTTACATTCAACCTGTCCCGTTCTGCTTCCTACTTTGAATCCGGTATCGGCAGAGGCATGGGCTTCCGTGACTCCAATCAGGACGTTCTCGGCTTCGTTCACCAGATTCCTGACCGTGCAAGAGAAAGAATAATTGACATCGCTTCCACTCAGCTTGAGGACGGCGGCTGCTATCACCAGTATCAGCCTCTCACTAAGAAGGGCAACTCCGACATCGGCGGCGACTTCTCCGATGATCCGCTGTGGATGATCCTTTCCGTTTCCGCATATATCAAGGAAACAGGCGACTGGGCTATTCTGGATGAAATGGTTCCTTTCGATAACGATGAATCCAAGGCACAGCCGATGCTCCACCACCTGAAGGTTTCCTTCTACAAGATAGTAAACAACCTCGGCCCTCACGGTCTGCCGCTGGCAATGAGAGCTGACTGGAACGACTGTATCAACCTTTCATGCTATTCAGATACACCGGGCGAAAGCTTCCAGACATACACCAACCCGAAGTTTGCTGCTGAAGGCGGCTATTCCAAGGTTGCTGAATCTGTAATGGTTGCTACTCTCTTTACATATGCAGGCCCGAACTATGTTGCTATCCTGAAGCACCTCGGCAAGGATGAAGAGGCTGCTGCTGCTCAGGCTGAGATCGACAAGATGAAGAAGAATGTTATGGAACACGCATTTGACGGCGACTGGTTCCTGAGAGCTTATGATTCAACAGGTGCTAAGATGGGCTCAAAAGAATGCGAAGAAGGCAAGATCTTCATCGAACCTCAGGGCTTCGCTGTTATGTCTGAAATCGGTAAGGAAGAGGGCGCAGACATCAAGACTCTCAACGCTATCGACAAATATCTTAACACTGACTTCGGTCTGGTTCTCAATAATCCGGCATACACAAAGTACTATCCGCAGTACGGCGAAATTTCCACATATCCGGGTGGATATAAGGAAAACGCAGGTATCTTCACTCACAACAACGCTTGGATCATCTGTGCAGAGGCTTATGCCGGCAGAGGTGACAAGGCATTTGAGTACTACAGCAAGATCGCTCCTGCATTTACCGAGGAAACATCTGATATTCACAAGACTGAACCGTATGTATACGGTCAGATGATCGGCGGTAAGGACGCTGGTTCTGACATCGGCAAGCCGGGCAACCACTTCGGTCAGGGCAAGAACTCCTGGCTGACTGGTACTGCTGCATGGAACATGGTAGCTATTTCTCAGTACATTCTGGGTGTACAGCCTGACTTCGATGGTCTCAAGATCAATCCTTCCATTCCGTCTGCTTGGGATGGCATGTCTGCTACACGTCAGTTCAGAGGTGCTACATATGAGATCAAGATTCAGAATCCTGACCACGTTTGCAAGGGTATCAAGTCTGTAACAGTTGACGGAAATGCTATCGAGGGTAACGTTCTCCCTGTATTCCCTGAGGGCGGCGTTCACACTGTTGAGGTTGTAATGGGTTAATCCCGAATCTTTCTGTAACGTAATATAATAACGGGCAGCTGTAAAAAATGCAGCTGCCCGTTTTGTATCATAAGCAGTTTCGGGATTTTTGTAATCCAGTATTTTCAGAAAGTCTTCCTTGAGATACTAAGTATTGCAGAGATTCACAGAATAATATAGCATAACATTGACTTGCTGCTTTTCTTCATCACGAAGCTTGTCAGAACGTTTTGCGAGCAGCCTTTTAGAACATTTGAATACTTTCTAAGATTAGCCCCAAGCTTCTTCTGCTCCTTCTTACGCACATTTTCAAATGCCCATATTGCTTGTCTTATCCAGTGGGATTTGTCGATTATCTGGGTAGCATTTGTGAACCAGACAGACGCAGAATCGGCGTAAGTACGCCGCACATTGCTGACGAAGAACTTCACTTGCTGCCGCTTTGATTTTCTGTTTGCTCTCCGCAGCAGGTACAGCTGAGCTTTTTTGCTCGATTTCAATGCTTATGTGTTTACTTCCTTCCTTTTCTTCAATATTTGTTACTTTTACCTCTTGCGATCCAAGCAATTCTTCTGTATAATGAGTATAGAGCATATTTGGTTCTCCTATCTGTTATGGTTTCTTTTCAATGCCATTTTAACAGATTTTGCCCAAATATGCTCTGCTTTTTTTCTGTAGGCTCTATTCGGTTTCCACAATTTTTAGGTCGTGTTGACACTAAGCCTAACAACGCATCTTTTCGGCAAAATTTTACGCATCCTGCGTTGAAAAGGTTTGACAGGCGACAGCCTGCCTGCACCTTTTCGCCTTGTCTGCATGAAATTTCTGCTCGAAAATCTGCGTATTATTTTAGTGTCAACACTCCCTAGTATAGAGCCTAAAAAGAGCTGATGCAATATAATTGACGCTGCATCAGCTCTGTAAGATTATTTGTTTTTTAGTTTACCCTGAATGTCTGGTTGGAGAGGATAATGCTTGTATCCTGAGCATTGGCAGCAACAACCTGATAAGAATAGAGACCGGGCGGAAGCTGGTTGAAGAGTATATATTTATCAAGATTACTGAGATCGTATGACATAGCCGCCGGATAAACTGTTTTGCTGTAAACACGCTTATTATTCTTATCGTAAACGCCGACAGTAACAGCAGCAAGCTTTGAAGAAACGGACTTTATCAGCCCTCTTACCGCCAGCCCCTGACCTGAGGTAATGCTTTCAGGTATTTCAGTGCCGCCCGTGAGAGTAGCACCTCCGCTGCCATATCCGCCGGAAACTGTTTCACCGTATTCTGAAACAACTCTGAATGTTTGCTGTGTGAGTATGTGGTTATCACTTACAGAATCGGCAGCAATTACCTGATATGAATATGTACCCTTGGGAAGTTCATTGAATACCATATATTTATCAAGCTCGCCTATATCATATGATTTTGCAGCTGGATAAACTGTTTCACCCATAACAAAATTGTTGCTGATGTCGTAAACAGCTACAGTAACAGCGGCAAGCTTTGAACTTGAGGTGATAGTACCGCAAACTGTAATACCAGTACCCTGAATAAGTTCATCGGGAACGGAAGTACCATTTTTTAGAGATGGTCTGCCTCCATATCCGTAAATGCCATTAGAAACAGAGGCGGTTATACCTCTTGTGATAATATCCATCATTTCATCATATACGGAATATCCATCATCGTCCTGTACATTTGGAACGATAATCTTATAGAAGAATTTGTCGGAATCAATAATATCGAATGTAGAATAGTCGCTATAATAAGCACCAGCAGATAGTGCGGCTGTTCCGGTCATGGTGCAGAATACCGCAGCTGTGGAAAGTACGGCTATAATTCGTCCTGTTGCTTTTTTCATGTATTTTCACCCTTTCGTCGGTGTTTTCTGCTTAAAAGCAGGAGTTTCACGTCTTACCCCATTGTAATTATAACACATTCTGACAGTATATGTCAACTATAGAAAAAAAGTCATGTGATTTTTCCTTGAAACTTCGTCCAGAAAATATTCCGAAACTTTGCTGATGTAAATAGTTCATTTTTGGCACTGAGATACTCCACAACTTCTGTGCCATATGCACAATACGGAGAAAATTAACATTAAAAATTGTACAGTTTTTCCGAATAAAGCGAAAGCGTCGGTTAGAAACCTTGCAATTTGGCTTTGGATATGATATAATACCTATGTACGGTAATCGGCACGCAGGGCGTAACATGCCATGCGACGGCTGAACCTTCCGTGGCGCACAAGCGTCATGCAATGCACACAGGGCCTGAAAAACAGTCCTCGGGGCTTGATCCCGTGGCACAGGACAATGTGCTGAGACGAAGCACCCAAAACTGTTTTAACACAGCCCGTACTGTATCTTTAAAACTTAATAGAATGCAGACGCATTGCATACGGCGGCTATATCATCACGCCGTACAGCGATGCAGCCTTGACAGCTGCACGTATAATTTTTTTATATGGAAAAAAAGGAGTATACGCAATATGTTTAAAAAGATTTCGGCAGTCGGGGTTTCTTGTATAACTGCACTCGTACTGGTGCTTTCAGCCATTGCTTCACCTGCCTCTATTTCAGCAGCAACACTTGAAGAAATGGCTAATGCCGCCATTACATGTATTATTTCACACGAGGGTTCATATGATTCAGTCAACCCGAATGACTGCGGAGCAGTAAGCATTGGTAAGCTTCAGTGGCATGCTGACCGTGCACTGTATCTCATGAGAGATGTTTGCGAGCTTTGCCCGTCATACGCACAGTCCGTACTCGGCAGCACCCTCTACAATGAAATTATGAGTGCATCAACAAGCTGGAGCTATCGTACATTCTCTTCCACAGAGGCTTCTGCTGCGGCTGTTCTCCTCGGTTCTCAGTATGGAGTTCAGGCACAGGACGCACTTGCTTCCAAGGATGTTCAGAATTACATCATCACTGCTCAGAACAAGGGCATCACCGATCCAGGTGCGCTGGTTCTGTATGCTGACATTTACAATTTCGGCTGCGGTATTGCAGCAAGAATTGCAAAGCGTGCAGCATCCTATGCAGGCTCTTATGCTGCTGTTACACTGGATAACATGTATAATGCAGCTCTTGATGACGCATATGGCTCTAACAGTGCTTTCGTTTACAGAGCAAATATGGTTTACAATGCCATGCTTACATATGACTGGGGCGAAGCAACTGTACCAGCAGCAACTACAGTTACCACTGCTGTCACTGAACCTGTTATCGAATTCACTGAAGACGGTGCAGGTACATACACCGTAAATGCTACTTCCTTAAACATGAGAAGCGGCCCAGGAACAAGCTACTCAATTATTCTGTCTATACCCAATGAGGCACAGGTAACAGTTACTGCTACAGGCGGCAACTGGGCTAAGGTTTCATACAATGGCTATGAGGGTTATTGCTCTATGGATTACCTTGTTGCTTACGTTGAAACTAGTTCCGTGGAAAGCACAACTACAACCGAAACTACAACTACAGCAGTTGAAACTACTGCTGAAACCACAACTGAAACCACTACTTCCGTTTCAGAAGAAACTACCACAGAATCTGTTGCAACAGCAGCTACAGAAGAGACAACAACAACAACTACTACTACAACTGCAATTACAACTGAAACTTCTGCTGAAACTGTAGAAACAACTACAGAAGCAACGGAAATTACAACAGATACATCAGAAACTACTGATGAAAGAAATGATGTTATCGTAAACAGTTCTTATGCCACAATCTACGGCGACGTAAATTGTGATGGTTCAGTAAATGTAGCTGACGCAGTTCTTTTGCACAAGTATATTTCTGGTGCAGTTCAGCTTAACATTGAGCAGATCGCAAACAGCGACTGTTCAAAGGACAGTGTTCTTTCCGCAAAGGATGTTGTTGTTATTATGCAGCATCTTGTAGGTCATTTTACAGCACTGCCTATCGTTTAATTTATTTATTCCCTCTCTACTTTGATAGAGAGGGAATTTTTTTATGTTTTCACTTAAATGCACAAACTGCAATTTACCAGAGCATCTGAAAGAGAACCTAAAAAACAACAGGCTGCCGCACCATTTTGATTGCAGGTGCAGCAGCCTTGTTTTCATATTCAGCTTATGCGGTTATTTTCGTGGAGGAGTAAGCCTTCCTTGAAAATATCGAACACTGTTTTATAAGTAACAGCTACAGTCGCATCAGGTTTTACCTCTACCTCACCGGATACACGCATACAGCGCATACCGAGATATGGAGTATAGGCTGTTACAGGGTAAATGCCTGCCGGAAGATCGAGCGTCAGCTTTCCCTTATTTCCGAAAGACAACTCATATTTCTCGCCGTTTACACGCATTACCCAACGGTCAATGAGTATCTGTCCAAAGAAACGTTTTCCCGTGATCTCAAGCTTTCCGGATCTGACAGCTCTCTGCGGTTTGGTCTGATATATTCTTCCGGTCTGATTCTGTACCGTAGTCTTAGGCTGTACCGGCGGATATGGAGGGCGAACTTCTGACTGAACTACGGACTGTACCCTGTTTTCCGGCTGTACCTGCTGCTGAGACTTATATACACGCTGAACCTCCGGCTGCGGATTAGATACGGCAGGCTCTGATGTCTGCTGCGGTCTTGTCTGCGGCTGTGCCGTGTTCACTTCCTGAACAGGCTGAGGTCTCGGCGCAGAGTTTTTCTGTCTCTGTTCCATGTAACGTCTTGGATCCATTCTTTTCTAAACGCTCCTTTGCTCAAATCTTCGTTCTCCTTTTATTCTACAGGAAGAACCGGAAGAACAGTTATAGATTCTACATTGTACTGCAAAAGTGCAGTTACATCGGCACTGTTGCTCTTATTGTCATAGCAGCAGTCTGCATTCAGCTTCTGCTGATCATTGAGCGTAATAGAGCCTGCAAGTGCCTTGTTGAGATATACTACGTCTATAAGAGATACTGTACCGTCAAGGTTTACATCACCATAGAAAGCCTCTGGAGCGTCAATTGTTGTGGATGTCTTGCTTTCTGTAGAGGTAGTTACGGTTGTTGTAGTAGTTGTTGTTGTCTTTTTAGTTGTGGTAGTAGTTGCAGTTGTAGTAGTTGTCGTGTCATCGGGCTTGTCAATATCTGCACCCTCATCAAGAGACATCCAGACAATACCACAGCCTACTGTTGACATGTAAACTGTGCCGAATGTGTTCATATCGCCAACGAGGAAGTTACCGTTGCCGGGGCCGCCGTAGGTGTTGCTTACGTTGAATGCCTTCCATGTCTGACCTGCGTCTGTGGACAGGTATACGCCAACCGGATCTTCAGAGGTAGGCTGTCCCCAGAGATACAGAGAGTTCACTCCGCCTTCCTTCTCAGGTGCACCGTAACCCATTGTCTTTGCATAGGAAACGCTGTCAAGCTTTGTAACGGTCTTGCCGTAGTCTGTAACATGGTATGCACCGTACCAGCCTGCTGCGATCACGAATTCGCCTTCGCCGAGGTAGGCAATACGGAAAGCGTTGTCGCACTCGTCGTACTGGCAGATAGTCTGCTTTGTGCTGAATGTTGCGCCGTAGTCATCGCTGACCATGAGGATGTAACGTGCGTCGTCAATAGTAGCAGATGGCTTGCTGTAGAAGTAATACTGGTTGTAGTAGTAGCCATATGCGTATACATACTGAGGATTCTCAGCGTCTACGCACAGCCAGATGTCGCTTGACAGGCTGTCGGACAGAGAAGCTTCCTTCCATGTTGCGCCGAAATCGTCTGTGTAGGAAACCTTGCCTGTATCGCTGAGCATGATTCTGTATGAACCGTCCTCAAGCTGGTTGATGGCAGCCTTTGCGCCGGAAAGCGGAACATTGGGAAGCTCTGTCCATGTAGTGCCGCCGTCTGTTGTATAGTAGCCCTTGGCAAAGGATTCTGCAAGACGAACCATTACCTTGGGATCAGACGGACAGTAAGCAACGCCTGCTGTTGAAGCTGTAGAATCTGTCAGCTCGTTCATGCTGGGCATGTGCTGTACGGATTCAGTCTTGCTTGTGTGGATGAAGCCGTCGTAGTCACCGATTACGGAAACAGGATCGCCTCCGGGGATACTTACCATATCAAGGCAAACTACTTCCTCGATACCGTCTGCCTCGAAGTACATCTGAGGGCATGTATCCCATACGTTATCGCTTGCGAATACGCCGTTACCGGATGTAACAAGGATTCTGTCAGGATTTCTTGGGTCGATTACAATAGCACCGCACCAGTGGATAGCCTTGTCACGAACCCACGGTCTGCCGCCGTCCTGAAGGTATTCGCCCAGAAGCGGGCCGCCCCAGCTTTCCTTGTTGCCGGGTGTGAATTCACGCCATGTTGCGCCTCCGTCAGTTGACTTGAAGAAACGGTCGCCCCATGCGATAGCTTCTCTGTCCCATGCGTCCTCAGTCCAGCTCTGTGAATACCACTGAGCGCAGGTTGTAGCAACCAGCTTATTGGAATCCTTAGGATCGCTGAATACGCCGCCGTAGCCTGCGGATACAGTATTGCCGCTTACGTCTGTAGGTGTGATGTCAGTGAGAGAACCTGTCTCCGGATCATACCTGAAGCAGTTACCAGGGCCTCTGTCGAAGATAACGCCTGACATTGTTGTGATAAGGAGGTTTCCGTCAGCGTCAAGGTTGATTCTTGCCGGCATCTGCGCTGTTGGGAAATCCTCGTGAAGCGGCTGGAAGTCGTCGCTGCCTACGTCTGCAACGTGCATATTTGTAACGCCTGTTACAGATGTACCAACGTAAACCTTGCCGCCTGTGATCATGACAGTAGCAACGCCGTTTGATGAACCGTCGTACTTATCGCCTGTTGTCTTTACCTGATGTGTTGTCCATGTAGGCCAGTTGATAGTTTCTGTGAAAAGTCCAAGCTCGCCGTAGCCCTCTACTGCCTTCCATGTGTCGCCGCCGTCCTCACTCATAATAAGTCCGGAGCTGCCGGCTGTAGCGTCGCCGCCGCAGTAGATGATATTAGGGTTGTCAGGGTCTACTGCAATAGCCTCGCCGCACTGTCTGCCGTAGCCGTTGCCGTGAACCTGAATAAGATCTGTTACGTCAATAATGTCAAATGTCTCGCCGCCGTCCTTGGAACGGAAGATAGCTGTCTTTGCGTCGCTGAAATACGCACATCCGCAGAGCATGTACAGGTTGTCGTCATTATTGGGATCAACGCAGAATGCGTCAATGCTCAGGAATCCTCTCTGCTCCTCTGTCAGCAGATCCATAAGCTGTACCCAGTCGCCTGTTTCGTAGTCGTAACGGTATGCGCCGCCTACGTCAGTTCTTGCATACATCTGATCCTCGCCTGTGATGATACCGGATACGAAGCCGCCGCCGCCAATGCCCAGCGTTCCGATCTCTACCTGTGACTCAATACTTGCTGTTGCTGCGTAAGCTGTGCTGTCAGCAGATGAGCCGGATACAGACAGTGCGCCGAAAAGGGCTGCCGCTGCTGTAATGCATGCGATGCTTTTGTTTGTTTTTCCCATAGTAATTTTCCTCCCTTAAATATTTGCTTTCGCAATACTCCATTTGTTCAGTCAGAGTTCTTTGTTTTGACATACATAAATATTATACCACATTCCAACATCATTTGCAACTGCTGTCACATGAACAATATAATTTTTGTTGATTTGCTACAAATCAACCAATTTTTTTTGCGACTAATAACTAATCTATCCATTTGATTCACAGTTTGTTTTGCTTTTGTTTTTAAAATCCCTTAGACACATAGACAAAAGTATGATAATATAATAGAATATCGTACTATACACAAATGAAAAAAGACGCAATGCGGAATTGGAGAAAAAACGGAGGTTTTCTATTATGGAAAGCAGAAATATGACGGAACAGGAGTTTGCAGAATTTCAGAAGCTGCTGGAACGTGAGCTTGGTGCGTCAGGTAAGCCCGGCGATGAGGATGAGATCGCAGAAATGCTGCGTCACGAGCCGTCGGCGAATCTTATGCAGCCTCCTGCAAGCACTGTACAGGAATTAAGACGCAGACAAGAAGAACGTCAGAAAAAAGAAAGGGAAGCTGCTGAAAAAGCCGCTGAGGAAAAGGCTGCTGCTGATACTGCCGCTGCGGCTGCATATGCCGCTGCAAACACTCACGGAAAATATGAAAAAATTAAGCCGGCTTCACAGATGCCGGAGTTTGAGCCTGCACCTTCAACAAGAGGCAAGTATGAAAAAGCTCCGGAGGACTACAGCGAGGAGTCGGCTCCGAAGGCTGATAGTCTCCTGAAAAAAACAGGAAAATATGAAAAGGTAACAGAAGAGGCGGAGGGTTATTTCAACCCTGAACTTCCAAAGGAATCTGCTGCCGAACGCCGCCGCAGAGCTAAGAAAAATGCCCGAATCACACGTATTATTATCGGTCTTGCCGCTGTCTTTGTTATAAGTCTGGGTGTAGGCATAATTGTAAATACTCTGAACGCAAAGAAGGACACTTCTCCTGAAAAACAGGAGGTGATGGCTTCACAGCAGGCTACAGATACCGAAGGCAATGATGCTGCTATTGCCGAAACAAATGAAATTCCTGACGACAAGGAATGCAGTATACTTGGTATTGCACCTATGAAGAGTTTTATTTCACTTCTTGAAAATGATACATGCTCATTGCAGGTGAGTATGACTACAAACGGCGAGGCAACTGCATCCGATCTTCTCTGGGAAAGCAGTGATCCGGCAATTGCTGAAATTTCAGATACAGGAGTTGTAAGAGGAATATCCGCCGGAAAATGCACTCTTTCTATTTCCGCAAAGGATGATCCCAGCATATGCGCACAGGTGGAATGTGTTGTAAGAAAGACTGAAGAAAAGGACGGCGTTACTTACATTGATGGTATACTCGTTCTCAATAAATCCTACGGCGCACCCGAAAATTTCGGGCCGGATGGACTTACTCCGGAAACACAGGCTGCATTTGACGAGCTTTGCGCTGCTGCGGCTGAGGATGGTCTGAATATCTACCTCTCCTCCGGCTACAGAAGCTACTACACCCAGTACGATCTCTATAATGGCTATGTTTACTCATACGGTCAGGATGTTGCTGATACATTTTCTGCACGCCCTGGTCATTCTGAGCATCAGTCCGGTCTTGCCATTGACGTGAATACTGTTGATGATTCATTTGGTGCTACACCTGAGGCAGCATGGCTTGCGGAACATTGTGATGAATTTGGTTTTATCATCAGATATGCTGAGGATAAGGTAGACATTACAGGCTATAAGTATGAGCCGTGGCATATTCGTTATGTAGGCAAAGAAACTGCTGCTGATATTACAAGACTTGGCATTGCATTGGAAGAATATCTGGGAATTGATTCTGTTTATACGGAAAATGAAACTGAATAATATTGAAAGGAGCTGCATGGTGTGCAGCTCCTTTAATCATATAACCTATATAACATTCCTCACCACGCCGAAAATCAGCAGCAATGCAATAGTCCCATACGCACCGGCATTGAACAGCCATCCCTTACGTGAAAGACATTCCGGCTTCCATATAAGATACACAATATACCCTGCAAGCCACACCGGCATAAGGCACATAAGTGCCGGATTATAGCCGAATGCCGCCCTGAAATCAAGCCTTGCGAGGGAAATTATCATCCTCGTAACACCGCACCCAGGGCAGAGAAGTCCGGTCAGCGTATAAAAAGGACACGGCACACGGAACGAGGTGATCTGCGTTATTATGAAATACACTATTCCTGCGCACAGGACGATAATCAGCGTCCGGAGTTTCTTTTTCCGGCTGATGTCATGTCGGTTTTCAGGTGTATTATCCTTATACTCTCTCATTTATTTATGATACCTGCTTCCTGTCTGTATCTGGAAGCTGCGGTATATCTGCTCATAAAGCATAACTCTTGCAAGCTGATGAGGGAATGTCATGGGTGACATGGAAAGGCGAAGATTTGCTGCCTTTTTCACCTCGTCAGACAGACCATAGGAGCTGCCTATGAGAAATGTCACCGTGCTGTCTCCGGATATTCCGGCAGAGGAAAGCTTTTCAGAAAGTGCCTCGCTGCTCATGGTCTTGCCCTCAATGCACATGGCTATGCATAAGCCCTTCATACGTTTCAGAAGCTGCTGTCCCTCTTTTTCAAGGGCGGCGGCTATTTCCTTTTCGGATGGTTTTTCCGGCAGCGGAACAGGCTCAAGCTCTGTGCATTTGAATGTACAGTAACGGGAAAGTCTCTTCTCATATTCAGCGCATGCGTCCCTGAGATATTTTTCTTTAAGCTTGCCATATGCAAGTATCTGTATCGTCATCATTAAAAAATCACTGTCTCCTTCAATCCTTCTCGTCCGGCAACATAAAGCAGGTAGTCACTTCCGCATATGTAATTCATATCAAGGCGTTCAAGTGCGGCACGTTTTGCAAGATAAGGGGTATTATTCTCCTCGCTGAGATGTCCCAGAATAAGCCTTGTCGTGCCGCTTTCTATAAGTCTTTCCGCTTCTTCTGCTGAATCCCTGTTGGAAAGATGTCCCTCATTTCCTGAGATACGTTTTTTCAGATAGTCAGGGTAACAGCCGCAGCGGAGCATATTGGGATCATAGTTTGATTCCAGCAGAACAAGGTCACTGCCCTTTACAGCGTTATGCACGGTATCAGTAACCGTTCCAAGGTCTGTGCATATGCTGCATATCCGGTCATCAGGTGTTTCAATGCAGAAGCCGCAGCTCCCCTCTGAGTCATGCTCCGTTGGGAAAGCTTTCACTCCAAATCCGCCTATATCTTCTGTATTTTCGCTGAGAACACCGCCGAACTGATCTTCTGTAATATGCCTATCCCTGAGAAGAGTACTCATGCTTTGTTCTGTTGCGTATACTTTAGCAGAGATTTTTTTGCAAAGCACACGGAGACCTTTTATATGGTCGGAATGGGTGTGGGTTATGAGAATTCCGGATATGGAGCATAGTTCTATATCTCGGCTGTTCATTGCAAGGAGAAGCTGTTTGCAGGTCATGCCTGCGTCTATGAGGAGGGCGTTTCCTCCGGAACGTATAACGGAAGCATTGCCTTTGCTGCCGCTGAATAGAGAATGGAATTTTGGCATGGTGAATCTCCTGTAAATTTTAGTTTATCGCCGTGAGATGTCAACTTGAAAATAGTGAGCCGAAAGCCTCCCCTTAGCAAGGGGAGGTGGCTGAGCGAAGCGAAGTCGGAGGGGATTGCGCCCAGCGAGTACGGCTGAAAATTATAGTCTGCTTTTCTATCCACAATCCCCTCAGTCGTCACTT
>JAGAOV010000007.1 GCA_017623515.1 Ruminococcus sp. | reverse complement strand
TCGACGGTGACCAGATGGCGGTTCATCTGCCGCTGTCTGCTGAAGCACAGGCTGAGGCTCGTTTCCTCATGCTTGCAGCTAATAACCTTCTCAAGCCCTCCGACGGACGTCCTGTTGCAGTTCCGACTCAGGACATGGTTCTGGGTTCATATTACCTCACCATGGAAAAGATCGGTGAAAAGGGCGAGGGAAAGGTATTCCGTGACATTGACGAAGCTCTCATGGCTTATAATGAAGGCGATGTTTCCATCCACGCTAAGATCAAGGTTCGCATTACAAAGGATATTGGAGACAAGAAGGTTTCCAAGATCATTGACTGTACTGTAGGCAGACTTATTTTCAACGCAAATATCCCTCAGAATCTGGGTTATGTTGACAGAACAAGTTCTGATCATCAGTTCGACCTTGAGGTTGCATTCCTTGTTGGCAAGAAGCAGCTCGGACAGATCATCGACCGCTGCATTAAGATTCACGGCACTGCTACAACATCTGAGGTTCTCGATAAGATTAAGGCTACAGGCTTTAAATATTCCACAAGAGCTGCTATTACCGTTGCTGTATGCGATGCTGAAATTCCTAAGCAGAAGAAGGAGATCATCGACAACGCTGACGAAATGATTGCTGAGATCAATACTCAGTATGAATACGGCTATATATCAGCAGCTGAAAAGTCTACACGTTTTGTACAGATATGGAACAAGGCTACTGACGATGTTACAACTGCTCTGAAAAACGGTCTTGACCAGTACAATCCTATCTTCATGATGGCGGACTCCGGTGCCCGTGGTAGTATGAGCCAGATTCGTCAGCTTGCTGGTATGCGTGGACTTATCGCAAATACCTCTGGTGCTACTATCGAGATGCCGATTCGTTCCAACTACCGTGAAGGTCTTAACATTCTGGAATACTTCATCTCCTCTCGTGGTGCACGTAAGGGCCTTGCCGATACTGCGCTCCGTACTGCTGACTCCGGTTATCTTACAAGACGTCTGGTTGATGTTTCTCAGGAGGTTATCATTCGTGAGGCTGACTGCGGTGCAGATGACGGTCTGACTGTTTCCGAGATCCGTAATGGCAATGAGCTTATTGAAAAGCTTGCTGACCGTCTTGCTGGACGTTACCTCGTTGATGATGTGAGAGATGAGGCTACAGGCGAGCTTATCCTTTCAAAGAATAAGATGCTCGTAGAATCCGATGCTGAAAAGCTTGAAGCTGCTGGCATCACAACTGTAAAGATCCGTTCCGTACTGTGCTGCCGAGCTAAGCAGGGTGTATGTGCTAAGTGCTACGGTATGAACCTTGCAAACGGCAATCTGGTTTCTGTCGGTGAAACTGTAGGCGTTATCGCTGCTCAGTCCATCGGTGAACCGGGTACTCAGCTTACAATGCGTACCTTCCATACTGGTGGTATCGCTTCAGCAGAAGACATCACACAGGGTCTTCCACGAGTTGAAGAACTCTTTGAAAGCCGTCATCCTAAGAGTGCAGCTATCCTCTCACGTCTGGATGGAACTGTTCACATCGAGGAAATCAAGAATGTACGTACTATTTACGTTACAAACAACGAGACTGGCGAATCTGAAACTTATCCGATCCACTACAGCCTCAAGATACGTGTTCGTGAGGGCGAGCAGATCGAAAAGGGTACACGTCTTACTGAAGGAAATATTTATCCCGGCGACATCCTCAGCATTCTGGGCGTTGACGCTGTTCAGGATTATATTATCAAAGAAGTTCAGAAGGTTTATCGTCTTCAGGGTGTTGACATCAACGATAAGCACATCGAGGTTATCGTTCGTCAGATGCTCCGTAAGGTTAAGATCATAGATTCCGGCAGCAGCTATCTGCTCCCAGGTACTCTCATTGATAAGAAGAAGGTCAACGACATCAATGCTGACATTCAGCAGCGTATGGATAACGGCGAAACTGATCTCACATTCGTATCAGTAGGCCCTGTTCTTCAGGGTATCACTAAGGCTGCATCCAGCTCCGACAGCTTCCTGTCCGCTGCATCATTCCAGGAGACTACAAAGGCTCTCTCTGACGCTGCTATACGTGGCAAGAGCGATTACCTCTATGGTCTGAAGGAAAATGTTATCATTGGTAAGCTGCTTCCGGCTGGTACTGGTATGGAGGTTTATAACAATGTTAAGATCTCCAAGAGCGACAGCTTCCTTGAACAGCACGCCGCAGCTCCTTCTCCATCTATCCCCAGTATTAACTAAGTAATAAAGCATGGGCTGCTGCACGATTGCAGCAGCCCTCTTTGTATTGGAGTGACAGACATGAAAAAATTTATTACCCCTTTCCTTTGTGCGGTAATGCTCCTCATGTGCGTACCTGCAAATGCCTGTGCAGCAGGTGATGCGCCTATGGAAACAACGGTCACGCAGTCTCAGGAATCAGACCAAAAGGAATTCTCAAAGGGTGCGAAAATTGCAGGCTTCCTTGTTATCTTCACTATCTCTATGGGCGTGACGGCGTTTATTATCGTTCGCCCTAAGCTGAAAATGCTGAAAGAGGCGAGGGAGAAGAATTCAGAAAAGCCTTGATTTCCCTCAAAAAACATGCTATAATAAGCAGAGAATATAATTCTGCCACCGGGTAGAAAAGCGAAGAGCATTCGTTTACACATCGTTAGGTCTTAGAAGATGTGCAGGCGAATGCTCGTTTTTATGGAGGAATAAACATGATAAACTTAAAAACCGCTGTCAATTACTTCTCACCTTTTGAAAAGCTGCTGTGGCTTTCATCGGCTGTCCTTATTGTTATATCATTCTGCATTTTCGACAGAGGAAGTATTTCAACGCCCATTGCTTCTCTCATAGGCGTTACTTCCCTTATATTCAGCGCAAAGGGCAATCCCATAGGTCAGCTTCTCATGATAATTTTCAGCGTCTTTTACGGTATCATATCCCTTGGCTGTGCCTACTACGGCGAGGTTGCCACATACCTTGGAATGACTGCGCCTATGGCTCTTTTCGCCCTTATATCATGGCTGAAAAACCCTTTCGAGGGCAGACGTTCCGAGGTAAAGGTTGGCAGCATAAGCAGAAAAGAAGTCGTATTCATGCTTCTGCTGTCGGCTGTAGTTACTGCTGTATTTTACTTCATACTGGACGCTTTCGGTACGGCTAATATGCTTCCAAGCACCCTTTCTGTTACAACAAGCTTTATTGCAGTATATCTCACATTCCGCCGGAATCCTTTCTTTGCTTTAGCCTATGCTGCAAATGATATTGTCCTTATAATACTTTGGACTATGGCAGCTTTGAAGAATATTTCATATCTGTCTGTTGTCATTTGCTTTATAGTCTTTCTGATAAATGACCTCTATGGCTTTGTAAGCTGGCTGAGGATGGGAAAAAGACAGAACGGCAATGTCACAGCCTGAGAGCAAACTTAATATAATGTAGTATCCTGACAAAGAAGGAGGGATCACTATGTTGGGATGCAAGGTATCTATTGAATCATACACTCACGCACGTAAGGCACAGAAGCTTCTTGAGGGTTATGGCTACAGCTGCGATATAAAAAGAATTTCCGGAAATGAAAATGAGGGATGCAGCTATATGCTCATTACTAAGGGCGACTGTACCAGCGTTTCAGATATATTGGTATCCGGCGGTATTCTCTACAAACAGCTTCAGAATATCCGGAGGTAATGGCAATGGTAAATTTCGACAACGCCGCTACCACCTATCCAAAGCCCCGCAATGTCCGTGAAACTGTCTCACAGGCAATGAACCTTTACGGCGGAAATGCCGGAAGAGGAGGGCATACTCTTGCGGAACGCACATCACGTATGGTATATGCAGTACGTGAGGCGGCGGCTGATTTCTTTGACGCAAAGACTGAAAACACTATTCTCTGTCTTAATTGCACCCATGCTCTTAATACTGCTATAAAAGGCATACTTGAAAAGGGCGACCATGTAATCATAAGCAGTCTGGAGCATAACTCCGTTTATCGTCCTGTATCAGCTCTGGTTAAAGAAGGCGTTATTACCTGCACTATAGCCGAGGTATCCGAAAACGACGACGAAACCCTCGATAATATACGCCGTGCAGTTCGTCCGGAAACAAAGGCAGTTATTTTCACTATGGCAAGCAATGTTACAGGTCAGATAACACCTGTGCGCCGAATAGGTGAATTCTGCCGTGAAAATGGAATATGCCTTATCGCAGACGGAGCGCAGATATGCGGAGTTATGCCCGTTTCACTTGAAAAGGACAATATCTCTATTCTATGCACCGCAGGTCACAAGGGCTTATACGGAACAACTGGAACAGGTCTTCTTCTCACAGACTGCACATTTCCCATGAAACCTCTGCTATACGGAGGAACAGGCAGTTCCTCAAGAAGTCCCGATCAGCCTGACTTCCTGCCCGACAGACTTGAAAGCGGTACGCAGAATATTATTGGTGCAGCCTCCGTTGGTGCAGGTCTTGCTTTTCTGAAACAGCATGGACTTTCTGCTGTCTATGCCCACGAAGAACATCTTTGCAGGCTTTTCATCAAAAAACTGTCATCCGTTCCGGAAATCACTATCTACAGAAAGAAAAATGCCTCTTATGTTCCAATTGTTTCGTTCAATATAAAGGGCGTACCGCCGGAAACAGTTGCAGAGTATCTGAACGAACATGGCTTCTGTCTCAGAGCCGGTCTGCACTGTGCTCCTCTTGCGCACGAATATAACGGTACTACTGAGGGAACAGTGCGTTTTGCTCCGTCTATGTTCAACAGCGAAATGGAAGTTTTAAAGCTCGCTGCTGCGCTGAAAAAATATGTCCGCATTCTAAAAAGTGAGCGAAAGGTATTGAATTGATTCACTGAAATGTGATACAATAAATATAGTATGGTGAGGGTGTTTCTGCCCTCATCATAGATATTGTATCTGAATGGAGGTGAGCCGAATGTCACTAAGAGATTTCGCTGACAGTATTTTCAGCGTTATAAAAACCGCTGAACTCGTAGATGTTTTCGATATTCTGCTGCTGTCGTATATTGTATATACCTTTATAAAAATGGTACGTGAAACCCGTGCCGGACAGCTAATGAAAGGTCTGGTTGTTTTCTTTGCTGCGTTTCTTATTACATCGTGGCTTGAAATGAAGGCTATCACATATCTTATGAGCGAGGCTCTTGACATAGGACTCCTTGCCCTTGTAATAATGTTCCAGCCTGAACTGAGGCGTGCCCTTGAAAAAGCAGGTCACAGCAAGCTGGGCTTTAATTTCGGCATGAGCCGTTCCACTGCTGAAAGTGCTGCTATGTGGAATAATGCAATAGAAGCAATATGCGATTCCTGCGTTGAGCTTTCTGCTACATATACAGGTGCATTGATAGTGGTTGAACGTCAGACCAAGCTGGGCGAACAGATCGACAACGGAACTATTATGAACGCACAGCCCAGCAAGGAGCTTTTCGGCAATATATTCTATCCAAAAACCCCGCTTCATGATGGTGCAGTTATTATGCGTGACGGAATGATAATGGCAGCGGCATGTTTCCTGCCAAAGCCTCAGAAGGAAGAGCTGGTAAACAAAAAGCTTGGTTCACGTCACCGTGCTGCTATTGGTATGAGCGAAAACTCCGATGCAATCGTTATTGTAGTCTCCGAGGAGACAGGATCAATATCTGTTGCGGAAAACGGTCTGCTCACAAGCGGATTCACAAGAGAAAGACTTAAAGAATTGCTTCAGAACCGCCTTATTGAACCGGACGAGGGTTCTGTTTTTGTAAAGACGGCTAAGCATATTTCTCATATAACTAAACGAAAGGGCAAGGATAAACATGAGTGATACTCAGAAAAAATTCAGCCTTGAACATCTAAAAAGCTTTCATCCTATCTCAACGATGTTTGAAAACCGTATGGCAACTATTATTTTCTCTGTTGTCATAGCTGTTATACTCTGGTTTGTAATTTCCATCACCATTTACCCAACAACTCCTGTCACTATAAATCATGTTCCTCTGGTAGTGGATCTTACTGGTACTGCGGCGGCAGCTGACGGTTACAGCATGATCTCATGTGATGTTGAAGAGGTAAGCGTTAAAATCGAAGGAAACCGTTCTCAGGTTGGTACATTAAGTCAGGAAAATCTTGTGGCTTATGCCGTTATACCCAATATCACTACAGCTGGTACAAAAAATCTCAGTATAACAGTAAAAAGTACGGACGGCACGGAATTTACTGTAAAGTCCATTTCTCCAAGCTCTGTAAATGTTAAGGTTGATAAAATCAAAACTGTAACCCTTGATGTAAAAGCTGATCTTACTAATGTGGAAAGCGCAAAGGGCAGTATTATAAATGAGGACGCTGTTGTGGTTACACCTGCAACGGTTGATGTTACAGGGCCGGCTCAGCTTGTAAGTCAGATTAAAAATGCTTCTGTTGCTGTTGAAGCATCTGCGGAGATAGGTGCTACAGCAAAGCTGGTATCAGAAAAACTTACATTCTGTGACGCTAACGGCACTACTATACTGATAGACGAAAACAGCAATCTCCAGTATGATCTAACTCAGTACACAGTTGATATTCCCATTCAATACACAAAGGAAATGGATATAACCTATCAGCTTCGTGGTGTACCAAGTACATTCAATGAAAAATTCCTGCGTGACAGGCTTACACTTTCTGCCAGCAAGATAACCCTTGCTGCACCGGATCAATCCCTCACACACACGGAAGAATTCACTTTGGATACCATTCCTCTTACTAATATTACTCTTGATTTCTCAAAGAATTACACTCTGGAAGCACCGGAGGGTTATGAGAACCTTTCAAGTATAAATACAGTAAATCTTGCTCTTGATTCGGAGGGACTTGCCCAGAAGGATTTCGTTGTAAGTGAAATAAATATTATAAATGCTCCGTCCTCTCATGTTTACACAGTTGTGACAGAACAGCTTATTGTCACTATAGTGGGTAATGCTGAATCAATAGAGGAGCTTGATCCGAAACTCATTTCAGTAACAGTTGACCTCCTGAGTGTTCAGCAGGGTGATGATGATTCTGCATCATTTTCATGTGTGCCTGCTATCTCCATTGACCAGTATGATGACGTGTGGGCATCAGGGGACTATAAGGTTATTGTTAAAGCTACCAAGGCAGCTTCTGCAAAAGGTATTGTTCATGAGTCAAGCGGCGATGATGAATAAAAATAGGTTATCTATCAAGTGATGAGATATTTAAAACCAGTGTCGGTAACCTTAATTAAAAGGAGCAGTCATTTCTTAGTGACTGCTTCTTTTTAAATTCCTTTTTAACTTCTTTCCTGAACTATTGACAGAGAGCAAAATTCCCCAAGACAAAAGCCTTGGGGAATCATTTTTACATCTGTGGCTTAAACAGCCTCATATTCAGCGTAAATCGAAGTAACTGATGCAGCTGCTTCAGCAGCGTTGACATCAGCTGCACTTGTGCAGGAGCTGAGCATAGCGGCTCCCATAAGTATTAAAATTGAAACCAGAATACGATTTTTTCTGCTCATCATCAGCACTCCCTTCAAGCAGATTTTGTATTATAAAACTACAATTATATGATAACATATCTTTATGCTGATTGCAAGCAAATATGAAAGCTGTAAACCCTCATTCTCCGGATTGGAATTCTTTCTTTACCGTTTTGTAACTTTCTCGCTCTATAAAAAGAGCCGCCGCATTTTTCATGCAGCAGCTCCTTGATTTATTACTTTTCCAGCGGTTCGCATTCATGCTTTTTAGGTCTTGACATAAGAGCCGACAGGGACTTCTTTACATCGCCGCCCTCAAACAGAACCTTGTAAAGCTGTTCAGTTATAGGCATTGTAACGCCCAGTTTTGTCGCAAGCTCCCATGCCGCATGGCAGCAATAGTAGCCCTCAACTGTACCTACCATCTCAACAGCTTCCTCCGGAGTCATTCCTTCACCGATAAGTATGCCTGCACGTCTGTTTCGGCTGTGCATACTACAGCATGTGACTATAAGATCACCCACGCCGGAAAGTCCGCTGAATGTCTCACGCTTGCCGCCCATTGCAAGACCGAGATTTGTTATCTCATGCATACCTCTTGTCATAAGGGCAGCCTTTGTGTTATCGCCGAATCCAAGTCCGTCGCATACGCCTGCACACAGCGCAATGATATTTTTAAGCGCACCGCCTACCTCACAGCCGATAACATCTGAGCTGAGATAAATACGCAGTACAGCACTGCTGAGAAGCTCCTGAACCTTTGCGGCAGCCTTTTCATTTTCGGAAGCTGCTACAATAGTCGTGGGAACGCCTCTGCCTACTTCTTCCGCATGTGACGGGCCTGTAAGAGTTACAACAGGAATGTCAGCCGGCAGTTCCTCATGGAAAACCTGACTGAGAGTTTTAAGTGAACCCTCCTCAAGTCCCTTGCCTGTATTTACAACAATCATGGGACTTGTGATGTACGGTGCAGCAAGGCGGACGGTATCACGTACAAAACGTGAGGGAATTCCGAATATTACCACATCACATCCTGTTATGCAGTCCAGATCATCGCTGAGTTCAATCTCCGGCGGTACAGGAACGCCGGGAAGTTTTTGTTTATGTTCTCCATCTCTGCGAATGGCTTCCAGTTCATCTGAAAATTTAGACCATACCTTTACCTTATGTCCGCTTCTGTAGGCTGACAGAGCAAGGCTGAGTCCAAATCCGCCTGAGCCTAAAATTGTAATATTAGCCATGTTGCTACAGTCTCCTTTGCCGTCATTTTTCAGCGGTTTTTCCGCTTTTGCTGTTGAATGAGAAACGGTTTTCACAGCCGTTTTTCAGACGCTCTATATTTGTTCTGTGCATCCATATTACCCAGAGTGCCATTGCGGCAGCCATTCCTGTATTCAGGAGTATATACCACATAGGACGTTCCGGAAAGCGTATTATCTGAAGCAGGAACGTTACCACCGGACAGAAGCCGGAGGCAATAATAGAGCCGAGGGAAACATATTTTGAAATTGCGAGAACTACCGAGAATATCAATATCATTATAAGAAAGGCTCTCCAGTCAATAACCAGAAAGACGGACACGCCTACCAGTACGCCCTTGCCTCCTCTGAAGCCGTAATACAGAGGGAATACATGACCAAGAATAGCAGCGATTCCGGCAACATAGCCGATAAACTGGAGATTTTCATCGCCGCCTATTGATACATCCATAAGAGTGCATATGCCCTTACTTATGAATACTGCCACAACGCCCTTTGCAAGGTCACCTATAAGCGTTATAAGGGCACAGCCCTTGCCGAAGCAGCGGAGAGTGTTTGTGAGACCTGCATTCTTGCTGCCAAGAGTGCGGATGTCCTGATGCTTGATAAGTTTGCCTACGATAATGGCAGAATTGATACTGCCCAGAAGATAGGAAACAACAGCTGAAAGAGCTATTGCAAGAATAAGCATTCCGTTCATAAAAACTTCCTCCGAACCTTAGCTGTTATCGTTTTTGTCACGCTCACGCACGATGAACCGGACAGGCGTTCCTGTAAGTCCGAAGGTTGAACGTATCTGGTTTTCGATATATCTCTGATAAGAGAAGTGGAAAAGGTCTGCACGGTTTACGAAAATTACGAACGTCGGCGGCTTTGTTGACGGCTGAGTGATATAGTATATCTTCAGTCTTCTGCCCTTGTCAGACGGCGGCTGGACTCTCGTAGTTGCATATGCAAGAACATCGTTAAGTCTGCCGGTAGAAACTCGCATCTGATTCTGCTGGTAAACCATTTCTATCATCTCATACAGCTTATGCACACGCTGACCGGTTTTTGCAGAAATAAACAGGAAAGGCACATATGACATAAAGCTGAAATCGTTCTGGAGCTTGGTGAGGTACTCGTTCATGGTGTTGTTGTCTTTTTCGATAAGATCCCACTTATTCACCACAACGATAGAAGCCTTGCCCTGTTCGTGAGCATAGCCTGCAACCTTTGAATCCTGTTCTGTAAAGCCCTGTTCTGCGTCAATGAGGATAAGGCATACGTCTGCACGATCTACTGCCATATATGCACGGAGAACGCTGAAATGCTCGATCTTTTCAGTAACCTTGGACTTCTTGCGGATACCTGCTGTATCAATAAATACAAACTTTCCATGTTCGTTTTCGATAATTGTATCCGTAGCGTCACGGGTAGTACCTGCAATATCAGATACAATAACTCTTTCCTCGCCTGCAATGCGGTTTACGAGGGAGGATTTTCCTGCATTTGGTTTGCCGATAATTGCAACCTTTATAGCGTCCTCGTCCTCTGCAAGCTCATCCTCAGACGGCAGCATATCCATTACAGCGTCAAGCATATCTCCTGTACCGTGACCATGTGCCGCCGAGATAGGGAACGGATCGCCCAGACCGAGGTTATAGAATTCGTAAAGCTCCAGCGGCGGTTCGCCTATAGAGTCGCACTTGTTTACCGCAAGAACGATAGGCTTTCCGCTTTTCTGGAGCATATTTGAAACATCGCTGTCGTCCGCAGTAACGCCGCAGCGAATGTCTGTTACCAGAATAATAACGTCCGCATTTTCTATAGCAAGCTCTGCCTGTCTGCGCATCTGTGCAAGGATAACATCAGTAGTATTCGGTTCGATACCGCCTGTGTCAACTACCATGAACTGACGGTTTCTCCATTCGCATTTTGAGTAGATACGGTCTCTTGTTACGCCAGGGGTATCCTCAACGATAGACAGTCTCTTTCCTATCATTTTATTGAACAGTGTTGACTTGCCCACATTAGGTCTGCCGACAACTGCCACAACTGGTAATGCCATGTTTTCTCATCTCCTTATTATTCCATATGACAAAGAGGAGAGACGAAAGCTCCGCCTCTCCTCCTCAAATCTCAGATGACTTATTCAGCGTCCATCTTCAGTACAGCAACGCCCTTGTAGAAACCACAAGCCTTGCAAACCTTATGCGGAGCCTTGTACTCACCACAGTTTGTGCATACGCTCATTGCCGGTGCATCCAGCTTCCAAACAACAGAACGTCTTTTATCACGTCTTGCTTTGGAGACCTTATTCTTTGGTACTGCCATTTTGGCACCTCCTTCTTATTTCAGACAGTCACAGGCGGATTCATTTAAATCACACCCGCAGATATAGCATAATCCTTTACATTCCTCCATACAAAGAATCTTTGTAGGAAGCATGAGAAGTAAATCTGTTATTGCTGTCTCATTCATATCAATGCTGTCATTTTCAGCTACAAGGTACGAATCATACGCACGATTGTCGCTGTGTAACGTCGGAACGACTGTATGAGTAAAATCGTAAGTATGCTCCTGTTTGAAGGGCTTCAGGCATCGGTCGCATTCCACATCAAGCACACAGGCAACCTTATACCTGAGGGTTACGATACCGGCACGGTTCTCTACCTCACCATCTACCTTTACAGGCTGGGCAAACGTATAGCCGTGGATACTTTCAAGCTCTTCTGTAGTAATTTCGTAGCTGACTGGCTTTTTCAGACCTTCAGTCTGAAAAATATCTCGCAGTTTTAAGATCATACTTTCTTCCTTTCACGCATTGCAACATCTATTATATACTATAATGAGGCAGCTTGTCAAGCTTTTTTTCAAAAAGTTCGCAATTTGCGATTAGTTCAGATACTTTGTTACAGAAGCCGGCAGTTCTGCATTGTCAGCAGACAGTGTGAATACTACTGTTACGTCATCACCTGTGAGCTTTGCAAGCTTGTCCAGCATTACGCCCAGAGCGTCGAAATCAGAACCAGCAATCTTGAAGATACCGTCAACGAAGATCTCCTTGATGTCATAGTTACCAGCCAGCATACCTGCAACATAGCCGTAGAATGAATCATAGCTGTCGATAGCGAACTGCTCAGTATCACACCATCTTACCTTGTAGCTGATAGAGCTGCGGATAGTTGCGCCCTTTTCGATGCAAACCAGACAGCCGTTTGTTTCCTTAACTGCACCATTGATCTTGTCGATGAGGATTTTGGTCTTGCCAGTACCCTTTTTACCTGTAATCAGCTGAATCATAATTAACTCCTTTCGTGTCCGAAAAGACACTGTTTCATTTCTTGTTGAATTGTTGTGCTTTATATAAATGCAGCTTACGCTGCAAAACAGCCTTTTTTATTCTGCAAGCTTTGCTTCCAGAGCAGCCTTCTGATCCTCGTAACCCGGCTTGCCGAGAAGAGCGAACATGTTTCTCTTGTAGCTTTCAACGCCTGGCTGATTGAAAGGATTTACGCCCAGCAGATAGCCGGAAATTGCGCAAGCCTTCTCAAAGAAGTAAATGAGGTAGCCGAGGCTCTTTTCGCTTGTATCCTCAAGTTCCAGAATGATGTTCGGTACACCGCCCTCTGTGTGAGCAAGTACAACGCCTTCAAGAGCCTTGCGGTTTACAACGGACATATCCTGATTGCACAGGAAGTTGAGACCATCGAGGTTTTCTTCATCTGCTACAAGGTAGAGGTCTGTCTTGGGTTTCTTGATGTCAACAACAGTCTCAAACAGGATTCTTGCGCCTTCCTGAATGTACTGTCCCATAGAGTGCAGGTCTGTTGAGAATACAGCAGCTGACGGGAAGATACCCTTGTTATCCTTGCCTTCGCTTTCGCCGAAGAGCTGCTTGTACCATTCAGCCATCATAACGAAGTTGGGATCATAGGAAACCAGCATTTCTACAGCCTTACCCTTGCGGCTGAGAATGTTTCTGATTGCTGCATACTTGTAGCAGTCGTTGTTCTCGAAATCTGCCATGTAGTCATTCTGAGCCTGAGCTGCACCAGCCATAAGAGCATCAATATCGCAGCCTGCAACAGCGATAGGGAGCAGACCTACTGCTGTCAGAACGGAGAATCTTCCGCCTACGTCATCCGGTACTACGAATGTTTCATAGCCCTCTGTATCGGAAAGCTCCTTCAGAGTACCCTTTGCCTTGTCAGTAGTTGCAAAGATATGATCCTTTGCGCCTTCCTTGCCGTACTTATCCTCAACCAGCTTCTTGAATACTCTGAATGCCAGAGCCGGTTCGGTCGTTGTACCGGACTTTGAAATTACGTTTACAGAGAAATCCTTACCCTCGCAAAGTGCAATGATCTCACTGAGATAAGTGGGGTTGATGCTGTTGCCTACATAATAGATGTCCGGTGTATCCTTCTTCATATTATTGTAAAGCGTAGACTTCAGGAACTCAATCGCTGCACGTGCGCCCAGATAAGAACCGCCGATACCGATTACGATGAGAATATCAGAATTGCTCTGGATTTTCTTGGCAGCAGCCTTGATTCTCTCGAATTCTTCCTTGTCATAATCTGTAGGCAGTGTAAGCCAGCCGAGAAAATCGCTTCCCTGACCGGTCTTTTCGTGAAGCATCTTTGCAGACGCTTCTACCTGATGCGCAATACCACGCATTTCATCATCATTCATAAAGTCAGCCAAATACTTTGTATTGAGCTTCAAAGACATGTTCATTCCTCCATTTTCGGGAAAACTGCTTTTTCTTATGCACCTGAAAAGCATTTCCCACTAATTTACCACTTATATCATACTATATTCTCGCTCCAAATGCAAGGGGAATCTGAAAACTTATTAATTCTGCACAATTTTCACATCATAAATTACACAATTTAACCAACAATTTTTCTGCTGCTGTGGCTATTGTCATGGCTTCTACAGACTCCTTTGCCCTAAGCGATGCTTCAAGAAGAAGTGTATCACCATTGTAAAATGCAATCGTTCCTATGCGCCGTCCTTTTTCAACAGGTGCATGAATATATTCCGGCAGAACAAGGACTGTTTCAAGGGCAGTATCACTTACAGGAACTACCAGTCCGGATAGGTCTCCTGCTGTTACTTCTACACTTCCGGATACTCCGCCCCTTACCTTAACAGGCTTCATAAATTCAGATGAAAAGCCCGGTAGAGTGAGTGTAAATCCGGAAAAGCCCTTTTTGAATATCTGTCTTGCAAAGGCAAAACGGCTGTCCTCATCAGGCGAGCCAAGAATAACTGCGGCACACTCCATTCCGTCACGCTCTGCACCTGCCGCAAGACACCAGCCTGCTGCTTCTGAATGTCCAGCTTTCCAGCCTGTCATGCCATCAAATGTTCGTGCAAATGTATTCTCGTTCACAAGCTCTGTTGCACCGTCACGGAGAAAATCACGCCATGTTGTAAAATACGGCAGAAGAACCTCGCATTCCGACAGCGCACAGCAAAGCAAGCCTATATCATGTGCAGTTGAGTATGCGTTTTCATCATCATAGCCCTGAGGACTGGTAAATCGTGTATCACGCATTCCAAGCTCAAAAGCACGGGCATTCATGTCCATAACAAAGTCATCCGTACTTCCGCTTATGCTTTCTGCAATAACAGCGGCTGCGTCATTTGCATTGCCTATGATAAGTCCTTTGAGAATATCTTCTACTGTCATTGTCTCACCGGATACAAGCCATATTACCGCACCTTTTGTATTGTCTACGCAGTCCGAGGCAGTCAGGAGAGTATCCGAGTTCCATTTTCCTGATTCCAAAGCTTCTCCTGCAAGAAGTGCTGTCATAAGCTTTGCCATTGTGCCTACTGGCAGCTTTTCATCTGCATTCATGCTGTCAAGCACCGTGCCTGTACTGCATTCCATCAGCACATACGCCGCAGGCTCTGGTATCTCATCCTCGGCGGAGACCTGAAAAACAGGTATTCTTATCACAATCAACAGGCTTAATAGTATATATATAGCTCTTTTCATGCTGTACCTCTTATGGATGGGAAATTGTGGTTTAGCATCGGTTTAATCAGAAACTGTAGGGGGCGGCGCCTTCGACGCCCCGCAGATGTTGTGCATAATTAACGGGACGTCGAGGGCGCCGTCCCCTACAAATTATTCTATGCCTGAAAAAAGTCTCTTATTCATCGCTGAAACGCAGAAAAAGCGGCACAACGTGCCGCTTCTCCCTCTACTATTCTACTCAATCTTTGAAAAACCAAGTTTACTTTACAATAAACTTATCGAGTGCTGCGATCAGCTTTTCGGGTTCGTCTGTATGTGCCTGAAGCTTGATTGCCTTGGAGAGATCCAGACTGAAAATACCCATGATGGACTTTGCGTCAATTGCATATCTGCCTGATACCAGATCAATATCGTAATTGAACAGCATTACTGTGTTTACGAAATCCTTAACATCGTTGATTGCCTTCAGTTCTACCATTGTCTCAAACATAATAAATACCTCCAAAGAACTTTCGGACCTATTGTCCCATCGAAGTTGTTATATTCAGAAAGCACCGCAGATACTGCATTTCTCCGTCCTGCCTTCTGTTGTACATAGCATACCACGATTTATTTTTTTTGTCAAGCAGGTTGCTTTATTTTCGTGATTATAGTATAATAGAATCATCCCTTGGAATCCGGCTTTTATTCATTCCAACGAAAGCTGGTAAACAAGAGGTTTCACAATGGCCTGAAAGTGGTTACGAACTGTAACTTTTTATAATAAATTTGTAGGAATTTCCATAGTTTTTGCATTTCTCAAAGAAAGGAAAACACATCATGAAATACTTCATTTCAACCTTTGGCTGCAAGGTGAATACTTCCCAGAGTGAGTATATGAAAGTCCTCCTTGAAAGGCATGGTCATACCTATACAGACGCTCCGGAAACTGCTGATATTATTATTGTAAATTCATGTGCAGTAACTCAGCAGAGCAGCAGAAAATCTGTTGCTGCTCTTAGAAAGATAAAAAAAAGCATAAACCGCAGAGCTGTAATGATCCTTGCCGGATGCTATCCTCAGGCATTTTCGGATGAGGCATACGAAATAACTCAGGCTGATATTGTGATCGGAACAAAGGATATTGACAGTCTGCCGCAGCTGATCAATGAATTCGTATCCCGAAATGAACCCTTGCACAAGGTCGTTCCTTACGGAAAAAATGATCCCTTTGAGGGCGCAGGCTGTGATATGCACCCAAGCAGTACAAGAACTTTCCTCAAAATTCAGGACGGCTGCAATTCATTCTGTTCCTATTGTATAATACCATATGCAAGAGGCCGCTGCCGTTCAATGCACCCTGAAAGCCTTATGAAACAGGCTGAAAATATAGTCAGGGCTGGTTTTTCTGAAATAGTCCTCTGCGGAATAAACCTTGCATCATACGGAAAGGAATATGAGCTTGATATTGCTGACGCTGTTCAGATATGCGCTGATGCAGGTGTGAAAAGAGTAAGGCTTGGTTCACTTGAACCGGAGATGATAACTGAAAATATCCTTGCAAAGCTGGCAAAAATACCCCAGTTCTGTCCGCAATTCCATCTTTCTCTTCAAAGCGGTTCCGACTGCATTCTGAAAAGAATGAACCGCCGGTATACATCTGCCGAATTTGAACTTGTCTGTACTGTTGCAAGAAAATATTTCCCGTCATGCGCTATAACAACCGACGTTATCACAGGTTTCCCCGGTGAAACTGCAAAAGAATTCAAACAGACAATGGAGTTTGCCAGAAAAATCGGCTTTGCAAAGATAAATGCATTTGCCTTCTCCGAAAGATCAGGTACTCCTGCCGCTGAAATGGAGGGGAAAGTTGATCCGCAGTCAAAAAAAGACCGTGCCGACAGAATAAGAAAGCTTTCCGAAAGTTTACAGCTTAAACATCATAAGTCTCTCGAAAATCACGTAATTCCGGTGCTTTTTGAGCTTGAAAAGGGCGACGGCTTCCACATCGGTCATGCGCCTGACGGTACTGTTATAAAAATTCCCGAAAAAAACATAAAAAAAAGTTTGCGTAAATCAATATTTTATGTTAGAATAGAAAAGAGTGATGCTGCATGCTGCTACGGAGACATTGTCGAAGTCGGTGCTGCAAATCCATTATAAAGGAGTATTACTATGTCTGTTTATCGAATTTATGTAGAAAAAAAGCCGGAATTTGCTGTTGAGGCTCAGTCTGTTCTCAGCGACCTCCAGACTGCGCTTCGTGTAAGCGTTACCGGTGTACGTGTATTCAACCGTTATGATGCGGACAAGCTCACTGAAGAGGCTTTTGAAAAGGCTGTTCCTACAGTTTTCTCTGAGCCGGCTGTTGATACAGTTTACAGAGAACTTCCTGCACTCAGCGGAAACCAGCGCATGTTTGCTATGGAATATCTGCCCGGTCAGTTCGACCAGAGAGCTGACAGCTGCGAGCAGTGTATTCAGATCCTGCTTCAGGGAGAACGCTGCCGTGTTCGTTCTGCTCAGATATATATCATCAGCGGAAATATCACAGATGCTGAATTTGAAAAGGTTAAATCATACCTTATCAACCCTGTAGAACGCCGTGAGGCTGCTATGGAAAAGCCGGAGTCCCTTGATGCTAATTACGAGATTCCTACAACCGTAAAAACTCTTGATGGCTTCATCGGTCTGACTGTTGCACAGCTTAACGACTTCATCAAGGAATATGGTCTCGCTATGGATCTGGAGGACATCAAGTTCTGCCAGAAGTATTTCCGTGATACAGAAAAGCGTGACCCCACTATCACCGAAATCCGTATGATCGACACATACTGGTCTGACCACTGCCGTCATACAACATTCCTTACCAACATTGAAAAGGCTGACATCGAAACACCTTACATCAAGGAAACATATGATGACTACCTCCGCATAAGAAGCGAGCTTGGCAGAGAAGCGAAGCCCATCACTCTCATGGATATGGCTACACTTGCCGTAAGAAAGCTCAAGGCTGACGGAAAGCTTAATGACCTTGACGAGAGCGAAGAGATCAACGCATGCTCCGTTAAGATCAAGGTTGACATCGACGGACGTGAAGAGGACTGGATCCTCATGTTCAAGAATGAGACTCATAACCATCCTACAGAAATCGAGCCTTTCGGCGGTGCGGCAACCTGTCTCGGCGGTGCTATCCGTGATCCGCTGTCAGGACGTTCCTATGTATATCAGGCTATGCGTGTAACAGGCGCAGCTAATCCTCTTGTTCCTGTTGCTGATACTATTTCCGGTAAGCTGCCGCAGAGAAAGATCACTCAGGGCGCAGCTAACGGCTACAGCTCCTACGGCAACCAGATAGGTCTTGCTACAGGTCACGTATCTGAAATTTATCACCCAGGTTATATGGCAAAGCGTATGGAGATCGGTGCTGTTCTCGGTGCTGCTCCTGCTGCAAACATCAGAAGAGAGGCTCCTGCACCCGGCGACGTTGTAATCCTTCTCGGCGGCAAAACAGGCCGTGACGGCTGCGGCGGTGCTACAGGCTCTTCCAAGTCACATACAGTTGAATCCCTTGAATCCTGCGGTGCAGAGGTTCAGAAGGGCAACGCTCCGGAGGAAAGAAAGCTCCAGAGACTTTTCCGCAATCCTTTCGTTACACAGATGATCAAACGCTGCAATGACTTCGGTGCAGGCGGCGTATCTGTTGCAATCGGCGAACTGACTGACGGTCTGGATATTGACCTTAACGCAGTTCCTAAGAAGTACGAAGGTCTTGACGGTACTGAAATCGCTATTTCCGAATCTCAGGAAAGAATGGCTGTTGTTGTATCCGAGGCTGAATCAGACCGTTTCCTCCGTGAAGCTGCCAAGGAAAACCTTGAGGCTACTATTGTTGCAAAGGTAAAGGCTGATCCGAGACTGACAATGAAGTGGAATGATAATGTTATCGTTGACCTGTCCCGTGAGTTCCTCAACTCCAACGGCGCACCCAAGTATACTGACATCGTTATCGAAGCTCCCAAGACTGCTCCTGTAAACGTTATGGAGGACTGCGCTGAAAGCTGGACAGACCTTATGTCCAACCTGAACGTATGCTCTCAGAAGGGACTTATTGAAAAGTTCGACTCTACTATCGGTGCAGGCACTGTACTTATGCCTTTCGGCGGCGTACACCAGCTGTCTCCGTCACAGGCTATGGCAGCTAAGATTCCGGTTCTCAGAGGTGAGACTAATACATGCTCACTGATGGGCTGGGGCTTCAATCCTCTTATCAGCGAAAACAGCCCATACCACGGCGCAATGACTGCTGTTATTTCTTCTATTGCAAAGGTTATCGCAGCAGGCGGAAGCTGGCACCACTGCTGGCTCACATTCCAGGAGTACTTTGAAAGAACTCAGAATACACCTTCTCGCTGGGGCAAGCCTATGGCTGCACTTCTCGGTGCATTCAAAGCACAGCTTGAGCTGTCCTGCGGTTCTATCGGCGGCAAGGATTCAATGTCCGGTACATTTGAAAACATCGACGTACCGCCTACACTGGTATCTTTTGCAGTTTCAACTGCTAACGCTGACAAGGTAGTTTCCACAGAATTCAAGAAGGCTGGCAGCACAGTTATCCAGATTCGTCCGCAGTATGATGAAAATGGTTTGCCGGTATTTGACAGCATCCGTGCTTGCTTCGATAAGCTGGAAAAGATCATCGCTGACGGCAGAGCTGCTGCTGTATGGGCAGTTGACTTCGGCGGCGTGGCTGAAGGTATTGCTAAGATGGCATTCGGCAACAAGATCGGTTTCACATTCTCCAAAAAGCTTTCCGCAGAGGAACTGTTCCAGCCATGCGCAGGCGCATTTATCATCGAGCTTAATGGTGCTGCACAGGACGGCGAAGAGGTTATCGGTACAACTACAGAGGTAAAGGCTATCACTGCTGCTGATTATTCACTTGACCTTGAAACACTTCTTTCTGTATGGGAAAAGAAGCTTGAGCCTGTATTCCCATGCCGTATCCAGACAACAACAGAAGCTCCCAAGCTTTACACATACAACCGCACTGAAACTCTCACCGCAGGAATCAAGGAGGCTCGTCCGAGAGTTCTCATTCCGGTATTCCCCGGCACAAACTGCGAATATGATACAGCACGTATCTTTGAACGTGCAGGCGCAAGAGCAGAGGTATTTGTTATCAAGAACCTGTCTGCTGCTGCAATTGAAGAATCCATTGACACATTTGCAATGCTTATCAAGAATTCTCAGATCATCATGATCCCCGGCGGATTCAGCGGCGGCGACGAGCCGGACGGCAGCGGTAAGTTCATTACAGCATTCTTCCGCAACCCGAAGATCATGGACGCAGTTCACAACCTGCTGAAAAACCGTGACGGTCTCATGCTGGGTATCTGCAACGGCTTCCAGGCACTTATCAAGCTTGGTCTTGTACCTTACGGTGAGATCGTTCCTATGGCTGACAATGCACCTACACTGACATTCAACACAATTGCACGTCACCAGTCCATGCTTGTCAATACACGCATTGCATCCAATAAGTCTCCGTGGCTCTATGGCTGCAAAACAGGTGATGTTCATACAGTTGCTATCTCTCATGGTGAGGGACGTTTCGTTGCTCCGCAGGCCCTTATTGATCAGCTCGCTGCTAACGGTCAGATCGCAACACAGTATGTTGATATGAATGGTCAGCCTACTATGGATATTCACTATAATCCCAACACATCTATGGCTGCTATTGAGGGTATCACATCACCTGACGGCAGAGTTCTGGGTAAGATGGGACACAGTGAACGTATCGGCAAGAATCTTTACCGCAATGTTCCCGGTGAAAAGGATCAGAGAATCTTCCAGAGCGGTGTAGATTACTTCAAGTAATAAATTGAATATGATTATAGGCAAAACCGCATAAAGGCTGTGTGTCAGATGTGAAGTCGGATTTTTTGTGAAATATGACGGAAAACATGCAAGCGGATGACGTGCAAAGCAGTCAGGCGAGTTTCGTGCGGTCTTGTCTATATGAAAAATAGGTTGCTGCATGGTTTCATGCAGCAGCCTGTTTTTGCAATCAGGATGATTTTTTATCAAACATATAAACTGAAATCTAATTCATAGTATTTATAATAGAACCGGGAATTTTGTAATACGAAAGCGAGGCTATCTGAATGAAACGTTCTTCTGTTGTCGCTTTAATTATAGCCGCTGTATGCCTATTTACAGGCTGTATAGCCGTTGTATGCGTGTTTACAGGCTATATTTACAGAGATTACCATAAAACCGAGGTATCTTCCAGCGAGATAAGCGTACCCAAAAACAGTGCCCGTATATTCCTTAAAGAAGAGCTTGAAAAGAAATATGGGATGGAGTTTGAAATATTAGGCGGCTCTGCCGGATTTATGTCCATTGCAGAGGACTGTGATGTAAGGTGTGTTGAGGACGGCGTGGAATTTCAGGCAACTGTACATACAAAGGATTATTATGAAGTTGTCAGTGAGAATTACCTGCGTCATAAGTATCTGCCGCAGGTTCAGTCTGACCTTGAAGCCTATATGAAAAAGTATCTGTCTGATTTCAAATATGTGGAGATAAGAGCAAATACAAAGGAAATGCCCTTCAGTACTGCTCCTGACCTTACATATGATGAGCTGAAACAAGAAACCTTTTTTGAGTGCAGTGTGTATATCTCAGAGGAAAGAAGCTTTACTGATGAGGAAATGGAAATATTAAATGAGAAGTTTGCAAGTTCAACAGCAGAATCCTATGAACACAGCGATATTATTAAAAGCTATCACAAGGAAGAACTGAATATGAACGTAAATTTCAGAGTTTACACTGTGCCGCAGGAAATTTATGAAGAAATGGATTACCGCTTGAAATGGTACGAAGGTTCATTCGCTGGGGAAGAAATAATACTTGAGTGATTATAAGGATGGTGACAATATGAAACGAAATGCAGTTATCGCCGCACTGTTCATTGCCGCACTGTTTTTTTCCGGTTGTTTAAGCAATGAACAGCGTGCGGAAAATGAATCAAATTGCAGGCAGGCTGAGAAAAATGCCGAGGAATATATCATGGACAAGTATGGACTTGACGCAGAGGTAATTGATTCTGAAATTGCTATGGTTGACGGTTTGTTTCCATCCTTTTCAAGCTATGCATATGTTGAAATGAAGCATGAGGATGAATCATTTACTGTTTACATAGACGGCAGCAGAGAGAATATCAATGGAAAGGACGACTTTCAAAAAGATAAGATAGAAGCCTTTGTAAAGGAAAGAATTTCTACTGTGGCGGATATTGAATGCAGCAGTATTTTCATATACAACTCTTTTTTGTACAACTCAGACTCAGAGAATATCGAAAACTATAAGCTGCTGTACAACACATATTTTGATGGAAGTAATATCCATGAACTTACAGAGGAATGCAACTTTAAATGCACAATAAGCACCTTTTGCGGTGAGAATCTGTCCGCACTTGGCAAAGCCGCAATGGAGGAGATATTTGCGGAAAATCACTGCGCTGTTTTCTCCTACAAGGAAGATACGCCGACTGAAAAATGGTATGATCAGCTTCGGGAAATGACAGCGGTAACTGCATCATATAAAGATTATGAATATGATTATGCTCCATATATACATGAGGCTGTCATGCACAACTGCGATAATACGGAGTACAGCTATTTCAAGCCTGATGTTCGTAATGCAGGAAATATTCTGTATCTCACGGAAAACGGCTCTGAACTGGATATAAGGGAAACTATTCCGGAAAAAAACACAGATGAAAACATATGTTCCAAAGCGTATTCTATCCCAAGGACTGATGAAAAGGTATGGGTGTATTACCAGAGAGATGAGCTGCCTGAATATGGTGAGAACTGTGGAATTGCAGGATCGTGGCTCACGGATGAGGGCAGCAGGGAATATTCTCTTGTGGTTTTAACGGATACAGCCGGAGAATATCTGGTAAAGGAATTAGAACCCGTATATGATGACTATTATTGTGTGGTTCTGTACAGCGGAAATGACGCTGCTGGCGGAAAATAAGTGGGCAAACTGACCAACGAATGGAACATTTCCAAGTGAAAAAATTCACAGTATTTTGGGAATGAAATTGCCGGAAAAGGCTTGACAAAACGTAAGTTTTAGTATATAATAAATCTTGTACTGTCAGAGAGACCGGTTAACTATCTTGCGAAACGCCGGCAGTGCAGTCTAACCCAACTGCCCTCTGCCTGGTTTCCCGATATGCAAAAGACGTATCGGAAACGAAGATATTTTTGATAGAAGTTCAGGAGGAATTGACTATGGCAACAACTATGCCTAAGGCTCAGGAAGTAAGCCGCAAGTGGTATATCATTGATGCAGAAGGCAAGTCTCTGGGCCGTGTTGCAGCACAGGCTGCTCACATTCTGAGAGGCAAGCATAAGACTACTTTTACTCCCCACGTTGACTGCGGCGATTTCGTAATCGTTATCAACTGTGACAAGGCTGTTCTTACTGGTAAGAAGCTGGAGCAGAAGTTCTATTACTGGCACACCGGTTGGATCGGCGGCCTGAAGAAGATCCAGTACAAGGATATGATGGCTGAAAGATCTGATGAAGCTATGAAGATCGCAATCAAGGGCATGCTCCAGCACAATAAGCTCGGCGCAGCTCAGCTGACACGTCTGCGTACTTACAAGGGCGCAGAACACAAGCAGGCTGCTCAGAAGCCGGAAGTTTGTGAATTCTAAGGAAAGGAGCATATAACATGTACGAATCTAAGGTTAAATATTATTATGGTACTGGCAGAAGAAAGCACTCTGTAGCAAGAGTTAGACTCTATCCAGGTACAGGCAATATCACTATCAACGGCAGAGGCATTGATGACTACTTCGGTCTCGATACACTGAAGCTCATCGTTCGTCAGCCCCTCGCTCTCACTGAGAATCTTGAATCCATGGACATCGTTTGCACTGTTGCAGGCGGCGGCGTTACAGGTCAGGCTGGTGCTATCCGTCACGGTGTTTCACGTGCGCTCCTCGAATTCAACCCTGAGCTCCGTCCGGCTCTCAAGAAGGCTGGCTTCCTCACTCGTGACCCGAGAATGAAGGAAAGAAAGAAGTACGGTCTCAAGGCTGCTCGTCGTGCTCCGCAGTTCTCCAAGAGATAATCAGACTTATCTCAATTCGCCGTATTTTCGGCACTTTTCAGACCTTACAAATGTTTTTTGGTACTTGTTTGGTCTTTATCGAAAAGATTTTCAAATCCGTCTCGTTTATCGGGGCGGATTTTTTGTCGTGCGAAGCTAAGACGGCTCTCATGAGAGTTTCAGCGTTATAAGGTCAGCCACCTTTGACTTGGTTGATTTCAACACATCAGCGTAAATGTCAGCCGTTATATTGATGTCCCGATGACCGAGATGCTCAGAAACAACTTTAAGGTCAACTCCGCTGTTCAATAAAAGCGTAGCATTGCAATGGCGGAGCTTATGCAGGGTGAGGTCTTCAAACTCCGTTCCCTTTGTAAAGCGTTTCAGAGAGTGATAGACAGACTGTCTGTCACGGTAGTTGCCCAGGGCTGATGTGAATACCATTTCGGGGTGAGCAAACTTCTTTCCGAGTGCTGCCGACATCTTGTCGATATAGGCTTTCTGCTCCCTGAAAATAGAAGCAAGGACTTCGCTCATACCGATCACTCTGCGACTGCTCTCCGTTTTCGGTGAGCCGAGCTTATGTTTACCGCCGATGTCGGTGAGGTTGTGATTGATCGTTATAGTCATTTCCTCGAAGTCAATATCCTCCCACATCAGCCCAAGACACTCGCCAGAACGCATTCCCGTATAGAGAAGTACCTTAATGATACGCTTGAAGTCCTCGTCCCACGGCTTTGTGTCCAACAGCTCCATCAGTCGCTTGATCTCACTCTCATCAAGGGACATTTTCTTCTTTTCGTCCCTTTTCTTCGGAAGAATGACGTTGTGACAAGGCGATTCACGAATGAATCCTTGTTCTACGCCTCTGCGGAAGATACTCTGTATCACCACATATACCTTCTTTACGGTCTGAGGATTCAGGTCATAGGACTTCATGATCCTCGTCAGCTTGGGTGTAGTGATTTCTTTGAGCTTCATATTGCCGAGGACAGGCTTGATATGGTTGTTATACTGTCCTTTATAGGTGTAAGCGGTACTCGGCTTCAGCTCAATGGGAGCGTAGTTCTCAAAATACCAGTCGGCAAGCTCAGAAAAACGCATATTCTCATTCAGTTCCGTGTAGTCCTTGCACTTGTTCTCAAAGTCATAGGCGAACTGCTGTGCGAGTTTCTCTGCTTTCTTGGGTGTAACGCCCTGCGGAGGCTTGAAGGTAGTCGATTTAACGATCTGCTTGTGTTCTGTATCATATCCGAGGGATACTTTGATTCTGAAAGTATCTCCCCGCTTTGTAATAGTAGCCATAAATGATTCCTTTCCATCACATAGATTTTATGGCATACTCCTGTTACTCTAATCAT